>CANJSG010000020.1 GCA_947476875.1 Verrucomicrobiota bacterium | reverse complement strand
TCAAAGAGCTCGAAAACCTTGCTCTGTCCGCTGCCGACGCCGAGCAGCAGGATGCCATCGGCGAGGCTGGCGGCGAAGACGGGCGAACCGTCCTTCAACTGCTCGCGCACGTAGTCGCGCCGGTTCGAGACGGCTTCCAACCAACGATAGGGTTCTTCGGTCATGGTTAAGCGGGCGCAGATCTTCGCGCAGGTTCCGGTTTACGATCCGATCTCAGACTATGATGGTTTTTCGTCCACCAATCTCAACAACAGCATGTCCCGCTTGTTGCCGTTCCAGTTTACCAAAGAATAACCAACTGCGACTGCACCCGAAAAACACATCAGATGAACGTGAGGAAGGATAAGGGCAATCTCTACCGTTGCTGCTATCGATGGCGAGTCCTCCCCATGAAGCGACCGTTCGACGACCACTATTCCGTAGATAGCTGTTGCGAAAGAACAGACGCCAAGGAGGACCAGCCACCATCGGAAGCGTCGCAAGTTCTCCTGTTTTTTGCGAAGCCGTGCGACCGTCTTTTTCTCTGCTGCAGAAAGCTCCATGAACTTCAGGGTTCGTTGTTGGTTGTTTCCGTTCTATCCCTTCACTTCAGTAACTCCCTCTGTTCCTCGTCGCTGACGATGTGGACACCATCGGACTTCAGCAGGCGGATGGTGGCGAACTGGCTCGTGGCCGGGTTGACGCCGCCGGTGGCGCTGTCGAACTCCGACGCCGTGATCAGGAGCCGCAGGGCAAAGCGCACGGCCTCGGCGCGGTTCATCTCCGACGGCCTCGGTGAACCGTGGTTGTGCTGGAAACTCAGAATGCTCCGCACCGTCTGAGATCCGGAACCGGAAGCGGAATAACCCACGGCCTGGAACTGCGCACCCAGCGGGTCGTAGAAGAAGATCTGCGGCTTGGCCGGGGTGACCGAGGTGTCGAGCCCCGCGAACAGCGGCACGACCACACCCACGCCTTGGAGCGTCATGGGAAGATTGTCGCGCAGCAGCCGGGCCAGCGCGCGAACCTTGGCCGAGAGGCTGAGGGGCTGGAGCTGGCTTCGGCGGTAATATTCGAAGGATGTCTGCATCACCCTCGCCATCTCAAAGGCCGTCGCAGGAACTCCGGCGATGGCGAGAAGTGAAGTCGCGTCGATCTCGATGACCTTCTCCACTTGGTCGGTCACGATCTGGTTGCCCGCCGTCGCCCGTCGGTCGCCCGCCATCAGCACGCCTTCGGCGCAGTGGAAGGCGAACACGGTCGTCGCCTGGGTCTGGGTGAAGGTCGCGGCGTTCACCGAAGCCCCGCGCAGGGGCTCGACACGGTGTTCGTTCAACAACGAAAGGAAGTCTCCGGCGATCGGGTGGGCCATGGGTTCCGGAGGTTCTATTGACCGGTGCGCTGGCGATAACGTTTGGCCTGGTCGGGATCGACCTTGCGCATGCGCTTGAGGAGTTCCTCGGTGTTGGGTTTGTCGACCTTGGGTGCGGCCGGGCCGTCACCGCCGCCACTACCGGGTCCGGGAACCACCGGCCGCGTCCGCTGGGTTTGATCTGGCATGCTTCGGGAAGAGTTGAGTGAAACCGTTGCCCGGAAATTCGCAGATAATTTCCCCCGCGCAAGCGCCGAGCCCGTTCACTCCAACTCGCGGGACGCTTGGATCAGCAGCTCCAGCTCGCCACGGATGGGCATGGCGCGCTCCAGGGCGTTTTTCTCCGTTTGTCCCGGGAACGTAGGCATGACGAGACGGGCCACGGCGATGACCTCGCCGTTGCGGTCGCGGATCGGAAGCGTGACCTCGCAGCGTTCGCTGCCCTTCGCGAAATAGCTCTTCTCGCGCTTGAGCACATCCAGCTCAGAGGCGCCGCCGGGCTGGCCGACTTCGGACTCCTTGTCGCTGGCGATGATCTTGCACGCATTGGCGCCGGACCCGTCGTAGGCGAACAGCTTCAGGCCGAGCAGCGACTTGGGCCGGGCTTTCATCATCTGCCGCACGGCGACCTGCGCCTCGGGCTCGATGGGCTTGTAGGTGATGGTGGTGTCGACGAAATGGGAGACGGAATCGGACTTGGTCCAGAAGCCGAATCTACCCGCCGGAAACGAATTGTCGGTCAGCACGGGCATGGCCTCCTTGTCGTTCAGGAGAAAGCGGAGTTCGTTGCCCTTGGCCTCGATCGTGAGCTGGTGCCAGACGCCGGATGGAATCGGAATCTCCGGTCCGATCGGGGCGCTGCGTTCGCCGTTCACGAACTTGTAGAACCGCAGGTTGTTTCCAAGCGAACTGGCCCGGATCACGTAGTAGTTCTTGTCGTCGACGATCCGGAAGGCGATGCCCGCCATCCGTTCCTCGGTGCCTGAGACGGTCTTGAAACGGGTCTTCAGCGTGAAATCCTTGAACGCCTCGCCCTCGTAGACCAGCAGTGGAAACCGTTCGTCGGTCTTGTCGGCGGAAAGCTGCGCGAGGACGGCGCGCCTAGGGATGGGAGCGTTGGGATTGATCGGCGCGAGCAGCGGCGGCACCTCGTCGTTGATCAGCTTCCAATCTGCCGGCGGGCCACCACCGGAAAGACGGCTGACGAAGTTGGTCGGCGCCCGTCCGAGCGGATCCTGCGACCAGTTGAAATTGATCTGGGCAGCGCCGGCGGCGAACGACACGGCCGCAAACAGGGCGCAGAAACGAAACAGCATGGAGCCGACGCTAACGCCGGTCGCCCGGTTGCCAAGCGTGGAGCGAACCGGCCGGCCAGTCTGTGAATGGAAAACGCCCGCAACCAGGCGGCTGCGGGCGTTTGCGAGAGTCGCAGTCCGACGGTTTACCAGATCATGTCCGCCACGGTGCGGCCGGCCGGGATGAACGGGAGCACGTGCTCGGTGTAGGGCGTGACGACGTCGAGGACGTAGGCCGTCTCGGAGGCCAGCATGCGCTCCAGCGCGGCGCGCAGGTCCTTGCGGTAGACGACGCGTTCGCACGGGACATCGAAGCTGGTGCAGACCTTCACATAGTCCGGGTAGACGTGTTCGCGGTCCGTGGGGTCGCCGAGGTAGGTATGGCCGCGGTTGCCGCCGAAGAAGTTGTCCTCCCACTGCACGACCATGCCGAGGTGCTGGTTGTTCAGGATGATGGCCTTGGCGGCGATGTGCTCGACCTTGGCGGTGGCGAGTTCCTGCACGTTCATGAGGAAGGAGCCGTCGCCGTCGATGTCGACGACCTGCTTGTCGGGCCGGGCGACCTTGGCGCCGAGCGCGGCGGGGAATCCGTAGCCCATGGAGCCGAGGCCCGCGCTGGTGATGAACTGGCGCGGGAACTTATACTTATACCACTGGCCGGCGAACATCTGGTGCTGGCCGACGCCGGTGGTGATGATCGCGTCTCCCTTGGTCAGATGGTAGAGCTCGTCGATGACCATCTGCGGGAGGATGTATTCCTGCCCGGGCTTGTTGAAGGGCTTGAGATGGTCGGAGTCGATGATCTGGCCGGGATTGGTGAAGCGGAACGGGGCCTTCTCCTTCCATTCGGTGATCTGCGCGTGCCAGGCGGGGAACTTCTTCGAGGTGGTGCGCTTGGCGACGAGGGCGTTGAGGCGCTTGAGGGCGTCCTTCAGGTCACCGACGATGGCGAGGTGGGCCTTCTTGTTCTTGTTGTGCTCGGACGGGTCGATGTCGATGTGGACGATCGTGCCGTTCTTGCAGAACTCCTCGAACTTGCCGGTGACACGGTCGTCAAAACGCACGCCGAACGCGAGCAGCAGGTCGGCCCCGTCCTTGAGCTTCACCATCGGCTCGCTCGGGTCCTTGCGCTGCTGGAACTCACCGCTGACGGCCCAGTTGGCCGGGGCGTAGCCGTGCATGCCGAGCCAACGCATCGAGAGCGGATGAGTCTCCGGGAAACCGCCGATGCCCATCAACGTGGTGGTGACGGGAATGTTGGTGGCCTCGGCGAACTTCTTCAGCTCTTCGGCCGCGCCGGAGGTGATGATGCCGCCGCCGCAGTAGAGGACGGGGCGCTCGGCCTTCTCGATCAGGCCGATGATCTCGTTCAGCGCGAGGTCGTCGGCGCGGTGATCGGGCTGGGTGTAGCCACGGAGTCCGGCCTTGATCTCGGCGAAAACGGGCCACTTAGGCTGGGCTTTCTGCTGCTGGACGTTCTTCGGGAAGTCGATGACGACGGGACCGGGACGGCCGCTTTCGGCGAGGTAGAAGGCCTCGGCCACGATGCGGGGAATGTCGTTGATGTTCGTGATCAGGTAGGAGTGCTTCACGATGGGCATCGTGACGCCGACCATGTCGGTCTCCTGGAACGCGCCGCGTCCGATCATGGCCTGGGCGACCTGGCCGGTGATGGCCACGAGCGGGCAGGAATCGAGGTAGGCGTCGGCGATGGCGGTGACGAGGTTGGTCGCGCCGGGACCGGAGGTGCCCATGCAAACGCCGGCCTTGCCGGTCGCGCGGGCGTAGCCTTCCGCCGCGAAGCTGCCGCCCTGTTCGTGGCGCGGGAGGATCGTGCGGATCTTGGATTTCGTGAGCGACTGGTGGATCTCCATGCTCGCGCCACCCGGATAGGCGAAGATGACCTCTACGCCGGCACGTTCGAGGGCTTCGACGAAGATGTCGCGGCCAAACATCGCCTTGCCCACCTCGGCCTTGGGTGTGGCCTTGGGTGCGGCTGCTTTCTTCGTCGTCTTCTTGATCGCTGTCTTGCTCATGGTTCTGTCTCTCTCTGATTTGGCGGGAACGGTCGCTGTAACAAAAAACCCACGACCGTTTCCAGCCGTGGGTTCTTGTTGAAAGTCTCTCTACGCACAACAAGGCCCAGCGGCATCGCAGCCTACTACGGCCACGACCACCAGCTGGAGCACTACGGGAATGCGCGACATGTTCGCAATGTAAGTAAAAGCCGCGGAGGTCCGGGTCAAGCATGGACTCGCCCTCCGCCGGTCGGGCTGTCTACTTGCGCTTGGCCGTCCAAGGGGTTGCCATCTCGTTTCCGTCCAACTTGGTCTTGGCGGTTCCCTTGATCGTCCCGTCGGCTTCGACGGAGCCGGCCATCTCGTAGGTCATGGTTCCGCCGTTGTCGGGACGATTGCGATTTATCCTCCACTTCATCGCGTTGCCCGAAATGGATCCCTCTTCGATCTGAAGCCAACTATCGGCATTGCGGGCAAATTTCCCGGTGATCTTGGAACCTTCTTTCTTGAGGATCAAAGGCGCCGAAACCGGTTGGCCATCGGGTCCGTTGATCGTCCAAACCCATTCTCCGGACGGATCGGTGGCTCCTGCGGTCGCCTTTTCTCCGAGCAAAGCGACGAGGCTGGGTTCGATGGCATCCGCCCAGATCTCATAACCCCTGGTCGAGAGGTGGAGGTAATCGGGCATGAGATCCTTGGAGATCGATCCGTCGGAGTTGATGAGCTGGGACCCGAAATCGAGCCAGAACACCGACTGGTTGTCGGCCAGCCTGGCGATGGCTTGGTTGACCTGGAGAATTGAACCACGCTGCTCGTTGAAGTTCTGGCCGCGTGGGAAAATACCCAGGAGAAGGATCTTCATCTGGGGCCGCATGGCGCGGAGCTTCGAGATCACGGCGGTCACGCCTTCGGTGATTTCGACCGTCGTGTTCCGGTCCTTGCCGGAATTGTTGGTGCCGATCATCACCACGGCCGCCTTCGGTTCCAAACCATCGAGATTGCCGTTCTCCAAGCGCCAGAGGACGTGCTGCGTCTTGTCTCCACCGATGCCAAGATTATGGGCTTTCCGGCCGGCGTAGTGCTTTTCCCAGACTGTTTTGCCGGCACCTTCCCAACCTTGGGTGATCGAATCGCCGATGAACACGAGGTCGATCTTTCCGGCAGCCGCCCTGCTGCGCTCATTCAGAAGGTTGTGCCTCACGAGCGGACTGCCTTCCCGTGGAGCCGGCTTGGACACCGCCTCGACTTCGGCTGCGGAAACGCGGAGGCACAGACCAACGATCAAACATCCGTATACGGCTGATCGCACGAGGGATTTGAACTGGGGACTCATTTTCGAAAGGAAGCCCGAGCCGGAATGTTCCGCAAGGGTGAAGTCTGGATACCGTCCCATTATGTGATCAATCAGTCCAAAATTGCTCAAGCGACCCTGAAGCGCTTCCGATGAAATCTCAGGTCCGGATCCAAACTGCTCCCCGGAATCGAAGTCCATGAAATTTCTAAACCGCCTAAGCCTAACCACTCGACTGACAGTCGTCTTCGTCGCCATCGGCACCATTCCCCTCGTCGCAATGGGCCTATACGCCATCAAGGGGCTCAAGAGTTCCGACGCCATCGCGATCGAGAATCTCCACTCCAGAGCCGAAGCCGCGATGGACAAGATCGAACGCAACCTCTTCGAGCGCTACGGCGACGTGCAGGCCTTCGGACTCAACGCGGCCGTCTTCAACAAGGCGGACTGGCATAAGCCGGGCGCCGAGGCCAATGCCGTGGTCCACGCCGCCAACAGCTACGTCCAGCTTTACGGGATCTACGCCCTCTCGCTCGTCGTCGACACGGAAGGAAAGGTTATCGCCGTCAACGACAAGAACGCCGCCGCCAACGAGCTCCGCACTTACGCCGCCGATGTCTGGCATGCCGTCGAGAGCATGCGCGCCGTGGTCACAGGAGCCTATGAGGCGCCAGCAGCAGTCCGGGCCAATGGGGCGGAACCATCGCCGAAGCAGAACGTCAAGAAGCCCGCCGCGCCGGCCCTCAAGCCGCAGCATATTTTCCACCGGCGAACTGCGGAGGAACCTAATCTTTACTCACTCGAATCCTCGGCCCGCTCCGAGTCGCAGACAGCCCAGAGCCAGGACGACGCCTTCGCATCTCTGCCCATGAGGGAGATCCAAGGATCCGCCGACACCAAGGTGCGCCCCCGCGCCAACCCCGGCGACTTCCGCGATTTCTAGGAAACCTGCCACCCAGGATCTTTCGAACCCCGGCGGACCTTGGTCCGCCGGGGTTTTCTCTTTCCTGGACAGCCCCCGCAAGATCGGTCGAGCTTTGCGCAGCCAGCGGTTGGTCGCCGGGCAAAAAAGTGTTACGAAAGCCGTGACCCCTGACGAACACCATGCAAGACGAACATCACGACCTGATCCACGACTTCCCCGAATACCGCGACCGGATCCACACCTTGAAGACCACCGATCACCACTTCCGCAGGCTGTTCGACGAATACCATGACGTCGACCGGCAGGTTCGCCGCGCCGAATACGACGTGGAGCCCAAGTGCGACGAAACCGTGAATGAACTCAAACGCCGCCGCCTCACGTTGAAGGACAACCTTTTGGGAATTCTCAAAGCCGCCTAGAATCGCCCCTCATGGGTCACCAGATCCCCGGCTCGACCACCGTTCGCGCCGGGAACTTTGTCGGAACCACTCGGCATAACCCGTGGCTTAGTCCGCTCCACAAGAGCCTCACTGTCTCACGCATGACAATCTCCGTTCAGTCTTTGCCAACGGGCCACTTTGACACGGCCGGAACTTGGTTTAACTAACCCCGCATGAACCTAGAGCGTTTCACCACAAAGTCCCAAGAAGCCATGCAGGAGGCGCAACAGGTGGCGAAGAAGCTTTCCCACCAGCAGATCGACGGCGAGCACCTCCTCGCCGCGTTGGCCGCCCAGGAGGAGAGCATCGTTCCAGAAATTCTCCGTCGCCTCGGGGCCGAGCCGGCCAAAGTAGAGACGGCCCTCGACGAGGAGTTGAATCGGCGGCCCCGCGTCCAAGGCACGAGTTCATCGGACATCTACCTGAGCAACGAACTGAAACACGCCCTCGATGCCGCCGAGGACGAAGCCAAGAAACTCAAGGACGAGTTCGTCAGCACCGAGCATCTCCTCCTCGGTCTCATGTCGAAAGGCGGTTCCTCGCTCAAGAAAATCTTCGAGAAGCTCGGTCTAAAACGCGACGCCGTGCTCAAGGCCCTCTCCGAAGTCCGCGGCAACCAGCGCGTCACCGACCAGAATCCCGAGGACAAGTTCCAGACGCTGGAGAAATACGGCAAGGACCTCACCGCCCTCGCCCGCCAGGGCAAGATCGACCCCGTCATCGGCCGCGACGACGAGATCCGCCGCGTCATGCAGGTGCTCACCCGCCGCACGAAGAACAACCCCGTGCTCATCGGCGAACCCGGCGTCGGCAAGACCGCCATCGTCGAAGGCCTCGCCCGCCGCATCGTCAACGGCGACGTCCCCGAGTCCCTCAAAAACAAACGCATCATCGCCATGGACCTCGGCGCCATGATCGCCGGCGCGAAGTATCGCGGCGAATTCGAGGACCGTCTGAAAGCCTTCTTGAAGGAGGTCACTTCCGCCGAAGGAAAGATCATCCTCTTCATCGACGAGCTCCACACCATCGTCGGCGCGGGCGCGGCCGACGCGGCCAACATGCTCAAGCCCCAGCTCGCCCGCGGCGAACTCCGCTGCGTGGGCGCAACCACGCTCGATGAATACAAGAAATACATCGAGAAGGACCCGGCCCTCGAACGCCGCTTCCAGCCGGTCCATGTGGCCGAACCCACGGTCGAAAACACCATCGCCATTCTCCGCGGCCTCAAGGAACGCTACGAAACCCACCACGGCGTCCGCATCCAGGACGCCGCCCTCATCGCCGCCGCGACCCTATCGCACCGCTACATCGCCGACCGTTTCCTGCCCGACAAAGCCGTCGATCTCGTGGACGAATCCGCTTCCCGCTTGAAAATGGAACTCGATTCCAAGCCCACGGAACTCGACCAGTTCGATCGCCAGATTCTCCAGCTCCAGATCGAGCGCACGTCCCTCGCGAAGGAGCGCGACGACGCCAGCAAAGACCGCCTCAAGAAACTCGACGGCGAAATCGCCAACTTGAAGGACAAGTCGTCCGCCTTGACCGCCCAATGGCAGAACGAGAAGGCCGCGATCAACGCCGTCAGCTTGATCCAAACACAACTGGAGCAGGCCAAGACCGAGCTCGAACAGGTCAGCCGCAAGGGCGATTTGAACAAGTCCGCCGAGATCCAATACGGCCGCATTCCTGATCTCGAGAAGAAGCTTGCGAGCGTCCAGAAACAGACCGCCACCACCCGCCACACCCTGCTCCGCCAGGAAGTGACCGATGAGGACATCGCCAAGGTCGTCGCCGCATGGACCGGCATTCCCGTCACCCGCATGCTTGAAGGCGAACGCGAGAAACTGGTGAAGATGGAAGACCGCCTCAGCCATCGCGTCATCGGCCAGAGCGAAGCCATCAAGGCCGTGGCCAACGCCGTTCGCCGCGCCCGGTCCGGCCTCGGCGATCCGAATCGCCCGATCGGTTCCTTCATTTTCCTCGGTCCCACCGGCGTCGGCAAAACCGAGCTGGCCCGCGCGTTGGCCGAGTTCCTCTTCGATGACGACCAGGCCATGATCCGCATCGACATGTCGGAATACATGGAGAAGCACACCGTCTCGCGGCTCGTCGGCGCGCCTCCCGGCTACGTCGGCTACGAGGAAGGCGGCCAGCTCAGCGAAGCCGTCCGCCGCCGTCCGCCGCCGTCCCTACTCCGTCATCCTCTTCGACGAGATCGAGAAGGCCCACGCCGACGTCTTCAACGTGCTCCTCCAAGTCCTGGACGACGGCCGCCTGACCGATGGCCAGGGCCGCACGGTCGACTTCAAGAACACCATCGTCGTCATGACCTCCAACATCGGTTCACCCATCATCCAGGAGTATTTTCTCGATGGGAAAACCTCCAAGGGCGCGCATCAGGCGATGGAGGACAAGGTGCTCGGCGAACTCAAACGGCACTTCCGTCCCGAGTTCCTCAACCGCGTGGATGACACGATCATCTTCCACAGTCTCGACGAAGCTGAGCTGACGAAGATCGTGGACCTCCAACTCATCCGCGTGATGAAACGCCTCGAAGCGCAGAACCTCCGGCTCGAAGTTTCGGACGAAGCGAAGAATCACATCGCGAAGGAAGGCTACGACCCGCAGTTCGGCGCCCGCCCGCTCAAACGCGCCATCCAGGACAGCCTGCTTGATCCGCTCGCCCTGCGCATCCTCGACGGCGACTTCAAACCCGGCGACCTCATCCGCGCCGACGTGAAGGACGAAGCCATCGTGTTCAAGAAGGCGTGATCAGCAAAGATGCGGCCCCATCGGTCTTCTTAAAATCGGGGGAGGGCTGCCCAAACAAACCAAGCTCCGAAAATGACCAGACCGAAAAAAGCGTGCCAACGATGCTTCTTCCACGAATAGACCGAGGTCACGAAAAGCAATCCGATCACCGGAAAGCTCCCATCAAAGAGCTCGCGATATCTCAGCCCTGAGCCCCAGATCGACCCGCTGAACGTCAAGGACCAGTAACAAACAACCATCACAATCGAAAACATCTCCAGCGTCCAACGCCAGACACTCGCCAAATCACAACGCCGTGGGGTATTCATGACTCCTATGAGGTAAGTGGCCGGATGATCTCTTTGACTTCCAAACACCTTCATAGCTGTCGGCTTTCGGGCGGTTCGGTCAAGGCTTTGGATCTATTCGAAGCGGGCTAACTCATCCAACGTCCCGTTGAACCAGGCCTCATCGAACACGGATTCGCCAGCGGATTCCTTTTCTTGGTGGGAGGCCTTTTTGGAATCCTCTTTGGACCCAAATTCGGTCCGAACTCAGGCAAGAAGCACTAAGCCGGGACGGCAAGGCGACGCCCAGAAACCTGTTCCGCCGTTTGACTTCAGGCAGGCTTGGCTACCTTTCCGCTGATGAAAGAAGATCTGGGGCCCGACCTGACCGGCGATTGGATCGGCAACTACACCGGCCACTTCGAGGAATACATCCGCATCGTGCAGGAAGGTTCCTTCGCCACGGGCACCAAGATCACCGGCGACGACCACGTGCCCGCCGGCCAGATCACTTGGCGCGCCGATGTGGCGACCGGCGACGGCGAAGGCCAGATCGCCGAACATGACTTCCGCAACGCCCGCTTCATTCCCGGCCGCCTTTTCATCCGCAACCGCGACCACCTCCGCTTCGAATGGTTCGGCGTCGGCGCCGTGGAGTTCCGGCGGGACGACTGAGATGTGATTCATTCAAGAAGAACACAAAGAGGCCTCATCCATCTCACCAAGCGGTAAGGCGGTGGCTTGCCGATCCGCCTTGAGGCCCTCAGCGCACAAGAGCGCTTCTCGCGGGAAGTTCGCAGCGAACGGAGGCCGACTGGTGTTGCCGCTGGGGCCGGGAGGGGTTTAGGGAGCACAGCGGCGGCTCGGCGGGAGCCTTCGGACTGAATTTTGAGCCGCTGTGGTTCAACTATTTAGGAGCCGTTTTCCCGGCCATCGACTGCGGTTGATACCGGAATTGATACTCCGCAGGGGTGTCGTTCCGCAATTCGCCAGAAGCCGGGTAGCACAGCGGAAGAACTCCGCCGCTACTCGGTAAGGAAAACAAGCCGGTCGTGAAACCATCAACGACCAATGAAAGCCGCATTCCGTCTCGTCCGCCGTGGAACGCAGTTCTACGCCCACAACCGCACCACCAACCAGCGCGAAAGCCTCCACACTTCCGACCGCGAGGAAGCCACTCGTTTGCTGGACGCAAAGAACAACGCCGAGCGTGTTCCGACCATGAACCTTGCCCTCGGGCGGGTGTTCCTCGCCGCCCGTGACGCCGAGTTGCCGGAACGCACTTGGCAGACGGTCATGGAAGCGATCCAGCACCATGGGCGCGAGTCTACCCGCAGCCGCTACGCCCGAGCGGTCAAAGACCCCGTCTTGGCCAAGCTCAGGACACGCCGCTTGATCGAAACCAACCGCAGCGACTTGCTGGCTTTGATCCGTGAAGGAACCAAAAGCACGGGCTACTATCTGAAGCGGCTGCACAACTTCGCCGTGGGGTTCGGTTGGTTGCCCGGCCCCATTCTGGCCAACAAGCTTTGGCCAAAGATCGAATGGGGCAAACGCAGGGCCATCAAGGCGGAGGAACACGAGCGGATCATTGCCACGGAGACCGACGCAGAATGGCGGCGTTACTGCGAATTGCTCTGGCACATCGGAGCCAGCCAGGGCGACGCGGCCAAACTCACGGGCGAGGCCGTGGACTGGCAGACCCGCGTCTTGGAATATCACCGGGCCAACCTGAAGGAAGACGCCGCCCCGGCTTGTCTGACCTTGGGAACGCGGCTGGAAGCCCTGCTCAAGGAGCCACCGACGACGGGGCTCTTGTTCCCCAAAGATTGCAGGCGTGAAGAGCAAGGACCGCTCGACGCGGTTTGGTAAGCGTTGCCGCAGTCTCGGCATCACGGGGGCCTGCATTCCTACCGCTACGCATGGGCCGAGCGGGCTTATGCGGCGGGTATGCCCGAAAGGTTTGCCATGGCCAATCTCGGGCATTGCAACGAACTGGTTCACTGGCTCTACGCCAAGAAGGCCCGTGTTGTCTGCCCGGCGCTGGAGAGCATGGAAGTAGCAGCCTGACCATAGCACCGTCGCGGCCGCATCCGAGCGTCCGCGACGGCGGGTCTACCTGCGATGCTCCGGCAGAAAACGCGGTGGAAACCTCACCTCATGCGAGAGGTGTAGGTTTCCATCAGGCGAAGGCCTTGCCGCTAAGTTGACTGTCGGTTTTTCACGCCGTCATTCCACGGAGGGCATCACACGAAAGAGAACCCGCGCACGGGACGCCAAGAGGTGGCCGAGGGGATCGTCATTGAAGAAACGTGCCCGTGCGCGGGTTAAAGCATTCAAAGATCAAACTCCGATCAACTGTGCGAGTTGAAAGCCATGCAGTTTCACGGCCTTCGGTTTTGCAACCTCGTCTCGGGCAGGCTGGGCGGTTCGCGTTTGCCTGCTTCCAGAACACGCGAACCGCTTGGATTGATCCAATAGCTCAGTCCGAAGTTGGAGAATTTGTAGAACTTCACGCGGTTCGCATAGAACCCGATCCGCACCCGGCCGTAGCGCACCGGATTGCCGAAGCGGATGTAGTAGTCCTCGGTCTTCGTGCCCGCCTTCCATTCGGGATCATCGGCTTTCATGGACCATTCCAAGGTTTCCACGTAGCCGTCCGGCGGGGCGAGGAACTGGAACTCCTCGTCAGTCTTGAGGAAGCCGCCGCCGGGAATCGAAACTTTCACCGCCCATCCATAGCGTCGGTTCTCATCCTCGGGCTCGACGGCGCAGCTCACTTGGATGTCGCCTCCTTCTGCAACCACTTGGCCGTCGGGCAGGAACTGGAAGTCCAGTTTCTTTCCATCTGGCGTCGGCCTCAGACCGGCGGACCATGTGACGAGTGGCTCAAGAGTGCCTTGCTTCTTCAGGCGGAACAGCACTGGAGCATTCTTGTCCGGAAAATGGCGACTAAAAGGACTGCCAAATTCATAGGAGTTCCAGGAAAAGTCTCGATATGGATAGTAGCCGTCTTTTTGCACTTTCACCGAAAGGTATTTCCCGGTCCTGCCCAAGAGTTCAAACAGGCCGGCACCGCCACTCGATGTTGTGGCCTGCGACGTGCCTTTTGCAGAGAGGTCGGTCCAACTGAATTCGATCAAAGCTCCAGCGAGGGGCTGGTCGTCTTGGTCTACCACCCTGCCAAAGAAGCTGATGGGCGCACGGCCCTGGAATTCATGATCGCCCTGCTCGTCAGCCTTCAGGGATCGATATGTGTATTCTGGATCACGGTCATTCGGGACCGGAGAAACCCACGCCTTGTTGGCGGGCGTGGCCGCAGCGGTCTTCAGCGACTGCTGAGCTGGAACCGAAGCAGCCGATGTATTTACGTCGTCTTTGGAACGGACTCTAAAAATTGTCCAACCTGCTAGAACCAGCAGCCCTGAAACAAAAATGATCTTGGTGGCTTTCATTGAGGGTCCTCTGCTCGCAGCAGTTCTAGTTTCAGCTTTTCGCAAAAGGAGCCCGTCTTCTGGCAGTGCAAGTTGAACGATCCAGAGTGTTCACGCCTCTCATAGCCCGCCCGTCCATGGAGTGCGCGAGCGCAGGGATGCCTCCGGAATGGTGGGCGGTTCGCCTTTGCCGGACTCCACGACACGGGAGCCCGTTGGGTTGATCCACCAGCTCAGGATCACGCCCGACCGGGTGTAGAACCGGGGCGTCGAACCGTCGAATGTCACGTGCAGCCGGCCGTAGCGGACCGGATTGCCGTAGCGGATGTAGAACATCTGCCGCTTCACGCCCTGCCACTGCTCGTCCTCGATCTTGGCCGTCCACGTCACGCTTTCGGTGTATCCATCCTCCGGTGCCAGGAATGGAAACTCCTCGTCGGTCGCGAGAAGTCCTCCGCCGGGAATACTCATCTTGAACTCCCAGTCAAAGCGCCTGCGACCGTCCTCGGCCGTCCCGACCTTGCAGGAGAACCGGAAGTCGCCCGGATCAGTGATCAGCGCCGGGACGAATTGGAAACCGCGCTCCGGCCCGTTGTTGTCCACCCCGAGCAGCGCGCGCCACGCGATGAGCGGCTCGATTTTTCCCTGCTTCTTCCAGCGGAAGACAACCGGATTGTTTTTGTCAGGGATGTGGTTTGGAACCCATGGATCACCGAACTCAAATGAGTTCCTGGCTCCGTTTGTGAACGGATATCCGTTGATCCCAGTCACATCGACACTCAGACCTTTTCCGGTCCTTCCTGTTAGCTCGAAACGACCGTCACCATCGCTCGTTGTGGAGTGGTGCGACGTCCCTTTGGCCGAGGTGTCGTTCCAAGAGAAGGCTATGGATGCACCCGCAATAGGCTTGTTGTCCTCATCAACAACACGCCCGAAAAAACTGATCGGTGCTTTCCACTCGTTGGAAGGATCAGCCTGGATGGCTGCAATACGCTCTTCTATTTGTTTTTGATCCCGCTCTCTCGCCGAGGGCGTCGAAGATTTGCCTGATGCGATACTGGGATGGGGCTCGGTGTTCTCGCGCGCTGGCTGAGAAGGCTCCTGAGCATTGTTTGTCCGGTGTCGGAAGAGGATGGCAACACCGATCAAGACCAAGCCAAATGCTACGGAAATAAGGATGCGCTTCATGGATTCAGCCCTTTATACAGAATCACCTCAGTGAGTTTTTTGTAGAACAACCATGTCTTCTGGCAGTGCCAGTTGAACTGGCCGGAGTGTTCATTTTGTTCCCGATTTAGGCCAAGCACCCCTGAACTCTCGACAGACCGATTTAGATCCACTTCCTCCGACACATTCAGCGCTCCTCCTATCCCGCCTATGGACCCGACGGCCCGCGTGTGGGAGCGCGAGACGAACGCGAGGCTTTCGTAGTTGTTGGTTACGATGCGCGGATTGTTCCCGTAGAGGTCTACGGCTGAGGCGTAGGGCGGATTGGTGCTGGCAGTCCAGGAGTAGTTCCAAAGTTTGCCCGCTGTCGGAGGAGAAAACAGGCCATCGGGTTTGTTGAGCCGCTGGTTGCCCAACCAGTTGACTTCGATTCCGCCCAGTGTCCCGGTGGCCAGGGCGAAGTCGTTCGTGTTGTGGAAATTCACGACCCGGCGCCGGACGGACTGGCTGATGTTGGTGGCGATGACTATGTAGTCGTCCGGTGCCGGGGACGTGGCGAAGCTGTTGGCCAAGGCCGGCCAGTTTGGCGCGGCAACATCGTAGCTGCCCGCCGGGACGGCGGCCTGCATGAGGACGTAGTTGTCGATCTCCTGCACGTTCTGGGAGAGGTGGTGTTTGAGCGCCTGCGCCATGGCCACGTTGCCCATGCTGTGTGCGCACACGCCGATGGTCGCGGTTGGGAACCGTTGTCGTAGCGAGGTCATGAATTGAGCTACACCAAGCCCGCTGCGCCAAGCCACGAGTTCACTTGAGTTGTAGGTCAGCCTTGAAAGGATTCCCGCGTTGTCCGCGCTGTAGGTGGGCCAGCGCACACCGGCGAACCGGCCCCGGTAGCCCTGCCACCAGAGACGCTTGAACATGGTTTCGGAGAAGTTGTGGTATTCGCCCTGGCTCATGTTCCAGCCATGCACCAAGGCGATGACTTCGTCAGACTCCTCTACTCGTGCCTGCGGGATGAAGCTCGGGACGAAGCCGCTGACATCCGTGTGCAACGGGTTGGCGTCCACTCCGGTGATATGGGCACGCTCATACATGTCCTTCACGTCTTGGATCTCGATGCGGCGGGAGGTGATGCCGACGATCTTGCCGTCTTTGCGAACAACAAGCTGCAACGTGCCGCTGCCAGCCTTCAGACCCTCGAAGACAAGGCACAGATGACGTTTATTTCCGAACAACGTGATTGGAAGCGATAGCGATGAATTTGGTCCAACCATGCCGCAGGAGATTCGGGTGCTGCCCGGATAGTTTGGATGAGGCCAATTGCCCGTGCCCGGAATTGTCAGGTAGCTGACGAGTTGGGACACAGCAGCGTTGGTGTTGATCAGGTAGTTCGCAGAACCGTCCGTATCGGCGGAGAGGAAGAAGTTCAGGGTTGGAGCAGTCTCCCAATAGTGGTCGCCCTCCCATTCCAAGTTCACACTGTAGCCTTGGTTGGCCGGGAGCGTGGGCACGCCGGAAATCCATAGCCGTGCAAAATCCTCAAGATCCCGCGTAGAGCCTATGGTCTGGAGGTTTTGGGTCTGGGCGTCGGGTTTCGCGTCGCGCCCGGATTCAATCGGTTCGGTGTCCACCCAGCCGTCGTCAGCGTCGTCATTGACCCAATGGCGGAATGGGGTGGTCCAGTCGGCGTAGGCGACGTTCGTGCCCATGGCTCCGTCGTGGTTGCTGTCGAGGAGGAGCGCGAGGGAGTGGACGACGAGCTGACCGATGTTGGTGGTGCCGGTGTCGTCGACGAGGGCGCGGGTGGTGAGGACGACGGGGCCGGGTTCGGTGGCGTAGAAGTCGCCGTATTCGGAGAGGACGCCGGTGCGGTTGGTGGTGGCGAGGACTTGGCCGTTGGTCACGCTCGCACGGTAGGCGGTGTCGAAGTAGCGCGCCACGTAGGCGTGGACGTTGGTGTCAGCCCCGTTGGCCACGGCCATTCGTGCCCAGCCGTAGAACCGTTCACCGGGATCATCGACGGAGGCGAAGAGCAGCGGTGGAGTGGCCAGCGGATCAAAACTCGTATCATCCGGCGGAGGCGTAGGGGACCAGAAGTCTGGGTAGCGGAGCCGGTAGTCGGAGGCCCAGTGATTGGTCTCGGTGCGAAGGACGGGCGGGGCGAAGCGGAAATACCACCAGCCGACGCCGGGAGCCTGGCTGTCGGGATAGTCCACCCCGGGCACAAAGGTCTGCGTCGTGCCGTTGGTGGAGGTGTGGAGCACGGATTGGAGCGACAGGCCGTGGACGCTGGTGGCCTGTGCCGGCCGGAAGTAGCCGGGCGGCGCCGCCGGATCGGGACCCCAGCCCATGTTCCAAATGGATGAGATGATCCATCGCGATGCGGGCGATTGCAGGATGTCGCCGGGCAGATTGGTGGACTGGGCGCTGGCCGTGCCCTCGACGTCGAACACATGCGCGGCGGAGGGAAGCAGGACGCGGTGCCCGTGGCCACTGGCTCCGGCAAGCGGCCACGGATAGTCCGGGTCTCCCCCCGTATTGAGCGTGCCGTCCGCCCTGAGCAGGAGCGCGTCGAACTCGAAGTTCTTCAGCATCCGGTTCAACTGCCATGGTGCCCAGGAATTGAACCGGAGATCGGAACGGATGTAGTTCGCCGGTCCCAGCAGATCGCTGACGACCGAAGGGGCCCGGCCGGGGATAAGCCGATCGACGACGAAGGTCCCATTGCCTATGGCGTAGGGATTGAGCCCCACGCTGAAGACGGCGTTGTCCTCGCCGACAAAGCCGTCTCCGCCGCCCTGGAGGAGGAACCGCGCATTGGCCAGCATGAGTTCCGTGCCGTCGAAGAACGGGGCACGGGGCGAAAGGTTGCCCGCCGCCGTGTCCAACTGCTGCGGTGCTCCGGCCGCACCATCTGTCCGCACGGCCTGGAGGCGCAGGCGGTAGTTCCCATGGGGCGGCAGCTCGGTGTCGAGGATGAGGCAGAGGCCGTTGGTGAAGCGAGACAGGGGCAAGTCAAACTGCCGGGCCGGAGGGACGATGTTGGTGTAGGAAAGCAGATAGCCCAGCGGGTCGACCGGCAGGAAGTTCCAGCCGTAGGTAAATCCCGGCTGGTCTGCCGTGACGCGCAGAGCCACGGCCTCCGCCGGCAGCGCGGCGGCGAACAGGTGGGTTCTTCCCTGCGGCCCGCGCAAAGCGCGTGCATAGAACCAGTCGAGGGACGAAGTGGCGGAAGACGACGGGGCGCCTCCTCCGGCCATGACGGGCGTGACGGTGAGGTTTTCCCCGGCCAGCGCGTTGGAGGGATACCAGTTGGCCACGGTGTAGTCCCTCGCCGACGCGGACAGCGTCGCCAACGTCGTGGAACCGGACGCGGTGTGGCGCTCCACACTGTAGCCCGTGACCGTTCCCATGCCTCCGCTCCATTCCAGCCGGGCGGAGTTGTAGGCGGGCAAATCGATCCGCCGTGTGCTGATCGTGGGCGGCAACTCGTAGCTGCGCGCGGCCGTGCCCCGTCGGAGTTCCTCGATGTTCACCCAGCCGTCCCCGTCCGTGTCGCGCACCGCGTCCGGCAGGCCTGTCGAACCGGTGTCCGGTTGATCCTTGCTCGTGAGCGAGGCGGCCGTCTCCCACCCATCTGGCAGGCCGTCGTGGTCTGTATCCATGCCGTCGAGGCCGCTGGTGGGATCCATCCCGCGCAGCCATTCCCAACCGTCGCCATAGCCATCGCCGTCCGTGTCGAACTTCGTCCAGTCGGTGCCGGATACGAGCGCCTCGAAGCCGTCCTCCAGTCCGTCGCCGTCGCTGTCCCAGCCCGCTCCCGCCATGAGGAAGAACGGCTTGTCGAAGGCGAAGACATCGAGGTCGAAGTGCGTCTGCCCCGGAGTTCCCCGAGCGATCCGGTTCCATCCCAGATAGCCCGCCACATTGGTCCGGCGGTAGATGTCGTAGGGCGCTCCCGGAACCGTCTCGATCAAATCGAATGAAAGCCACTCCGCCCCTTGCCACGGGATATTCTGGACCGTGTTGGTGAACTTCAATCCCGGCGGGGCGCTGTAGAGGAAAACATACTCGTTGGTATCCCCGCCGCCCTCGCCTTCGCCGGGAGGCTCCATCGAGTTGAGCGAGCCTCCGGCCAGCTTGCCCGATCCGCCGGGCGACGGTGGAAATGAGCCGCCCGGAGATGGTGGAAGCGGGGGCAATCCTTGGACAAAGCCGATGGAATGAGCGAAAAAGCCCAGCAATAAAAGGAAGATGATTTTTCTCATGGCAGTTTTTCAGACCCATCGGCTCCTAACCGACCCGATGCAACCCTTGTAGGTCGCGGATGAAAAGCCCACAATTGATCTACCCCGCAAATGGAATGAGGCGGGGGACCAATCGGCCGCGTGTCCGGGCCATTGGAAAAACAGCTCAACGTATTCCTGCGAAGAAAGCGGGGCGACCTGACCTACGAGCAGTTTTCCCGGAAAATCGGCCTCCGTGCGTCCTCCCTCCACCGCCTTGAGCTGTGCCAGCAGAGCATCACCCTCAGGAGCCTCCAGCAGATCCTCAAGCGGCTGAAGTGCCGCTTGTCCGACGTGTTTCCGCCGGCCGAGTTCTGAGGTTCTCCGCTTGAGCGGCTCCCGTCTGGAATCACGGGCGACGGGATGATCCCTCAATCCGCCTTTTCCTCCTGAGGCGGCCCATCTGCCTGCTTCATCTTCCTCGCGTTGCGGCTGTGCCAGTGCTGGTGGATGGCGGCGGTGGCGCGGTGGAGCCACTTGTCGTCCTTGGAGAGTTCGAGGACTTCGCGGGTGGCGAAGAACTTGACGCCGCTCTGGGGCGGGTTGCCGAGGGGCTTTAGAAGCGTGGCGGCGACCAGGGCGGGCATGTCGTGCGGCTGGCATTTCAACACCCAGGCCGTCTGCTCCGCCGTGAGGCGGGAGGGCGGCTGGCCGAGCAGGGCCAGGAAGCGGTGTTGGTCGTCGCGCATCTTTCGTTCGTTCCCGGTTCGATCCGGGCATAGTTCATCTTCAAGCAATCCCGCCATGCCCCGCGCTCCGCGCGGGGCATGGCAGGGAACTGCCTGAACGGTGACAACTGGCAGCATTGCCGCGGCCTGGACGGCGCTATGGCCCCGTTCCGCAGCTTGAACGGCCCGTCTGGGCTGGTCTAAGCCGGCTGCGGATGAAGTGCGGTTTACGCCGTTATCGCCAGCGCAGGGACCGCACACCGGGAGGTCGTCCTACTCCGCTTCGCGTTGTCCTCGACGGCGTCTCACTCCTATCGAGCGCCGGCCTTCGATGACGCCGAAGACCGACTTGGAGAGCATGACGTCGCAGCGTCCCCCGAACTTTCGCGTCTCGTAAAAATCCCCTCCGGCGCGGCGATATTCTTCGTCGCCGCCTTTGAGGACGTAGCCCACACCGTCGAGCAGCGGGCTATACAGGGAGACGCGCGCCATACCGCCGCCGAGCTGCTCCCAGATTTTCATGAAGGAGAAGCACGTGGCCTTGGTCAGCGCATGTTCGGGGAACCCCGCGATGAGGGCGTGGTGGTGGATGCGGCCGGTGGACTCGCCACTCTCGGTCCGCAGGCACCAAATGGTTTTCAGGAAATGAACCCCGAAGTTGTCCGCCTGTCTTCGCATCAGCGCAAAGAACATCCGGGTCCGCACGGCATCGCTGAGCCGCTCACTCTTGAAGGTGAGGCTCGCGAAAAACTGCCACTCGACCAGGGACAAGGCGTAGAGTTCGGGGTTCATTCGATTGGGCGGCCTACTTGTCTTCAGGCCCGGTGACGATGGCTCCTCTGGCGCGGAGGCGTCCGCCGAATGGCATCAACTCGCGGATGCCGACCACGATGGTCCTGTCCTCGAGCTTGCCGACGTATTTGGCCTTCTCGTCCTCGCTCAGTGTGTAGTCGAAGGGCATGAGCAGGCGGTAGCCGGACGGGTCGATGTCCTAGCAGGTGATGACCTGGTTCTTCACCAAGCCCTTCTTCCCGACGTATTCGTCCGGGCGTTCCGAGATGACATTCACTTTCAGTTGCATTGGTTTCCTTTGGCTGGGTTCGCATCGGGCCGCGCCAGGGCCAGACGCCGTTGAATGAGCACAACGATCTGCAGGCTCCGCTTCACGCATGACATGCGGACGGAGAGGGACAGGCGCGTCTCGCGACGCACCGCGTTGCCCGTGGGTGTGAAGAATTGGTTCACGCGCCGACTTTAGAACGCGTGGAGGAACTGCGAAGGGATTGGGACAGCCGTCCGCCAACGGCGTCCCTAACTATGGACCTTCCGATTTGGGACGCGGGCCTTGCGGTCGTTTGGAAGTCAGCCCAAGGCGTTCACGGCGCTTCTTGAGGGCCGCAGAGGTAAGCCTTCGCTTGAAGATCGATTCGGAGAGTTCTCCGGCGGTCAGTTCGTTGTAGCGCGCCCGGAGCCAGTTCAAGGCCAGTTCGTAGTTCACGGGATCAACGGTCCGACGTGGCTCCTGCATGACCTTACCAAACTCGCACAGCCAGCCTGTCCCGACGGGGTTCGTCTTCTGCCATGCCAACACCTCGTCTTCTGTCAGATGGCGGGCCAGTTCGGCGAAGTAGGATTGGACGGCCTGCCTCTCCAAAAACTTCCGCTTCTCCCCGTCACGCATGGTGTCGGCGAGCTTGATGAGTTCCACCGTCTTGGGTTGCAGCTCCGACAAGACCTTCAAGCGTGCGTGGTAAACGTCGTATTCGTCCGTGGAACTCGGTTCGGGCTCGGTCTGGTAGTTGGGGCATTTGCTGTCGATGTAATCTAGATCCTCCTCGGTGGCCTCGAAGCATTACGACAGTTCCAGCAACCTCTCTCTCGACAGCCCATCGAATTCCTCCATTTTGACCATCCGCTTCCGCACTTCGGGGTGCAGGCACCTCGGGGTGCAGGTAGCTGACGCTTCCTTTTTCCCTGTGGCCGTCATCGAACTCATACCACTGCATCACGGCCCACACTTCCTCGTCGGGTTTCAGATCGCACCAGATGGGCTCCGAATCCGGATCTTCGGGATCAATGACGGCGTGCCTGGATTGTATCCGGCCATAGCCGAACACGACCCGGCACTTCGGCACGGCCACAAGCTGGAAATGGTCCCGGCACTCGACTAGCCGGACCTCGGAGAAGGGCGGAAGATAAACTGGTTTCGGCTTTTCGGACATTGTCTGCGGGAAAACCTCCCTGCGGAACGCTGCCATAGCATGGCGCAATCCGCACCTCCCAAGAAGATGGTCCGGCGCTGCATCACTCCACCGGTCAATCTCCGCGCTGTGGCTTCGGCCACACCGAAAAGGGTGCCGCAATCGCAGGCATTGAAGTCCGCCAGGACCGTCCGTGAGCACGGGCCGCTTTTGCTCTGCTCGCAAAACAGCCGTTCCTCACTGCCGGGGACCATTCGCGTCTGACCCTTCGCCCTCCGGCTCCGCTCCGCGGTTGCTCGCCACGCCCCACAGCCTCGCGGAAGCAACCCGCTCCACTTCACCTCCGGCCGATGCGTCAGAGAACTTGGGGGGCTTCGTGCCTCGCCCGTGCGGTGGTGTTCCCGTCCCTGGCTCTGCCGGAGGTTTCGTTCTTCCGCCTTCACCCGCCCGACTCCGCAGGGGGGCCTCGTGGTGCCCTCTGAAGACTACTCCCACGGGCCGCCCCTGCTGCGCGGGCTTCGGATCGGTGAAAGGCGAAAGACCGAAACCGATCTGGCAGAGCACCCAATCCGAAAATCCATGAAAACCACCACACAAAACGACCGTTCCCGAAAGGCTCAGAGCCGACCCGATCTGGCTGACTGCAACACCAAGCTGCCGCCGATCAACTTCCACCTCCGTTACAAGAACCGGATGCTGCCGACTCTCAAACTCCTCGCCGAACTCGCGCAAACGCTGCCCGAGCTCTACCAAGCCGTCTTGGTGGTTGGCCGTTGGGTCTGGGTCCAGTTCGACTCCGTGCCCGCCGTCGGCGTGCGCCAGCAACTGGCCCAGCTCGGCTTCCACTGGAACCGCCACCGCCAAGCATGGCAGCACCCCTGCGGCCTCCTCAGCCTCGGGAGCTGGGGCGATCCGCGCGTGCGCTACGGATGCCACGCGCCGTCCAACATCGCCCGGAACTGACAGCGTCTGCTGACACCACTTTTGACACCAGACCAAAGCCCGGAGTAGTGGCCAGTTGTGGACAAATAGTCTCGAAAAACCCAATGAAATCGGGCAGTTTCTAACCCTTCGATGGCTTCCGATAGCTCCAAGAATGACCGGCGGGAGCCATCGCCCTACTTTCTCGTGGCTTCGCGATCCGTCGCACCCGTTGAACACCCACTGGCCGGACGCGGACGCCCGGCCTACTTCTTCGTCACGCGATCGAATGTCTGGGGCGCGACCCAGCGGGTGTTGTAGCGGGACATGAGTTCGTCGGCCGCCTTAAGCGGCGGGCGCGGTTCGGAGCCGTAGCGTTGGTAGTCCATGCCGTGCCAAGGCAGCGGATCGATGCGCGGGCCTTCGGTCACATGGAAGTCGGCGTCCTTGTCCCAGCCGACGTTCCACAGGACGTAGGTTCGCTGCTGGCCGGCGGGAATCGCGGGCAGGTTCCTGGGATCGAATTTCAACGTCAGTTCATCTCCGGCAGCAATGACGGCGAGGGCGTTGTCGCGGTCGGAAACAAGTTCCCGGACATCGCCGTAGCGCGTGGCCCAGCCGGAGGGCGTGATGCGCCAGTTGGGCCGTTGGGACACGCGGTCGTAGATGGGACTGAGCGGCTGGGTCCAAGGAAGGTCGGCGAACGCGCTGTAGCCGCGCCAATGCAGATCGGCGGCGGCGGGCTTCAGGATGTGGGCCTGTTCGGTGACGTCGGCCACGAATTCCATCAGTTCGATGCGGTCCCAGTGGATCTCGAAGGCGGTCGAGAGGCGAAGGCTCTTCCAAACGGCGGGCAGTTTGCCGGCGAGATCGACAAGGATGGTCTTGGTCTTGCCGACGGGCGCGCCGACCATGACGTCGGTCTTCTTCCACGAGCCGTCGGGCAACTCGGCCTCAAGCTGCGGGAACGGGAACGGCAGCCCCGGGTCGTGGGACCCGGCGATGTTGGCCATCCCGCCGCCGAAGCGCAGCCAGCCGTCGAGCAGGAGAACGGGATGTTGCAGCGCTGGAAAAGCACCGAAGTCGAAGGTGACGGAGAACGGCTCGGCCGATCCCCGGAGCTGGGGACGGCGGAGCGCAACGGGCGAAGCGTATTGGTGATCGGACTTGCGGACGGCTTCTGAAACGTCGAGCCCATCGGACCGGACGGCATGTTGCACCGAGGCGACCGGCTTCACGGTCCACAGGCGGTGTTTCGGAAACGGGCCGCCGGGAAGGAGTTTGCCGGTCGAATGGACTTCGGTGCCGACGGGATGGTCGATGGCGTAGAGTTTGGCGTCGTCGAGGTAGAGGATTTCGCGGAGCTCCTCGGTGATCTGGAGCGTGATGAAGCCGTCCTTTGGGGGAAGCCGGGCAGAATTGCCGAGAACGACGAACTCGTCGGGATCGCCTTCGATCAGCCGTCCTTCGGCAACGGGCAATCCGAGCGGGGCCGCGCCCAGCAGGTCGGTGACGAAGCGGAATGCTTTTCCGTCCCAGGTGTGGAGATACGGGCAGGAGCCGGTGGGAAGCTGGAGTTCTTCCAGGACCATCGGCGCGCAGTCGGCCTTCACGTCGAGGCTGGTGAGCGAGAGGTCGAACCAATGCACCGTGAGCGCCTCGAACTGGTCGACCTTGCCGACGCCGATCTCGATCGGGAGCTGCGTGATCGTGCGTGTCAAACGCAGGCCGCCGCCGCGCAGTTCGATGCGGGCACCGAGGCCGTTCGGATTGGAGCGGTTGCCGAGGAGGTTGATCTTGATCTGCCGGTTCTTGTTCGCGCCGTCGTTGCGGAGGTAGACGATCTTCCCGGTCGTGCTGGTGAGTATGAGATCCGTGTCGCAGTCGCCGTCGAAGTCGGCCTGCACGACGCTCACCCACGGCCCAGGGCCGACTGTGCTTATGGAGGTTGGACCGCCGGAAACGAGGAAGCCGCGTTCTCCGATGTTGCGCCAAAGCAGCGGAATCCGGCCGAGGAGAAGGACGTCCAACCAGCCGTCGTTGTCGTAGTCGATCAGTTCGATGCGCGTGGCGCCGACGGGGTCGCCCGGAAGGAGGAACTTCTTGCCGGAGGAGAGCCGGACCTCGACTCCTCCAGGAACGACGCAGGCGAAATCCGGCCGGAGATCGTTGTCCAAGTCACCGATGGCAAAGACGGTGGACGCCGGCCAGTCCGCGGGGGAATTGGTGGGGACAAACGGACCGCCACGGGCCTTGAGGAGCAGCGACGGCACCTGGTTATTCCGGCCAAAAACAAAGTCCGCGGCCCCGTCCCCGTTCCAATCATCGACCCGGATGCTTGCGACACCCGCGACCGTGGAGGGGATTCCCGAAGTGGCGGTGACGTCACGGAAGAACCCGTTGCCGAGATTACGAAAGAGGACCGGCCGATTGGTTTCCGTCAGCGCGAGCAGCCCGAGCTTGCCGGTGAAGTCGAAGTCCACCAGCGCCCCATCAACCGCCTTCAAGCCCGACAGGCCAGTCGCCGCGGTGATATCCCGAAGCGAACCGTCGGGCTGGATGCGAAGGACATGGGAGGATCCGTCGCCCAGAAGGAATATGTCGGGAACCCGGTTGGTCGACAGGGCGCCGACGATGGCGCGGCGCGGGTTGGAATTGGTCGGAAGTTGCAGGGTGGGTCCGGCCGGGACAAACAGGCCGGCCTTCATCGTGAACAGCCGGAATCCTTCCGGGGTCCGTGCAAACAGACGCAACGGGCCATTGGTCCCGATGTCGATCACCGCCACGGGCCCGCTGACGCGATGACCTTCGCCGAAGACTTCGTCAGTGGCCTGCTCGAAAGCCAACGGAACCCCGGTCTCCAACGGTTGCACCAGCTTGAACATGATCCGCACCTGCGTGTGCACACACCTTTCGAAATCGGCGGGGTTGGGCGTCGACTGGGGACGCTTCGACAGGACGATCTGATGTTGGGCCAGGGCGTCCTTGGCCTCGTCGGTGCGGTTGGTTCTCAGCAACGCCTGGCTGAGGAGATACCAGGCGGCCGGATGCTGGGAGTCGAGCGTCGTGGCGGCCTCGAAACTCCAGATGGCGTCCTCGAGGTGGTTCAGGTTGAAGTGGGCCCGGCCCAGTTGAAAGACGGTTGCGGCGATTGACTTGTCCATGTCCCAGGCGGTTTGCAGGGACTTCGTGGCCTCGACGTTCTGGCTCTGGCGCAGTTGGGCGCATCCCAGGACGAAATGAGCCGCAGGAGACTGCGGATCCAGTTTCAACGCTTCCGCCGCCACGATCTGGGCCGCGGCCGCATCACCTGCGAGAAGCAGCGCGTTGGCCAGATTGAGGCGCGCGTCGAATTGCGTGGGGCTTTCCGCCACGGCCTTGCGGAATTCAACGGTTGCCTTGGCGGCGTTGCCGGAATCGTAGGCGGCCTTGCCAGCGGACATGGCGCGGTCGAACTCCGCGCCCGGCCCATCGGCACCACCACTGGGCGACTTGGGGCCGCAGCCAGAAACGACCAGCATCACGGCGAAAAGGAGCGTAAAAACAGGGAAGGACTTCATGGAGTGCGACGGGACAGTTCGAACGAAAGACGGAGACCCTCGAGCGTGAGGTTGGGAACGACGGCGGATATCTCCGGCAACCGCGCCGCAATCAGACGGGCGTAACCGCCGGTGGCGACGACGGGCAGCTTCTTGACGCCAAGTTCTTCCTTCAAGCGAACGATGAGCTCCCGGATCAGGCCTCGGTAGCCGTGGACCGCGCCGACGAGCATCGCGTGTTCGGTGCTCTTGCCGATCACGCCGCGCGGCTCCCGGATCTCGATGCGCGGCAGGAGAGCGGTTTTTTCGTGGAGGTAGTCGGTCATGGCCGCAAGCCCGGGCGCAATGACACCGCCGACGTAGTTGCCGTTGGCATCGACGACGTCGAATGCAACGGCCGTGCCGAACGCGACCACCACCGCTGGAGCTCCGAAACGATGTCGGACGGCGACGGCATTGGCCAAACGGTCGGCGCCGATCCCCGACGGGTGGGGATAATCAATGCCCACGCCGGCGACCGTCTCCGCATTCAGCTCATAGGCCGGCGGCAGCCGCTGCGCGCGCAGCCAACGGCGGATGAAGGGCGTGGCTTTCGGAACGACGCTGGCGATGGCGGCAGCCGCGACGACGGATTCACCAAGGAACTCCGCCAAACCGGCGCCGGCTTCACCAGACCGCCAGCCCGATGTCTTCAAATCCACAGACCGGAGGATTCTCCGGCCTTTGGCCAACCCGACGTGCGTGTGGGTATTGCCGACATCGAACAGCAGCAGCATCGCCTTCAAGCTCACGGAGCCCCGGGAAAAAGAAAAGCCCGCCGATGAGGGCGGGCTTGAAAGAGAAGCGCTGGTCCTACTGGGAGACGAATGTGTAGGCGTAAGCTTTGCGCCCTTCGTCGGTCACGCCCCACATGTTGATCTTTGGGCCGACTGTGCCCCACAGCTTGACCTGCCGGACACTTCCGTCACCGAAGGCGTAGTTGGAGGCCAATCCACCATGCCGGGACTGGTTCAGCTCGGAGTAGTCGTTTCCGTTGCCCTCGAAGAGATCCATGTAGAAGTGGTAGGACTCGTTCTTCTTCTCCCCGAAGAAAATGACGTCCTCGACCTTCTTCACGCCGGCATCGGAGAACGGGGCGTCCAACGGGACGTCCCCCATGGTCTTGCCGTAAAAATCATTCCAGCCATTGATGATGTAGGAGCGGGGCGCCTTGTCCGCATCGTCGACGGGCCCCGGAACCGAAGACGGAGCCTTGGGCCCGTCCGTAGGGCAAATCAACACCCGGAGATCCTTGTAGCCATCCCGCAAAAGCTCCGGCCAGCGGGGATTGTATTTCGTCGGGGTGCTCCCAACCGTCCTACCAGGGTATTTGCTGTCGTTGCCGCCAGCATACAGGGACAGCGACAACGAAAGCTGCCGCATGTTGTTCACGCAGGCGATGCGTTTGCCGGATTCCTTGGCCCGGGAAAGGCTGGGGAGAAGCATCCCGGCCAATATCCCGATGATCGCTATGACAACGAGGAGTTCGATCAGGGTGAACCCGCGGTCGAGCCGGGGAACACGGATTGGTTGCGTTGTTTTCATCGTCGTTGGGACTGGTGTTTGAACATCAATGGCGCTGGTTTTCAACTTTCTCGAATGACCGGGGCGTAAATTCGGTCAGTCTTTGATTCAATGAACCCCAGAACGAAGTTTTACATTGGCGTAGCGGTGCTCCTCGGAGTCCTCTACGCAGTCTTTTGGACCGACTGGTTCAGCTCGCCTCCTATTCGGATTGGTTCAAGAAATTTTGCGGGTCGCCGGGGCGGGGCGGATCGCATCGTGTTCTACCTCGACCGTGAATACCGCCTCACGTCGCTCCGGGTATTGACCGACGCTACGGCCGATTCGGATCCGAAAGCCTCCACCGTATGGCATCTCACAGCGGCGACAAACTCCGCCCCGGTCACGGATTTCGGCTACGGAGAACGCATCAAGGGCATGAAGGTCCCGATCGGTGGAGATGACCCGAAGCCGCTGAAGCCAGGTGTCCGCTACCGGCTGGTCGTCGCGGCCGGCAAGAAGATCGGGACGTTCGGCTTCAGCCTGCCCGGCAAGGCGGAACCGCCGGCCAAGTGACCTCGTCGAGGAGCAACTGGCCACGCTCGTATTCCCCGTGCCAAACCTTCAGACCGCCTGGACCCGTGTTTCCACCCAGCGCGCCATGAGCCAAAGGGTGTCGGAGAGGCGGTTCAGGTAGATGATGATCTCGGCATTGTCGAGCTGCCCGGATTCATGGAGGGCGCACACCCGCCGTTCCGCACGGCGGCAAGTCGTCCGGGCCACGTCGAGTGCGGCGGAGTTCAGCGTCGCTCCCGGCGTGGCCCAGCCTTTGAACGACACGTTCTGCGCTTCGATCTCCTTCACCAACGCGTCGAGCTTTGCGGTCATGGCCGGGGTCACCAGTTCGAACCCGTCCTTCTGATAGCGGGCCAAGTCATCCACCCCGGTGGCCAGTTCGCCCATCAGGGTCACGAGATCCTTTTGGACGGTCAGCACGTTGTTCCTGACGAAATCTTCCGTGGCCGAAGCGCGAACCATTCCGAGACCCGCATTCAACTCGTCCACGCTGCCGTAGGCGTCGACCCGCGGATGGCACTTGGAAACCCGCCGGTTATACATCAAGCCGGTCGTTCCGGCGTCTCCCGTTCTGGTGGCAATGCTCATGAAGGGCCGAGAATAGCCGCCCAATGCTCCGGTGCAACCCGCCTTGCCGCATCTTGCTTCCGTCCTGCCAAGAATGGGCTTGCGCAGATTTTGTAACCACTTTCATCCTCCTCCAGTCTTCCGGTTGCTCATTCATTCTATGAAAATCACCTACCTCCTCATCGCAGGATTGCTCATCGCTGGTGCGTCTGTCCGCGCCGACGACGTCATCGAGTCCGTCATGAAAGACGGCTTCAAAGGAAAAGAGTCCATCGCTGCCAAAATCGGCAAGGGCGAAGCCTCCGACGCCGACAAGAAGAAGATGGCCGGGCTCGTGGCCAAGCTCGTCGGCACCAAGCCCCCCCAGGGTGATGCCAAGGCCTGGGCCGACAAGATCGGCAAGCTCGACGTGGCCGCCAAGGCTGTTGCCGCCGGCAAAGCCGACGCCGCCGACCTCTGGAAAGCCGCCTCGAACTGCAAAGCCTGCCACAAGGAGCACAAACCCGAGGACAAGAAGTAGGTCCAGCGGCGACGAATCATTTTAGCAGGCGCCCGGCGGATCACTCCGCCGGGCGTTTTTCTTTCCTCCGAACGCCTGCGGCCAAGATCCGGCCGCTCGATGGCAGGAACGGGCCTTCCCCAGCCCCGGCTCCCCTGCTACCTATCTCCGCCACATGAACGTTACGGAAGTGCCCTCCACCATCAGCGACCCGGTCAACGCCCAGATCCTCGCCGTCTCCGAAGACCGCATCCAGGGCTTCCAGCGCGATCCCTTGGGCGAGATCAGCCGTTTGTCCGGAGTCGCGCTCGACGTCGTCATCGAGCGCATCCGCGCCATGCTGGAGAAGGGCACCATCCGCCGCGTCCGCCAGACGTTGCTCGCCACCAACCTCGCGCAGGGTTCATTGGTCGCGTGGGAAGTGCCCCAGGACAAGCTCGACGCCGCGTTCAACTACATGTTCGAGCAGGACCCCTTCTCCGGACACGTCGTCACCCGCTCCACCGACGCCGCCACGCCCGGCTCGCAATACAAGCTCTGGACCACGCTCAAGGTCCCGCAGGGCTACTCCATGGTGAAGCACTGCGAATTCCTCCTCGGCAAAGTCGGCGGCCAGCACTTTCGCCTCATGCCGGCCAAACGCCTGTTCGCCCTCGGCGTCGGGCACATCCGTCGCCGCGGTCTGGAAGTCGGAGCCAAAGCCGATGTCCTCGGCGAAGTCACCGAAGTCGCCATCACCCAGCTCAACGAACTCGAATGGCGCGTGATGACCGCGCTCAAGCGCGAGTTCGAGACCGACGAACTCATCCCCGACCTCTGGCACGCGCGCGCCGCCGAAGCCGGAGTTTCTCTCGAAACCTTCTACAAAGTGGCGGAAGACATGAACACGCGGAAGGTCATCGGGCGTTTCAGCACCTTCCTCGAACACGTGAAGACGCTGGCCGACGGCGACCGCGTGACCCGCTTTAACGCCCTCTTCCACTGGGCCGTGCCCGCGGGCCGCGAGATCGAAGCCGGCCGCGAAGTGGCCCGGCACTTCTGCATGACCCACGCCTACTGGCGCGAAGGCGGGCCCGAGTTCAAGAACGTGAACGTCATGGGCGTGGCCCACGGCACCGACAAATCCCTCGTCCTCGCCAACAAGGCGGCCATCGACCAGCACCTCGCCAGCGTGGGAATCCCGCTCAGCTACACCAACGTCTTCTGGGGCGGCCGCAGCGAGATTAAGCCCAGCGAGATT
>CANJSG010000019.1 GCA_947476875.1 Verrucomicrobiota bacterium | reverse complement strand
CGCCCGCCGGAGCGCATCCGTTCCCGCCACAGGCGGAGTGGAAGTTCACCCAGCACAATCCCTTCAAGGCCGTCTACGACTCGAAGCGGCGCAGTGTCTACCTCATGACCCAGCGGATTCAGCGCCATCCGTATCTCGCCATCTTCGACGGCGCCGATCCGTCGGCCAGCACCGCCGTTCGGACATCGAGCACCACGCCGCTGCAGGCTCTCTTCCTGTTGAACGATCCGTTCGTCCACGAGCAGTCCCGGGAATTCGCCAAGCGCATCGTCCCGTTCGCCAAGGATGAACCGGGACGGATCCAGTTCGCCTACCGTTCCGCGCTCGGACGAACTACCGAACGGCCCGAGATCGAGCAATGCCGCACGTTCCTGAAAGCAGCGCGCACCCGGCTCACGGAATCCGGCACCGCTCCGGACCAACTCGAAGCGGAAGCGTGGCAGCCCATGGTCCGGGCGATCCTGAGGCTGAACGAATTCGTCTACATCGATTGAACCCAACATGAACACCCGCCATCCCCACTTCAGCCGTCGCGAAGTCATCCGTTCGCTGGTTGGAAGCTCCCTGCTGTTGCCCGGGCTCGTGTCGAATCTGTTGGCCGAGGATGCCGCCCCCGATCCGCTTTCGCCCAAGCCGCCGCATTTCCCGGCCAAGGCCAAACGCGTCATCTTCATCTTCTCCAATGGCGGCGTTTCGCACATGGACACCTTCGACCACAAACCGAAGCTCTTCGCAGCGGACGGTAAAACCATGGGCATCGGCGGCGGTCTCTCGAACCAGCAACGTCGACTGCTCAAGCCCGGCTGGGACTTCAAGCCCGGTGGCAAGTGCGGCACGATGGTCAGCGACCTTTTCCCGCACCTGCGCGAATGCATGGACGACGTCTGCCTCATCAAGTCGATGAAGTCCGACGACAACGAACACTATCAGGCCACGCTCGGCATCCACACGGGCTCGTTCTTCTTCTCGCGGCCCAGCATCGGCTCATGGATCAGCCACGGGCTTGGAACGGTGAACCAAAACCTGCCTTCGTTCGTCGCCATCTCCGCAGGTTCGCCCTACGCCGGCACGCAGATCTTCAACAACGATTTCCTACCCGCCTACCATCAGGGCGTCCGCGTCGTGCCGGGCAAGGAACCCATCGCCAATCTCGACCGCCGCACGAAGCAGTCGTCCGTCCAGGAGTTGGAGCTCGGCCTAGCCGGCACGTTGAACCAGCGCCATCTCCAAGCTCGGGGTCAGGACAGCGAACTCGCCGCCCGCATCCGCACCTTCGAGACCGCCTTCCACATGCAGACCGAGGCGCGCGAGGTCTTCGATCTCTCGAAGGAGAGCGATGACACGCTCGCGCTCTATGGCATGAAGCGTGGCCAGACCGACGGCTTCGGCTGGCCCTGTGTCGTCGCGCGAAGGCTCGTCGAGCGGGGCGTGCGGTTTGTCGAACTTGTGGACGGCAGCTCCAGCCACAATTGGGACCAGCACGGCGACATGGCCGAACACGCGAAACACGCCAAGAATCTCGACCAGCCGGTGGCGGGCTTGCTGAAAGACCTCAAGCAGCGCGGCATGCTTGAAGACACGCTTGTCGTCTGGACCACGGAGTTCGGGCGCACACCGGGCGTCGATGGCGACAAGGGCCGCGGACACCACAGCGCCTGCTATTCCTCCTGGCTTGCCGGCGCGGGCGTGAAGGCCGGAACCAGTTACGGCAGCACGGACGACATCGGGGCGGCGGTCGCCGAAAACCGCGTCCACGTCCACGACTTCCACGCCACCATCCTGCACCTGCTCGGCATGGACCATGAGAAGCTCACCTTCCGCCACGGCGGCCGCGACTATCGGTTGACCGATGTGCATGGGAACGTGGTTCAGGCGTTGCTGGCATGACATTTCGCTGTGGTGGGCGCATTCCCACGGAGTGGCGGAATTGGCGTAGTGACCTGAAGGGGTGGAACTGTAACCGGTCCTCCAACCAAACCGTTCAACCCCGCACAGGGTTGCGTTCGTTTCACGTCGGGTCCGTGGATTTCACCTGCGGCTATTCTGGGTGAAGCCCCTCAGGCTTAAGATCGGATAGAAGCGCAACCCTACAAGAAAGTTCGATGCGCCCAGTCCGTGCCTGATGCGGAGGCACCGAGGTTGGACGCTTTGAAGGCTTCCGTGATCTTGTCCGTCTGGTAGCCTCGTCTCTATGCAACCACACGCCAGCTTCCGTCAGCCGCTCTTAGGAGCGCTGGCCTTGCTGGGGATGGGCTTGTCCATCGCCTCCCACGCCGCGCCGGAGCCGAAGCTGGACTTCGCCAAGGACGCCCGGCCGTTCCTCGACGCCTATTGCGCCAAGTGCCACAACGCCGAGAAGACCAAGGGCGGCATCAACCTCGACATCTTCAAGGACGAGACGTCCCTCTACCGCCATCGCGCCCGCCTCGAGGAGGTCATCGAGCAACTCTCGACCACCAACATGCCGCCCGAGGACGCGAAGCAGCCCGACGCCGCCTCGCGCAGGAACGTCACCGACTGGCTGCGCTGGAAGCTCGACCACTTCGAGCCCGACCGCTTCCGCAATCCCGGCTACATGCCGTCGCACCGGCTGACGCGCACGCAGTATCGCAACACGATCCGCGACCTCGTCGGCACCGGCATGGAAGTGGCGGACGATCTGCCGACCGACGAGGCGACCTTCGGCTTCGACCAGATCGGCGACGTGCAGGAGGTCTCCTCGGTCCATCTCGAGAAGTATCTCCAATCGGCGGCCTACGTCCTCGACCGCGTCTTCGTGCCGCCGGCGAAGAGCTGGTCGTTCGATCCAAGGAAGCTCGAATACGTCCGCCAGTTCGGCCTTTCCGGCGACGATGAGAAGGTCGATTTCCCCGTCGGCGCTCCCGAGCACGAGGTGACGACCAACGCTCATCTGCTCTTCCACACGGGCGGCGTCACGTTCAGCCATGAGTTCCCGCACACGGGCCTCTACCGTTTCAAAGTCCGGCTCTGGGGCGACAAGGCCGAGGACGCGAAGCGCGGTCCCTCGCTCAAACTCAAGCTCGATGCCCATCGCGTCGCCGAAACCGGTGTGCCCACGCGCGGTCCCGGCACGACGGAGGAGCCCGTCCTCAAGGCCGTCGTCCGCGCCGGCCGCCACGACATCAAGCTGGAGATGGAAGGCATGGGCGTGGCCACCAACGCCACCGACATCGCCCGTCGCTTCAACCGCGTGGGCCTCCTGTCCATCGAGGTCATCGGTCCCGTGGTGGAGAACGAGGCCAAGGCGAAGGAGATCCTCGACAACCTCCTCGTCGCCCGGCCCGGCCCCGACCTGAAACCCAAGGACGCGGCGCGGAAGATCGTCGCCAATTTCGCCGGCAAAGCCTTCCGCCGTCCCGTGGTCGCCGACGAGATCGAAAGGCTGCTGGGATTCTTCGATCGTGCCTCGCAACGCGGCGACACCTTTGAGGACGCCATCAAACTCACGCTGAAGGCCGTGCTCGTCTCGCCCGATTTCCTTTTCCACATCGAGCACGACCGCAGCACCCGCGAAGCCTATCGCGTCACGGACTTCGAGCTGGCCAACCGCCTCTCCTATTTCCTGTGGAGTTCCATGCCCGACGCGGAACTCATGCGCGTCGCGGCCAACGGCACCTTGCACGAGCCCACCGTCCTCGAAGCCCAGACGCGTCGCATGTTGAAGGATGTGAAGTCGCGCGCGCTGGCCGACAACTTCGCGCCGCAGTGGCTCGGGCTGGGCAGCCTTTTCGCCGTCCATCGCGACGGAAAGTTCCACCCGAACAACCTCCGGGAACGCGAGGACCTGCGCGAGGAGGTCGTCAGTTTCTTCGACCATCTCGTGCGCGAGGATCGCCCGATCACCGAACTGCTCGAAGCCGACTACGCCTTCGTCAACGAGGCGCTCGCCAAGCACTACGGCCTGCCCGAGGTGAAGGGCCGCGAGTTCCGCAAGGTCGCCCTCACCGGCGACGCCGCGAAGCGCCGGGGCGGCGTGCTCGGCATGGCCGCGGTCCATCTGGCGGTGTCGCATCCGAAGGACACGAATCCCTCGGGCCGCGGCAAGTGGGTTCTCGACGTCCTCCTCGGCACGCCGCCTCCGCCTCCGCCGCCCGATGTCCCGCAGTTGCCCAAGGAGGAGAAGGATGGTCCGAAGCTCCCCCTCCGCGCGCGCCTTTCGCAGCATCGCTCCGATCCGAACTGCGCCGGCTGCCACGCCAAGATCGATCCCATCGGATTCGCGCTGGAGAACTACGACAACGTCGGCGCGTGGCGCGAGGAAGACGCCGGCAAACCGCTCGACGTTTCCGGCCAAATGCCCGGCGGCCGCACCATCAACGGCCCGGATGAACTCAGGAAATTCCTCCTCACCGAGAAGCGCGCCCTCTTCCGCCATAATCTGACCGAACGCCTGCTGACCTTCGCCCTCCGGCGCGGTCTTGAGTTCTACGACGAAGGCCCTGTTCGTGAGATCGCCTCGTCAATCGACCGCGAGCAGGACAAGACCTCGGCGCTCATCGTGGGCATCGTGAAAAGTTTCCCCTTCCAGTTCCGTCAAAACCCGCAGATGACCTCTGCATCCAACCATGAATAAGCCCTGGCAACTCTCCCGGCGAACCTTCCTCCGCGGCTCCGGTGCGATCCTCGCGCTCCCATTGCTTGACGTGATGTCGCCGGTCTCGAAGGCCGCGGCCAAGGCCCTTCCGCCGACGCGTCTCGGGGTCATCCTCTGCCCGAACGGGGTCCGGCCCAGCACCTGGTTTCCGAAGGAAGAGGGAGCGCTCACCGTGCTGCCCGAGGCCCTCAAGCCGCTTGAGTCCGTGAAGAAGGAGCTCCTCGTCTTCTCCGGGCTCTCGAACGATCTCTGCAAGGAGGCGCCGCATCACCGCGCCATCGCGGGATTCCTCACCGGCGCGTCGCCGAAGGAAGGCAGCCCCTACGTCGGCATCTCGGCGGACCAGTTCGCCGCGCGCCGCATCGGGCAGTTCACCCGCCTGCCCTCGCTGGAACTCGGCCTGCCCGAGACGCTCCAGCAACAGGGAAGCTGCGACGGGTTCTCCTGCGTCTACACGCGCAACATCGCGTGGAACTCCGCCACCACGCCGGTGCCCAAGGAGATCAATCCGCGTAACGCCTTCGACCGGCTCTTCCGCCACCTCGTCAACAAGGCCGAGCCCGGCAAGGACGAACTCTCACTCGCCACCCAGACGGAGGACGACCGCAGCGTGCTCGACCACGTGCTCCAGGATGCCAAGCGCCTGCGGGGCCAGGTCAGCAATGCGGACAAACACAAGCTCGACCAATACTTCGAGGCCGTCCGCGACGTGGAGAAACGCATCAACCGGATCATCGTGGCCGAGGCGCATCGTGGTTCCTGGAAGCCGACCATCCCAACCAACCTTGTCGCACCGCAGACCCCGCAGACCATCCAGGAACACATCCGCGCCATGCTCGACCTGATGGCCCTCGCCTTCCAGACCGACAACACGCGCGTCGCTTCGATGATGTTCGGCTATGGCGCATCGTGGAACGTCTATCCCGAGAGCGGCCTGAAGGAGCAGCACCACAGCATCTCGCATTATCCCGATGCGCCCGGCAAGGGCGACATCTACACCGCGCTCAACCGCTACCACGCCTCGTGCTTCGGCTATCTCGTCGAGAAGATGCGCTCCATCCCCGAGGGCGACGGCACGCTGCTCGACAACTCGATGCTCCTTTTCGGCTCCGAGCTGGGCCAGGGCGGCAGCCACATCGTCCACAACCTTCCCGTCCTCCTCGCCGGCGGCGCGGGCGGCACGCTCAAGACCGGTCGCCACATCAAGTCCGTCCCGCACACGCCGATGGCCAACCTGCTTGTCGAAGTGCTCAACCGCATGCAGGTCGGCGACGACGTAAAACGTTTCGGGAACAGCACCGGCGGGATCAACGGGTTGGCTTGAAGGAGTGAAGATGCCGGGGTTGGCGTTGCCCGTTCGGGCACGCGTTGCCTCTGATCGGAAATTCGCAGAATAGTCGTCCGAGAAAAACAAACGACGCGGCGCCGTGATCGGTAGGCTGCTGTCCGGCTGCTTTGCTCGCCAACGCGCGGCGACCGTCGCCCCCTCGGCCGCGACACTCGATGAGGCCATCCACTCCGGCGACCGTGAACAGCACCGACAAACACCTCGTCCTTGCCGAGGGGAACTACACGGCGAAGTCGTTCATCTACCGCTGGAATTCGTGAGTGGTTGTCTCGCCGGAGTTCGCAGATTCCTGGCTCGTCTTAGGAATTATTGACGAGGCTCGACCATTCACGGCGTGAACTCGGCGAAGTAGCGTTTGCGGTAGGAGCTCGGCGGCATGCCGGTGACTTGGCGGAACTGGTTGGTGAACGCGCTCTGGTCGCTGAAGCCGAACTTCATCGCGATTTCGACGATCGACCGTCTGGACCGGGTCAATTCGTGGATGGCGGCCTGGATGCGGGAACGGATGATGAACTGCTGCATGGTCATGCCGAAGACCTGGCGGAAGAGGCGCTGGAGCTGGCGCTCGGAGAAGCCCGCATGGCGGGCGATGGCGGAAAGCATGATCGGCTCGCCGAGGTGGTCTCTGATGAAGTCGGCGGCTTTGCCGACTGGTCCGAGCGAGGCCAGCATCTTTCTCCGGGCTTCAAAGGGTTGGATCGTGCCGATGAGTCCCACCACCTTTCCGCTCGTGTCGCGCAGCGGATACTTGTCGGTGATGATCCAGTCGCGCACTCCCTGTTCGTTGAACCAGATCTCCACGATGTTGCAGAGGGGTTCGCCTTGGCGCATCACGAGTTGGTCGTCGGCGATGTATTTGTCCGCGAGGTCCGGCGGAAGGTAGCTGTGGACCGTCAGGCCGATCATTTCCTCCTCGTCCTTGAAGCCCACCCGCAACGCGACGTCGCGGCTCATGGCCATCAACCGGCTTTCCGCGTCCTTGACGAAGTAGAGCAGGCCCGGCAAGTGGTCGAACGGCTGGAGCAACTGTTTGGCATCGACCTGACCCTTGAAGAAATCATCACGAAACCCGAGCCGGACCTTAAGCGATTCGCCACCGGTTGGCGGGGTAGGGCGCCGCTTCGAGTCTTTCCCTGTTTCAGGCTTTTGCTTGGCGGTATTTCGCATGATCTTGCGGTCTGGTTGGCGCGTTCTTATTCGGATCCGACGAAGGATGGTCGAATGCACGACCGATGGCGTGGCTGGATTCTTCAATTTTTTGTCGCCGGATCACAAGAAGTGGCTGGCCTGTTCTGCGAGGATGAATTCGAACCCAATCTATATGAGAAGCGTGATCGCATCGGTAGCGGCTGTTTTGTTGCTCGGCTCCGACGTTGGCCGGACGGCCGATGCCGTGGTGCCGGGCGCCGCTGCGACGCCCGCACGGGCAGGCCGGGGAATCCCGAACACCAACGATTTCTTCTACCGGCTCGGGCCCGATTCCAAGCCGATGGACGGTGTGCCGAAGGGGAAGTTCTCCGAGGCCAAGGTCATCCCGAGCAACGTCTTTCCTGGAACGCAGCACACCTACTGGGTCTATGTCCCGGCCCAATACGACCCGGCGCAGCCGACTCCCGTGATGGTGTTCAACGACGGACAGGCGATGATGGTCGAGCCGGGCGACGTCCAGGCGCACAACGTTTTGGACAACCTGATCTTCCGGCGTGAAATCCCCGTCATGCTCGGCGTGTTCATCAATCCGGGCCGGCGTCCCGACCAGCCGGAGCCCAATCCCCGCGACTGGGGCGACCGCACGTCGAACCGCGCCGAGGAATACAACCCGCCGACCGACAAATACGCCCGGGTCATCGTGGAAGAGCTGATGCCGGCGCTGAAGAAGGAATACAACATCTCACCCGAGCCGGACCTGCACGGCATGATGGGGTCGAGTTCGGGCGGGTGCGCCGCGTTCTCCGTGGCCTGGTTCCGGCCGAATGATTTCCGGAAGATCATCACCTTCGTCGGAAGCTACACGGATATCCGCGGAGAGTTCATCTATCCCGAACTGGTGGCCGAGAGTGAGAAGAAGCCGTTCCGGATCTTCATGCAGGACGGCCGCAACGACAACCGCCGCCCCGGTCGGCCCAATGGAGATTGGTTCCTGCAGAACGTCCGTTTGATGAACGCCCTCACCAAGAAGGGCTACGACGTGAACTACTCCTGGGGCATCGGCAACCACGGCCAGAAGCAGGGCGGCGCGATCTTTCCGGAAATGATGCGCTGGCTTTGGCGGGACCAGCCGGTTTCCACGGATCCGAACGACATGGTCGAACGGTCGTTCCGCCATCCGGCCAACCAGCCGGGATCCGCGCCTGCCAGCGGCGGTGGAGCCGCCAAGAAACCATGATCACCGCGTCCATGTTCGAATTTCAGAGCGCAATCCCAACCGTCGGATTGTGCCTTCCGTTGACGGCGCGACTTATGGTTGCGGTCGCGATCACGTGCGCGGCGGCTTCTGGCGCGGAGATTCCGGCGGCCGCGCAGTTCCGTCGCGAAGTTGAGCCCATCCTCAAGGAGTATTGCTCGGACTGCCATGCCGACGGGGAGTCCAAGGGCGGAGTCGCATTCGACGTCTTCAAGACGGACGCCGCGCTGCTGCATCCGGAGCTGTGGTTCAACGTCCTGAAGAACACCCGTGCGGGTCTGATGCCGCCGGCGAAAAAGCCCCGTCCTTCGGCAGCGGACCAGCAGAAGCTCGAACGCTGGATCAAGTATGCCGCCTTCGGCATCGATCCGAAAAATCCCGATCCCGGCCGCGTGACCGTCCGACGGCTGAACCGCGTCGAGTATCGCAACACGATCCGCGACCTGATGGGCATCGACTTCAACTCCGAGGTTGAATTCCCGCCGGACGACACCGGTTACGGTTTCGACAACATCGGCGACGTGCTCACCGTCTCGCCGATGCTCCTCGAGAAATACATGGCCGCCGCCAAGGCCATCGTGTCCGAGGCGGTTCCCATCGTGGGCAAGGTCATCCCCGAGCGCGTCATTCCGGGCATCCGTTTCACCGCTGTCGGTGCGGCACCGGATCAGGCCAAAGGCCGTGGTCGCGGTGGATTCGGCGGGCGCGGCAACCCGCAGGACGCCATGCGGACGCTCAACTACTACGAGCCCGCCAGCGTCGCCACGTCCGCGCAGGTCGAGAAGTCCGGCCGCTACCGCGTCACGCTCGACCTCGCGGTCAAGGGCAACTTCGACTACGATCCCGGTCGTTGCCGCGTGACGTTCAAGATCGACGGCCGTGAAGTCCTGAAGAAGGAGTTCGGCTGGCATGACAACAAGAGCTTCAGCTTCGACTTCGACGCGAAGTGGGAGCCCGGCGAAAAGAAGATGACCATCGAGCTGGAACCGCTCACTCCGGTGGACAAGAAGATCAACTCCCTCGACATGCGGATCGCACGCGTGACATTGCATGGACCGCTGGAGAAGGAGCACTGGATCACTCCCAAGAACTTCGATCGCTTCTTCACCAGACAGGCCCCCGAAGACGCCGCCGGGCGCCGCGCCTACGCTTCGGAACTCATGGCGCGCTTCGCGACGAAAGCATTCCGTCGTCCCGTGGAAGCCGCCACGGCCGACCGACTCGCCGCCCTCGCTGAAGGAGTTTACACTGCGCCGGGCAAATCCTTCGAGGCCGGCATAGCCCACGCGATGGTCGCCGTGCTCGCCTCGCCGCGTTTTCTTTTCCGGATAGAGGAACCCTCCGCCGCGACGGCCAAGGGCGACGTCGCCGACATCGACGAATACGCCCTCGCCTCACGCCTCGCCTACTTTCTCTGGTCCACCATGCCGGACGAGGAACTGATCGCCCTCGCCGGCAAAGGCGAGCTGCGGAAGAACCAAGCCGCGCAGGTCAAACGGATGCTGGCCGATCCGCGCTCGGAGAAGCTCGTGCAGAACTTCACCGGCCAATGGCTTCAGACCCGCGACGTGGACGGCATCGCCATCAACGCCCGTGCCGTGCTGGCGCGCGACGATGGCACGGAGAAACAGGTGAGAGAACAGGCGGCCGCCTTCCGCGCCCAGCAGGCCTCCCGCACCAATGTGCCCGCCTTTACCCCCGGACTGCTGTCCACGAACGTGGCCCTGGGGACGAATGCCGCCGGCACCAATGCCCTCGCCTTCGGGGCCGGAAAAAGAGGCAAGCAGGGATTCAACAACTTCAGGCGTCCAACGAATCCGCGCGTCGAACTCGACCGCGAGTTGCGCGACGCGATGAAGCAGGAGACCGAGATGTTTGTCTCCACGATCATCCACGAAGACCGTCCGGTGACCGAGTTGATCGACAGCGATTTCACCTTCCTCAACGAGAAGCTCGCCAAGGTCTATGGCCTGACGAACCTCGACGTGACAGGCACCGAGATGCGGCGCGTCGCCCTTCCGGCCGGCAGCCCGCGCGGCGGCGTCCTCACCCACGGCAGCGCCCTCGTCGTCACTTCGAACCCGGACCGCACCTCGCCCGTGAAGCGCGGCCTGTTCATCCTCGAGAACTTCTTGGGCACTCCGGCCCCGCCGCCGCCGCCGAACATCCCCTCGCTCGAAGCGACCGAACAGGGCGTCAAGGACCGCGAGCTCACCATGCGTGAGGCCATGCAGATCCACCGTGAGAAGCCGTTGTGCGCCTCCTGCCACGCCCGCATGGACCCCATCGGCCTGGCCTTCGAGAACTTCAACGCCATGGGCATGTGGCGCGACAAGGAGCGCAACCAGTCGATCGATACCGCCGGTCGGCTCATCACCGGCGAGTCCTTCAACGGCGTCGCCGAGCTGAAACGGATCCTCGCGACGGAACACAAGGGCGACTTCTACCGCTGCTTCACCGAGAAGCTCGTGACCTACGCCCTCGGCCGCGGCACGGAGCACTACGACGTCGAGACCATCGACCAGATCGTCGCCAAGCTCGAGAAAGGGAACGGCAAGTTCTCCGTGCTCCTCATGGGCGTGATCGAATCCGCCCCCTTCCAGAAAATGCGGACCAAAGCGACCGACTCCGCTTCCAATTCCGCCGAACCTTCTCCCGGTTCCGCCGCCACACGCCAGGCCGCCATCAAACCTTCCAAGCCATGAACAAGAACCCGATGTCCAACCGCAACCTCGCCGCCGAACGCCACGCCAGCCTGAGCCGCCGGACCTTCTTGCGCGGGATCGGCGCGTGCATGGCTCTGCCCGCCTTCGAGTCGCTGAGCCCGTTTAGATCGTTCTCTGCGCCGGCGGCCGCCGCCGCAAGAGTGGCGCCGACGCGGATGGCCTTCCTCTACGTGCCCAACGGCACCATTCCTTCCGCCTGGTTCCCCGAGAACGAGGGCAAGGACTTCGCCTTGTCACGGACGCTGCAGCCGCTGGAGAAGGTCCGCCACGAACTCCAGGTCGTCGGGGGCCTTGAGGACATCAGCGCCGACGCCGGACCGGATGGCGGCGGCGACCATGCCCGCGCCGGCGGCACGTTCCTCACCGGCGTGCGCATCAAGAAGACCGCCGGCTCCGATATCTACGCCGGGACTTCCATCGACCAGATCGTGGCCCGCCAGATCGGGCATCTCACACGCTTTCCGTCGCTCGAACTGACCTGCGATTCCGTCCGCAAGGCCGGCAACTGCGACTCCGGCTACTCCTGCGCCTACGAATACAATCTCGCCTGGCGTTCGCCCACACAGCCCGTCTCGCCCGAGCCTAATCCGCGCCTCGTCTTCGAGCGACTATTCGGCGTCGGTTCCCAGGCCGAGCGTGTGGAGAATCTCAAGCGCCGCCAGCGGGAAGAGCAGTCCATCCTCGACTTCGTCATGGCCGACGCCGCCGCCATCGAGAAGAAGATGAACGGCCGCGACCGGCAGAAGCTCGACCAGTATCTCACCGCCGTCCGCGAGATCGAGCAGCGCATCGAGAAGGCCGAGAAGTTCCCACTCGCAAATCCCTCCGTGGATTCCCCGGCCGGCATCCCGCCAAGCTACGAGGAGCACATCGCGCTCATGTTCGACATGATGACGCTCGCATTCCAGACCGACTCCACGCGCATCGCCAGCATGCTGCTGGCCGGCGAGGGCAGCAACCGCACCTTCACCGAGATCGGCCTGACCGAGGGGCACCACAACCTCACACATCACCGCAACCAGCAGGAGCAGATCGACAAGGTGAAGGAGATCGACCTCTGGTATGTGAAGCAGCTCGGCAAATTCCTCACGAAGATGGAGCAGACCAAGGACGTGGACGGCCGGTCATTGCTGCACAACTCGATGATCGTCTATGGCTCAGGCAACGCCGACGGCAACCGCCATACCCACACCAACCTCCCCATCCTCCTGGCCGGTTCCGGCGGCGGAACCCTTCAGTCGGGCCGCTTCGTGAAGGCCAGGAATGTTCCGCTCACCAACCTGTTCCTCAGCATGGCCGACCGGATGGGAGCGAAGGGCATCGAACGCCATGGCGACTCGACCGGACGGTTGGAGCTTGTCGCATAGGAATCGGGTGAGGCAGATGGTTAGGCTACTACGCACGACATGCCCGAGACTCAAAATCCCAAGCAGCCGATCGAGCGGGTGTGCTTTCGCTCCTTGATGGCCGCGTGCCTCACGCTTTCCGCCGCGATCCTTTGGGCCGAATCTCGGCGACCGAGCATCCAGGATATCATGCACGGTGCTCCGCTCGTTCTCGCGATCTTGTGTGGCTTCACGCTGCTCCTCTTTTCGCTCTCTTACTTACGACAATTCGGATGTTTGGCAGTCTACGGGTTGGCTGTCAGCATCTGGACATTGTTCGTTTGCCTTTTGCCGACGGTATGACCAAGCGGCCTAACCGTTCGGTGGATCTGCCCCTCCGACTCGGTTGTTGAACTTTTCCCGAATAGGTTCACAACCCCTAAATTAAGCAGCCACTCAACCGTCTCTCCTCAACCCCACAGACTCCATGAAGACTCTGCCCCATCCCCTGCTGCCGGCGCTCTTGGCGCTGGCCCTCGTCGTGTAGCCCAAGAGCCGCGCCGCCGATTGGATGGCTGGGATCAAGCAGTGCAAGGCCGAGTTCAAGTCCAAGGGTCTGCTCGCCTGCGGTTCGCCCAAGGTGCTGGCGCATTCATTTCCCGATCCGATGACCATGCGCGCGAAAACCTCGATGGAAACAACATCGGCAAGGCGTTCGAAGCCGATCTCTTCGAGAACATCCAACGAGGGCTGACCAGTCTCACCGTCAAGCTGCCGTTCACGCCAATGACAGACTGACCGGATCCGATTTACCATCATCACAACGCCCACACCCATGACGCAGAATTTTGCTGTTCGTCCTCCGTTCTTCCTTCGGCCTTCGTGGATTCGGACTTCGCGATTCGTGACGGTCGCGCTCCTGCTTCTCACGCTTCGATTTGCCGCCGCTCAGGTCGGCGAGTTCACGAAGGCCGCCGATATTGGCGGCCCGAAGCGCGCCGGCTCCTCCGAATACGACGAGGCCAGCCAGACCTACACACTCAAGGGAGGCGGCTACAACATCTGGTTCAACCACGACGAGTTCCATTTCCTCTACAAGAAGATCAAAGGCGACTTCCTCCTGACGGCCAATTTCCAGCTCGTCGGCAACGAGAAGGGCAATACCCATCGCAAAACCGGCTGGATGATCCGCGAGACCACCGACCACGACGCCGTCAGCGTCAACTCCTGCGTCCATGGCGATGGGTTGGTCGTGCTGCAATGGCGTCCCATGCGCGGCGCCTACATGCGTGATCCCGAGGAGGAGATCTTTTTCCCGAAGCAGTATTTCGGCGAAAACATCATCCAGCTCGAACGCATGGGAAAAAAGATCACCATGCGGATGGCGCATCCCGGCGAGCCGCTGGAGGACATGGGTTCGATCACGCTGCCGGAGTTGAAGGACGAAGTTCTCATCGGACCCTACGTGCTGGCCCATGATACCAATGCAGTCCAGGAAGCCCGCGTCTGGAACGTCCGAATCGCCACGCCCGTCGCGCCCGACTGGCATCCGAACAAGCAGGTGAAGACGACCAACTATGCGGCATTCGTCTTCAGCAGCCGGATCGAGACCCTCGACGTCGCCAGCGGCAAACGCCTCGTGCTCCACGAAACCACCGACAAGATCGGCGCACTCGCCTTTGGCCGGGACGGGAAGGAAGTCGTCTTCGAGAGCGGCGGGAAGATCCAGTCCGTCCCAGCCACCGGCGGGCCGACGAGACCTCCCGTGGCACCGCCGGCCACCAAACGACTCGAGTCCGACGGCCAGTTCCTCTTCTTCGCCGATGGTCAGACAGGCACCGGCCAGATCTGGCGCAAGAAGCTCGACGGCACCGATCCGCGCCAACTGACCTTCGACCTCGACCATGCGCGGTTTCCCCAGCTGTCGCCCGATTCGAGATGGCTCGTCTATCTGGCCTACCCGCACGACGCGAATCCGCAGAAGCCCGTGGCCTACCATCGTGTCTCCCTCAAGCTCATGCCCGTGTCCGGGGGAGCGCCCAGGACCATCGCCCACTTGTTCGGAGGCGTTGGCAGCATCGAACATCCCTGCTGGTCGCCGGATGGATCGAAGATCCTCTTCGTGTCCAACGGGGAGAAACGCTGAAGCGTCATCGAATAGCATGGATACCGGGATCGTCGATTCACCCCATTCGGCGGGTTGCGTGAGCTCGTGGATGAAGTGAGACTCGCCCGGTCAGCCACCCAAATGTCATTTCTTCGCTCCATCTCATCGATTGCGATCCTGCTGCTTGGCGCCATTGCCGCCCCGGCCGCGTCGCTCGACAAAGTGTCGTTGGAGCTGGGGAAGCGGTTCGAGGTCACCGTTCGGCCATTCATCGGCACTTACTGCCTTGATTGCCACGGCGCGGAGAAACCGAAGGCGGACTTTGACCTTAGTCCCTACGACAACCTGAAGGCGGTCGTCCGCGATCACCCTCATTGGGAAATGGTCCTGGAGAAACTCCAGATCGGCGACATGCCGCCGAAGAAGGCAAAACAGCACCCGACTTCTACCCAGAGCCAGGCGGTCGTAGCCTGGATCCAGGAAATGCGCCGGCACGAAGCCGAGAAGAATGCCGGCGATCCGGGGCCGGTTCTTGCGCGGCGCCTGAGCAACGCCGAATACGATCGCACCATCCGCGACCTGACCGGCGTTGACCTGAAACCGACCAAAGAGTTTCCCGTCGATCCGGCGAACCAGGATGGCTTCGACAACTCGGGCGAGTCGCTCACCATGTCGCCGGCACTGCTCAAGAAGTATCTCGAGGCCGCGCGCGAAGTGAGCCAGCACGCGGTGTTGAACCTGGACGGCATCGCCTTCGCGAGCCACCCCATGATGGTCCACACCGACCGCGACAAATACGGCATCCTGCGGATCGTTGATTTCTACCTGCGGCAACCCACGGATTTCGCGGATTACTTCGCCGCCGCTTGGCGCTTCAAGAACCGGGCGGCCCTGGGCAAATCGCGGGCGACGCTGGCCGACATCGCCATCGAGTCGAAAGTCAGCGCGAAGTATCTCGCGACCGTCTGGGAGTCGTTGAACGCGAAGGAAGAGGTCGGGCCGATCGCGAAGTTGCAGGGGATGTTCCGCGAGTTGCCCGCCCAGAAGCGGGGCGAGCCGGCGGCGGAGGTGCGGAAGAGCTGCGAGGCAATGAGAGATTTTGTCGTGACGCTCCGCGAGAAGATCAGGCCGGAGGTCCCCAACCTGAACGGGCCTGAGATGAACCCCAGCGCACAGGCGTTGGTCCTGTGGAAGGACCGGCAGTGGGCCGCCAACCGGCGGAAGTTCGACCCGGCATTGCTCCAGATCGACGGCCTGGTCGTGACGAACGTCCAGGCAGGGGCCAAGGCCGCGAGTTACAACCGGAGAAAGGTGAAGGCCAAGACACGCGAGGCCGACGCGAATCTGAAAGTTCCTTCCGACCCCGCGCAACGGGCCAAATTCGAGGCGGCCTTCGCACGATTCGCCGAGGTTTTCCCCGACGCCTTCTACGTGAAGGAACGGGCGAGGTCGTTCATCGACCCGGAGGAGGAGAAGGCCAATGGCAATGTCGGGCGGCTCCTCAGCGCCGGCCTGCACAACCAGACCGGCTACTTCCGCGACGACGGTCCGTTGTTTGACATGGTCCTCGACGAGAAGGGGCGGCGCGAACTCGACCACTTGTGGGACGAGTTCAACGTCATCGCCTCCGTGCCGCAGCGGATGCACCAGAGCACGGTGTATTTCGAGCGCACCGACTCGCGATTCCTGAGCGACGCCGAGTTCGACTTCGCGCGGGCCGAGGACAAGGACTGCACGACCGAGCCCAAGGTGAAGAAGCTTGCGGAGCTCTACTACGCCAAAGCCGTCCGTGTCGGCGCCAGCGAAGCCACCCTCGCCGCCATCAAGGAACACTTCGAGCGGGTGCCTGTTGCAATCGCCCGCATCGAGAAGATGGAGCGCGACGCGGAACCGAAGCACGTCGAAGCGCTCGTCCAGTTCGCCCAGAAGGCGTTTCGCCGGCCGCTGACCGCCGTTGAACGCGACGGCCTGCTTGGATTCTATCGAATATCCCGTGAAAAGGACGGGCTGACGCACGACGACGCGATCCGCGACTGCATCGCGAGCGTGCTGATGTCGCCGAGCTTCTGCTACCGGGTCGATCTCGTGGAAGCGTCCGGCAGTCAAACGCCCGCTTCCCCGAAAACTGGTTCCCGCGCTGCCAAGGGAAAGACTGTCCAACCCAACGGTGCATTGCCGTTGTCCGACTACTCGCTGGCCAGTCGGCTGAGCTACTTCCTGTGGTCGAGCGCGCCGGACGAAGAGCTTCTAGCGCGGGCGGCTGCGGGTGACTTGCACCGGCCGGAAGTCATCGTCGCGCAGGCCCGGAGGATGTTGAAAGACGAACGCGTCCGGGGTTTCGCGGTCGAGTTTGGCGGGCACTGGCTCGACTTCCGGCGCTTTGAGGAACACAACGCCGTCGACCGTCAAAGGTTTCCGAACTTCAACGACAAGCTGCGGCAGTCGATGTTCGAGGAACCGGTCCGCTTCATCCTCAATGCCGTGCGTGAAAACCGCCCGGTTTTGGAGTTTCTCGATTGCGACTACACCTTCGTCAATCCGGCCTTGGCCAGGCACTACGGCCTGACGATTCCAGCCATCGCTTCGAACGACTGGGTGCGCGTCGAGAACATCGGCAGCGTCGGCCGTGGTGGACTTCTTTCCATGTCGGCTTTCCTGACCGCCAATTCTCCCGGCCTGCGGACCAGTCCTGTCAAACGAGGCTACTGGGTGGCCCGCCGTGTCCTGGGCGAACGCATCCCGCCGCCGCCCGCCTCTGTTCCTGAACTTCCGGCTGACGAGGCCAAGCTTGGCGAACTCACCCTTCGCGAAACGCTGGCGAAACACCGGTCTGACGTCAGTTGCGCCGGGTGCCATCAACGGTTTGATTCGCTCGGGCTCGTGTTCGAGGGTTTTGGGCCCGTCGGCGAACTGCGGACGAAGGATCTTGGCGGGAAACCCGTCGACACCCATGCGGTCTTCTCCGATGGCAGCGAAGGCTCCGGCCTCACCGGGCTCCGCGCCTATATCAAGGCCCATCGCCAGGACGACTTCCTCGACAACCTTTGCCGCAAGATGCTGGCCTACGGATTGGGCCGGAGCCTGATCCTGTCCGACGACATTACGGTGCGTGACATGCGGGCCAAGTTGAGGGCCAATGGGCACAGGTTTGACAGTCTCGTGGAAAGCATCGTCACCAGTCCGCAGTTCCTGAACAAACGGGGTCCCGAAGACCTCGCAGCCAAGTAAAGCCATGCGCGATCCAAAAGAGAATTCCCCAGCCGCCCGCCGCTTCCGACTGTCACGTCGGACGTTTCTCCGGGGCGTCGGTGTCACGATGGCTTTGCCCTGGCTCGAATCCATTCCGGCGTTCGGCGACGAGCCTTTGAAGGCCGGCGCTCCGGCCGCGATGCCGAAGCGGTTCGCCGCGCTCTTCTGGGGCAATGGCGTCAACGGCAACCATTGGTCGGCCAAGGGCTCCGGCAAGAGCATGGAACTCAGCAAGAGTCTCCAGCCGATGGAAGGGTTGAAGACCAAGATGAACTTCATCGACGGCCTCTTCAACAAGTCGGCCGTCGGCGTCGGCATCCATCCCGGGCAGACCGGCAACCTCCTCTCCGGCATGCCGCTGATGAAAGGCGCCGTGCTCAAGGGCGGCATCAGCATGGACCAGGTGCTGGCCAACAGCATCGGGCAGGATTCGATCCAGCCGAGCATGGTCCTTGGTTGTGAACAGCCCATCACCGGCTACCACGAGAGCAACTTCTCCATGGCCTACAGCTCCCACATCTCGTGGCAGAGCGCGGATTCACCGGTGCCGATGGAGGTTTATCCGTCCCTCGCCTTCGACAGCCTCTTCGAGAACCGCGGCACCCGCCGGACGCAGAGCATCCTCGACCGGGTGAAGGAAGACGCCTCCAGCCTTGGCCGGAAGATCAGCGGCAACGACAAGGCCAAGCTCGACGAATACCTGACGAGCGTCCGTGAAGTGGAGAAGCGCATAGACCGGATGCGGGGCGATCAGGCCAAAGCCGAGAAGAATGCCCAGGGCAAGAACATGCCCGTCGCTTTTATGAAACGTCCGGATAACGGCCTGCCCGAGGATATCCGTGAGCACATGCGGTTGATGTGCGACATCACCGCGATGGCCTTCCAGACCGACAAGACCCGCGTCGTTTCGCTGCTGCTTTGCCGCGATCTCTCGGGCCTGTTCTACCCCTTCCTCGACGTCCGCAAGGCGCACCATTCCGCATCCCACGACGATCTCTCCGATGATTTCGAGCGCATTGCCCGATACTACGTCAGCCAGGTCGCCTACCTCGCGACCAAGCTCGACGCCATGCCCGAGGGCGAAGGCACCGTGCTCGACAACTCCTGCCTGATGTTCCTTTCCAACATGTGGTCCGGCAACCGCCACGACAGCACGCGCCTTCCGATGCTCACCGTCGGCGGCTTGGGCGGAACGTTGGAGACTGGCCGCGTCCTCAGCTACGTCGGCAAGGGCGACGAGAACCGCAAGGTCTGCAGCCTGTATCTCTCCCTGATGGACCGGATGGGCGTGAAGCTCCCGCGTTTTGGAGATGCCGATGTTCGGTTGGCGGGTGTTTGATTGGAATCCGGCCTTGCCCTGCGTTGGTGGACTCGGGCGTTGAATACCACGAACGCCGCGAGCGTCGGCGTCCGTGGTTCGCTGAGCCCCTTTGTGGGAAGTGTTGCAGAACCAAAACCATCCCCTCAGCCTTTCCAGACACCTCAACGCACCAACCATCATGAACCTCCTGAAATCCTCCCTCCTCATTGCGGCAGTCGGCCTTGTCGGCGTCATGCCGTTGATGGCCCAGCAGAAGAAAGCCGCCTCCACCGGTGGCAACAGCCCCCACGAGACCACCGGCGCCGTGATCGAAGGCAACCGCGTCACCGTCACCTACGGACGGCCTTTCTCCAAGAATCCCAAGAGCGACGAAGTCCGGAAGATTTGGGGCGGCCTCGTTCCCTACGGCAAAGCGTGGCGCATGGGCTCCGATGAAGCGACGTTGCTCCTCATCCAGAAGCCCATTGTCATCGGCGGAACCACGATTCCAGCCGGTGCCTACACCCTTTATTTCGTTCCCAGCGAGGACGGGGCTTCCAAGCTCGCCTTCAGCAGCAGCCTGGGTGGTTGGGGTGTTCCGGTGATCGAGAAGACCGACGTGGCGCGGGTCGACGCCAAGAAAGAGTCCGTCGAGAAGAGCGTGGATCAATTCACGATGGCGGTTGAAAAGAACGCCGCCGGCGGCGGGGTCATCAAGCTGATGTGGGAGAAGACGGCGTTCAGCGTGCCGTTCACCGTCGCGAAGTAGGCTCTCGCGGGCGGAAAGGCCCCTGCTTTCCGTCGCGATTTAATCGAATCAATTCGCCCCGCCGCAGTTCCAAACCCGCGGCGGGGACCCTCTTCCAACCCAAGCGCCTTTGCGGAGGACAGTGTCCGAAGCGGCCGTTGCGGATTCCCAGCGATGACCTCGCACCCTACCATTTTCCGGATGTTCCGCCGGGCGGCGCTCCATGCGTCTCTCGGGGCGGTGGTCCTGTCGATGTCGTTCGCCGCCGAGTCCGCTCCTCCCCCGGCTGCGGCAATCAAGGAAGACCTCCGCGGCTTCGGTATCTACGCGACTGTCCTCCACGTTGCCGCCCATCCGGACGACGAGAATCGCCTGCTTCTCGCCTACCTTTCCCGCGTCCGCAACTACCGCACCGGCTATCTCTCGATCACTCGTGGCGACGGTGGCCAGAACGAGATCGGCGGCGAGTTCGGCGAAAAACTCGGGCTCGCGCGCACCCATGAACTTCTCGCCGGCCGGCGTTTCGATGGCGCGCGGCAGTTCTTCACCCGGGCGCTGGACTTTGGCTACTCGAAGAGCATGGCCGAGGCGCTGGCCGTCTGGGACCACGACCAGGTGCTGGGCGACGTCGTGCGGGTCATCCGCACTTTCCGGCCGGATGTCATCGTCACGCGTTTTTCTCCTCAGGCCCAGAAGGGGAACCACGGCCATCACAACGCCTCGGCGCTCCTGGCAGTGGAAGCCTTCAAGATCGCAGGTGATCCCAAGTCGTATCCCGAACAAATCGCGGAAGGTCTCAAGCCGTGGCAGCCGAAACGCATCCTGCAAAACGGAGGAACCAGCCTTTCGATCGCGGCCGGCGGCAGCGACCCGGTGACGGGCGACGCGGTCCAGACGATCGCCTCCCGCACCAGCGCGCAGCATAAGACCCAGTTCGGCCCGGGCGGTGGCGGCGGCGGACGCGGACCCAGCGGAGGTGCCGGAGCGCGCCAAGAAACATTCGGCCTGCTCGGCGGAGAACCCGCCAAGGACGACATCATGGACGGCATCGATCTCACTTGGGCCCGTGTTCCCGGTGGTGCGGAGATTGGACGACTCACGACCAACGCCCTCGCCGAATTCAAGGACGAGGACCCTTCCGCCAGCGTGCCCGCGCTCCTCGCGATCCGCTCCAAGCTCGCCGCGTTGCCCTCCGACCCGGTGGTGGACGACAAGCGCGGCCAGTTGGATCGAATCCTCGCCGGCTGTCTCGGTCTTACCGTCGAGACGACCGCGCGGCAGGCTGAAGTAGTTCCCGGCGACAGACTGAAACTCACCGTCTCCGTTTCGTTGTCCGCGAAGTCCCAGGTCCGTTGGCTGTCGGCCGATGTGAAGTTTCCCGGTGGCAATGTGCCGCTTGATCGGAGCAACGCCTCCGGTCCGACGGCCGACATCATGATCGACGTGCCCGCAGGTCTTCCGGTGTCGCAGCCTTATTGGCTTCGCGAAGAGGCCGGCCCGGGCATGTTTCGCGTGACGGATCCGAAGCTGGTTGGCCTACCCGATAATCCGCCCGTCTTCACCGTCGAATACTCGTTCGACGTCGGAGGACAACGGCTCGTCTTGACCGATGAACCAGTCGCCAAGTCCGCGACTGGAAGACTGCCGCGCACGTTGATTGTGACCTCGCCCGTCGCGCTGCGTTTCGGGTCGGGTGTCGTGCTTTTCACACCCGGGGCGAAGAAGCCGATTGAGGTCGAAGTCACGGCCGCGCGGGGCAATTCGATCGGAGTCGTGCACATCGAGGCGCCGACAGGCTGGAGCGTCTCGCCGGCCAGCCAACCGTTCAAACTCGGCAATCCGGGAGACAAGGCTCGTCTGGTCTTCTCGGCCACGGCGCCCGTGCAAGCGGCGTCGGGCAGTTTCCTCGCCGTGGCCGACATCGGCGGCGCGCGTTTCAGCAATCAGCGCGTCGAGATCCGCTACGACCACATCCCGCTTCAGATTCTCCAACCGCCCGCGCGCGTCCGGGCCGTGGCGGTCGAGTTTGCCGCGAAGGGCAAGGCGGTCGGTTACCTGCCAGGCGCGGGCGACGACACCGCGCAGGCACTGGAACAGCTCGGCTACAAGGTCACCACCCTCACCGGGGCCGATCTCAATGCCGACAAGCTGCGTGGCCTGGATGCCGTCGTGATCGGTGTTCGCGCGTTCAACGAACGCACCGACCTCGCGGCCAACTTCCCCGGCCTGCTCGCCTTCGTGGAGGGCGGCGGAAACGTCATCGCCCAATACAACCGCCCCAATGGCCTGAACACCCCGCAACTCGGTCCCTATAGCCTTTCCATCCAGGGTCCGGCGCCGGCTTTGCGTGTGACCGAAGAGGATGCGCCCGTGACGTTCCTCGCGCCCGATCACGCGGCTTTGACAACGCCGAACAAGATCACGCAGGCCGACTTCACAGGCTGGGTGCAGGAGCGCGGCGCGTATTTCCCGAGCAGCTGGGATCAAGAACGCTACGTGGCGATCCTCTCGATGAACGACAAGGGAGAGCAGCCGTTGAAAAGCAGCCTGCTGATCGCGAAGCACGGCAAGGGGAACTACATCTACACCGGAATCGCGTTTTTCCGGCAGCTGCCGGCCGGCAATCCCGGAGCGTATCGCTTGTTCGCCAACCTGGTCTCGCTCGGAAAATGAAGCCCTCGCCGCCCGATCCATCCAGCGATGACGGATCGACCGGAGTGCCCGGCTTCCGCACCTGGCGCGGGGTGTATGCGTTCGTGTTTGCGGTTTTCGTGGTGACCGTCGTCCTGCTGGCGCTGTTCTCGCGCTTCTTCGCATGAACCACCTCGACTGGATCGTGCTGCTCGTGACGATGGTGGGGATCGCCGCCTACGGCGCCTGGCACACGCGCCACACGGACCATCTCGACACTTATCTCAAGGGCAGCAAGACCACGCGTTGGGGCACCATCGGCATCTCCGTGATGGCCACGCAGGCGAGCGCGATCACGTTCCTCTCCATCCCGGGCCAGGGCTTCGAGAGCGGCATCGGGTTTGTGCAGAATTATTTCGGACTACCGCTGGCGCTCATCATCGTCTGCGCCGTGTTCCTGCCGATCTACCGGAAGCTCGGCGTCTACACCGCCTACGAGTTCCTCGGCCAGCGATTCGACGGGAAGACGCGCCTTCTCGGCGCCGGCCTTTTCCTTCTCCAACGCGGGCTGGCTGCCGGCGTCACCATCTACGCGCCCGCGATCATCCTCGCGACGGTGCTCGGTTGGCGGCTCGACCTCACGATCATCGGCACCGGATTGCTGGTCATCATCTACACTGTGACCGGCGGCAGTGCGGCCGTGAGCCTCACGCAAAAATGGCAGATGGGCGTCATCTTCGGCGGGATGGTGACGGCGTTCGTGATTCTCCTGATGCGCTTGCCCGCCGGCCTCGGCTTTGGTGGTGCGGCCCATGTCGCCGGTGCGCTGGGCAAGCTCCAGGCAGTCGATGTGTCGTTGGACCCCGACAAGCGCTACACGCTCTGGACCGGCCTGTTTGGCGGCCTGTTCCTCTCGCTGTCGTATTTCGGCACCGACCAGTCCCAGGTGCAGCGCTACATCGGCGGGGCGTCCCTCCGCGAAGGCCGGCTTGGCCTGATGTTCAATGCGCTGCTGAAGATCCCGATGCAGTTCTTCATCCTGCTGCTCGGTGCGCTCGTGTTCGTGTTCTACCAGTTCCAGCCGGCGCCGGTGTTCTACAACCGGGTGGAATGGGCGCGCTATGCGGCCGGACCGGACGGGGCCTCTTTCCGCGACATCGAGCAAAGACACGCGGTGCTCCACGCCGTGAAGCAGGAGAAGATCCGCACCTGGCTGGACGTCCGCGCCCGTGGCGAAAACGCGGCCGAACCTGCCGCCCGCGCTGAGATGGTCGCCGCCAATGCCGCCACGGATGTCGTCCGCAAGGAGGCCAAGGCGGCGCTGACCACGGCCAACCCGCTGGCGAAGACCAAGGACTCCGACTACGTCTTCATCGGCTTCATCCTCGCGCAACTGCCACACGGGGTCATCGGGTTGCTGATTGCCGTGATGATCGCGGCGGCCCTCGGTTCGAAGGCCGGCGAGCTGAATGCCCTCGGCACCACGACGACCATCGACCTGTGGCGCCAGTTGCGGCCTCTTGCGGTGCCGGACGAGGCGCGAAACGTCCGGGCCGCGAAATGGTTCACGGCCATGTGGGGAGTCGTTGCCATCGTCTTCGCGTTGTTCGCCGGGTTCTCCGAGAATCTCATCGAAGCCATCAACATCATCGGCTCCCTGTTCTATGGCGTCGTCCTGGGGATTTTCCTGGTCGCCTTTTTCCTGCGGAAGGTAGGCGGATCATCGGTGTTTTGGGCGGCGATCGCCGCGCAGGCGCTGGTGGTGGTGCTCTACATGACCCTCTCGATCCCGTATCTCTGGTATAACCTGATTGGTTGCGCCTCGTGCATGGTCCTGAGTCTCGCGCTGCAGGCTTTCTTCAAAACTCCTGCGAAGGCGTCCGCCGAATGAGCGCCTCTCCCGTGATCTGTTTTGGCCAGCAGCCCTGCGGTTTTTTTCCGCGCCGTTTCCTCTACGCCAAGATCATCACGGCCCGCCGGCTCCAGTCCGAGATCGGCGGGGAGATCGTCTTTTTCTACCACGACAGCGACCACGATCCGCGCGAGACGCGGACGACGCTGCTGCACCGCAAGACCGGCGAAGCCATCGAGCTGAACTTCGCCTTCGACAACCAGATCCAGCGCAAGTTCTCCCCGCTGTATCTCAAACGCGTCCGCGCCGACTGGCACGCGAAGACGTCGCTCCAGCTTCCCGCCTACGTCGATCCCCGCTGGGTCGCGGCCTTTCGCGAGACGGCTTCCGCGACCGTCGGCGAATTCTGCCTCGAGATGTATCGCCGCATGGGGCTGCTCGACGGGATCCGCGTGGCGCGGTCCGGTGATCCCGGGTTCCGCAATGCGGCGTGCGATGTCCCGGAGTTCTTCGTGGACGCCCCGTATGAGAACGAAATCGTGCGGGCGCGATTCCTCGACGGAGTGCTGAAAGTCCACAAAGGGGGAGACCAATTTTTGACGCTGCCTGCGATGGAGTTTACCAAGGCGCAGACCAGTCCGACTCGCGACACCCGGTTGCGCTGGATGCAGTCCGTGCTGCATTGCACCCACTACATTGCGGGCGCCGGCGAACAGGCCTATCTGCGCCGGGAAGACGCGCCCGAGATCACCTACATCAACCGCGACGCCATCGACCGCTCCGATGAAGCCTACACCGACATCCCAGCCTGACGCCGAGCCATTGCTGGTCTTTGGCGCGCACCCCGATGACATCGAGTTCGGCTGTGGCGGAATCGTCGCGAAGGAAACCAGCCTCGGCCGCAAGGCCCATCTGGTCGTTTGTTCCCGGGGCGAAGCGGGCTCCAACGGCACCCCGGAGCAACGCGTCGCCGAGGCTCAGAAGGCTGCTGAGGGATTGGGAGCGTCGATCGAGTTCATCGAGCTGGACGGCGATGCCCGCCTGGAAGTGAAGGCCGGGCACGCGATCAAGCTGGCCCGAATCCTTCGCCGGGTGAAGCCGGGCATCGTGCTCGCGCCCACCCTCGTCGAGAACCAGCACCCGGACCATTGGCGTTTGGGGAAGCTCGTCCGCGACGCATCGCGGCTGGCGCGCTTCGGCGGCTTGGCCGAGTTGCGGGAGCTCGCGCCGCACGCGATCGGGCAGCTCTTGTTCTACGCGGTGACGCCGGAGGCCGAACCGTCCGACATCTCTCCCTTCTTGGTCGACGTATCCGCGCCCGAGATCATCGCGACGTGGACGGCCGCGATGGAAGCGCACGCATCCCAGATGGTGACGAGGAATTATTCCGAACTGCAGCTGACGCGCGCGCGCGCGAACGGTCTCAGGGCAGGGGTAGGCCATGCCATCGCGCTTTTCCCGAATGACCCGCCGTTGATCGGTTCGCTTGCGCAGTTGGGTCGCGGGGCGCGTCGTTTTTGACATGGGCAAGGCTCTCAAGATCGGCATCACCTGCTACCCGACCGTGGGAGGGAGCGGGGTGCTGGCGACCGCGCTTGGCGTGGATCTGGCGCGACGCGGCCACGAGGTGCATTTCATCAGCTACGAGCGGCCTTTTCGCCTGCCGCCGGATGCGCCCCGTCTCCACTTCCACCCGGTCCTGATCAACGACTACGACCTCTTCAAGTATCCCGACTACACGTTGCCCTTGTCGGTCAAGATGGCCGAGGTCAGCCGCGACTGCGGCCTCGATATCCTGCATGTCCACTACGCGGTGCCGCACGCGACGGCCGCGATCCTGGCGCGGTCGATGTTGCCGTCCGACCAGCGGCCGCGCGTCGTGACGACACTGCATGGAACCGACACCACGCTGCTCGGCCGCGACGCCGGATACGGGCCGGCGATCACCCACGCGCTGGCCTGCTCGGATGCGGTGACCACAGTCTCCGCCTGGTTGAAGGGCGAGACGCAGCGGGTGCTTGGGACCGGGTGCCCGATCGACGTCATCCACAATTTCTATGAACCCCGGCCGGCGCTGCGCATGCGGGACGAGGTGCGGGCCGAGCTCGGCGTGAAGGAAGGTGAGGTCCTGATCGTTCATTCGTCGAATCTGCGGCCGCTGAAACGGATCGACCTGCTCCTCGCAACGGCGGCGCTCATTCGTCCGACGAATTCGTTCAAGCTGCTGGTCCTCGCGGGCGGAAGCTTTGCCCCTTTCGTCGATGAAGTGAGGCGACTGGGATTGGCGGACAGAGTGGTTGTGCGGGAGAAGGTGACCGACATCGAAGACTACCTCCAGGCCGCCGACTTGGGACTCATCACTTCCGACACCGAAAGCTTCTGCCTAAGTATTCTTGAAGCCATGGCTTTCGGTTGTCCAAGTGTCGCCACCTCCGTCGGCGGCATCCCGGAGGTGATTGACGACGGTATCACCGGGTTGTTGGCGCCCATCGGCGACCCTGGAGCCCTCGCTCTCGCCGTCCAGAGCCTGATCACGAACCCGACGCGGCGGGCCGCGATGGGGCAATTCGCCCGGCAATCCGCCCGGCTGAAATTCACCGCGGGGGCGATTGTGCCGCTCTACGAGGCCCTCTATCGCCGCGTTTGCGGTTGAGGGATTCGATTTTCCGGGGCGGGGCGTTGGCGGTGGTTCGTCGGCGCGGGGTTCGAGTGGTCGTTTTTTGTTCGCTAGGGCGCCAAATCCTCGTTCGTTCACCCGGCGGCAGGGGGCTTTTACGACTTGCCTTTGGGTTGGGTGGTTGCCGAATGTTTTATCTCTAGAACACAGCCGTCATCCCTCATGGGTCGGGCTGGAAGAAGTCTCTGGGTCGTCAACTCCGTTTTGAACTATGCGCCATCTGCATCTCCCCCTCGCATTGAAGTGTCTCATTGTTGGCATTACATGCCTTGTACTTGGGCGTTATGCCCGTGGGCAGGCGACAGTCACGAACATCATCCGGGGCGACATCGCCTATCCCGGCGAGCGGGACACCTATTCATTTTCCGTGACTGGACAGAAGCGATTCTATTTCGACGCGCTGACCAATGTCTCCCCGCTTGTCTGGTCCATCGCCGGACCACCGGGAGTCATCGTGACCAACCGCTCCTTCACCAGCACGGACGCCTACAACGGCAACCCGCTCCTCGTGCTGCCGTCCGGCAACTACACGCTGACCATCGAAGCATCGGGAGGCGCGACCAACGCCTACGCCTTCCGTCTGGTGGATCTGGCCGAGGCCACACTGCTCACGCCGGGATCGACGGTGACCAACGGCGCGTTCCTTTCGAAGCGGACGGACTTCTACCAGTTCACCGCGGCGGCGGGCGACCAGTTCACTTTCACGAATACGATCGCCAGCGGCGCGCTGTATTGGCGGTTGGTCGGGCCCTACAACAACTACTTCTTCCAACAGGGCTTTTCGACTGTCGGAAAAACAACGCTCCCGGACGCCGGGACCTACGTGCTCTTCGTCGAGAGCGACATCTCGAACACGGGGACCAACCTGTATTCGTTTGTGGTCAATCCGGTCGGTAGTGCGCCGCGCCTGTTCAGCGGCACGCCGCTTTCGTTTGGGACCAACTACTACGGAGGCCTAACTCCGGCGGGGACCACCAACGCCTACACCTTTTCCGTGGCGCAACCGACGTGGGTTTTTCTGGACGTGCTCACCAACCAGCCGGGACCAATGCGGATGGTGCTGGGACCTGGAGGGACAGTGGTGGGCAACGGCAGCTACTTCAACGACTGGGGCGTCGGCCAGAACGTCTTCTTCGCGCCGGCGGGCGACTATCAGATGAACGTCACGGGAGGCGCCTACACCGGCGGCTACGCGTTCCGCCTGTTCAACTTGTCGGCTGCCGAATCGATCACCTTCGACACAATCGTCAGCGGCACCAATCAACCCGCGGCCTGCAGCCGCGTTTACAAGATCGGCCTGACAGCAGGTCAGAAGGTGTTTTTCGACGCTCTCACACAAAGTGGTTTCAACTACCAGGGAATCCCGTCCTGGAAACTACTGGATCCGTATGGAAATGTTTTGTTCGAAACCAGTTTCAACGATCAGGGACCCTACGTCATCGGGGCCACAGGGAACTACACGCTCTTGGTCAGCGGCAACGACTACGAGCCAGGTCCGAGTGGCACGTTCTCCTTCCGTGTCGTGTCTGTAGTGGACGGGGCGCAGTCGATGGCCTTGAACACGACGGTCAGCGGCGCGATCACCCAACCCGGCCAGGTCCAGACCTACACCTTCACGCTGCCCGCTCCGACCACGGTCTCCTTCGACAGCATCTCCAACGTGAGCAATGTCCGGTGGTCGCTCTCTGGACCGACCGGAACTGTCGCTGCCAACAATATGAACTCCGCCGGCTGGTTCCTCTATTCCCTTCCGGCCGGCGACTACAGCCTAGCGGTCGATGCTTCGTCCGGTGTGACCAACGGCTACGCTTTTCGCCTGCTGGACCTCGCGTCGGCCACGCTCTTCGCGACGGACTCGACGGTCAACGGCTCGGTCGTGCCGACGGCCAGTTCCACGGCCAGTTCCACGGCCTACAAGTTCGCTGCGACCGCCGGGCAGGCCTTCTACTTCAAGGCGAACTCGCAGAGCGGATTCAACAACTACGGCGCCTACTGGACGCTGCTGGCGCCGTCCGGCGTGCAACTCTTTGACGCCAATTTCGGCGACCAAGGACTCAGGACGCTGTCCGAGTCCGGCATCTACACCATCCTAGCGGGCGGGTATGCCTCGTATGAAACTACGCCGAGCGGTTCGTTCAGCTTCACTGTTTCCAGCGTGACCAACGCCTCGCTGCCGATGGCGCTGAACACCACCGTGGCCGGGGCTCTCACCCAACCCGGCCAGGTGCGAACCTACACGTTCACCCTGCCTGCGCCGACAACGGTCTCCTTCGACAGTATTTCGAACGTGGCCAATGTCCGCTGGACCCTGCAAGGCCCGAACGGTGTTGTCGCCAACACAGTCGGCATGAACGTCGCAGGCTGGCTCATCTATACCCTTCCGGCGGGAGACTACACGATGACTATCGATGCCACTTCCGGAGCGACACCGGGCTATGCCTTTCGCCTTCTCGACTTCGCCGCTGCCACTCCTGTCGCCGTAGATGTGATCGTCAGCACGAACATCCTTCCGACCACAACCACCGCCTACAAGTTCACCGCCACGGCGGGGCAGAGCCTTTATTTCAACGCGGTCTCCCAAAGCGGATTCAATTCCTACGGCGCCTACTGGACTCTCGTGTCCCCGTCGGGCCTGCCGTTGTTTGACACTTCATTCACCGACCGGGGGCCGCTGACGATGGCCGAGTCCGGCACCTACACCATGCTTGCCGGTGGGTATGGCTCCTACGAAACCAGCCCCAGCGGCTCGTTCAGCCTCTCCGTCTCCGGCGTGACCAACGCCACCCAGTCGATCAACCTCGGCGATACGGTCGTCGATTCCATCGCGCACCCCGGCCAGGCGCGGACCTACACGTTCAACGTCCCCGCCGACACGCGCATTTCCTTCGACACGCTGACCAACCGTTCCGGGCTTTTGTGGACGCTTACAGGGCCTTTGGGAGTCATTGCGAACAACGTGTCGTTCGCAAGCGAAGGCTGGTTCGTCTATCCCGTCAGTGCCGGCAGCTACTCCCTCACCGTCTCGGGAAATGGCGGCTCTGCGACCGGCGGATTCAAGTTCCGCATCCTCGACCTCAGTCTCGGCACGACGATCCCGCCGGTCACCACGATCAACGGCAACACCACCCCTGTGGCTGCGACCACCGTTTACAAGTTCACCGCCAACGTCGGTCAACGCCTGTTCCTCGATTCCATCAGCCAGAGCGGCTACCTGTATTACGGCGTTCCTTTCTGGAGGCTCTACACTCCGTCGGGCGTTGATCTGTTCGATACATCGATGGGCGACCGTGGTCCCTACACGCTCACCGAGTCCGGCACATACACGCTCCTTGTCCAGGGGAACATCAACAAGCCTGCCGCGTCCGGCATCTTCTCGTTCCGCTACGTCTTCGCTCCCGACACCGTCCAACCGCTCACGCTGAATACCCTCGTCAGCGGCACGCTCGGCGTGCCCGCCCAGCGCCAGCGCTACACCTTCACCCTTCCCACGCCAGCGAAGCTGGCCTTCGACTCGTGGACCAACTCCACCTTCCAGTGGAATCTCACCGGGCCGCTCGGGACCGTCGTCTCCACCCGGGCTTTCAATGGCTCCGACGCCCAGCACTTCGGCGGCGGCAATCCGGTGCTCAATCTCCCGGCCGGAGCCTACGAGATGGCCGTCACCGCGCAGAACGACGCCGTCGGCGACTATCAGTTCGTGCTCCTCGATCTCGCGGCGGCCACTCCGCTGACACTGAACAGCGCCACTCCCGTCGGCCTCAGCCCGGCGTGGAGCTCGACGGCCTACCGCTTCAACGCCGCGGCAGGCGACCGCATCCGTCTCGACGGGAAGACCCTGTCGGGTGCGCCCAACGCCATCTGGCGGCTCATCGATCCCGTCGGTGACCAACTCTGGTATTCCGGGTTCAACAATTCTTCCCTGAGCAACCTCCTGAGCCGCGGCGGCACCTACACGGTCCTGTTGGAAGGCTACCTCTTCGATTCAGTCAACGGTTCCCTCTATATCACCAACACCACGTTCCCGAACATCCCGCCGCCCGCGCTCACCGGCACGCCCGTGACGCTCGGCCAAGCCTACACCAATGTCCTTGCCACCAGCACGACGACGAACTCGTTCCTCGTCCATGCGGCCAGCCCGATGGCGCTCTACATCGACGCTCTCAATTCGCTCTCCCTTGTCTATTCCGTGATCGGGACGAACGGGCCTGTCGCCATTGCCGTGAACATGAACTCCGGACAATTCGATTCCCATCCGTGGGTCGACCTGCCCGCCGGCGACTTCGAGGTGCAGTTCTGGGGCGCGGCGCAGACCATGCAGGTGCAGTTCCTCGATGTGCTCTCGTCTCCGGTTCTCGCGGTGAACACAGGCGTCACCAACCTGATTGTGCCGTCCTCAGGGTCGGTCCTGTATCGCGTCACGCAACCGGCCGGCACGACTCTCTTCTACGACGGACGGCTGGACAGTGGATTCAATGCCGGCAGGCAGGTCCGGCTCTACAGCCTGCAGGGCGGACTTGTATGGGGCATGGGCTCCCCCAGTTCGGGTTTCGGTCCTTTCACGCTTTCGTCCAACCAGACCCACTTCTTCGCGCTCGAAGGCGCGTGGAACAACATCACGGCCACCGGCTCCATCGGCTTCGCGATGCAGATGCCCGTGCAGAATACCAACGCACTGGCCCTCGGCGTCACCGTCCAAGGAACCTTTGACGGCGGCGGCGACGTGGACACCTACACGTTCACCCTCGGCAGCAAGGCCCGCGTGTTCTTCGACTCGCTGACGAACTCCTATTGGACCTGGTCTTTGAGCGGATCAAACACGACCTACGCCACCAGCCGTGACGCGCGTTTCTCCGACAGCTCTTTTGTCGCCGATGCCTCGTTTGTGCTGCCCCCGGGGAACTACACGTTCAGGGCCGAGTCCCAGTCGACATTGCCGACGGGGTATTCATTCCGACTTCTCGATGCGACGACCGCGGCCTTGACGGGAATCGGCACCACCAATTCCACCAACATCCTTTTCGGCACCGGGACGTCGCTCTACCGCTTCAGTGGCGCGACGGGACAGTCGATCCAGTTCCGCACCGTGGCTTCCACGGGGTTCAATCAGCAGCCCTATTCGCGCCTCTACAGCCCGTCCGGGCAGATCATCCAGCAGTTCTCTCCGACAGGCGACCAACCCACCCTGGTGCTCCCGGCATCCGGGGAATACACCTTCGCGATCGAGGGCTATTCCTACTACAACAACTCCCTCACTGGCTTCGTCAGCTTCGTCTATCTGCCCGTGACCTACACGACCAACGCGCTGGCCATCGGAGCGACGGTGCAGGGCACCCTCGATGGCGGCGGCGACATCGACTATTACGCCTTCACCCTCGCCGGCACGAACCGCCTCTTCTTCGACTCGTTGACGAACACCTATTGGACCTGGGCGCTGACCGGCCCCAACGGTCCGGTGACGGGCGAACGGGACGCCCGCTTCTCCGATACTTT
>CANJSG010000018.1 GCA_947476875.1 Verrucomicrobiota bacterium | reverse complement strand
TCCTCTGCATCGACCTCGTGAAGACGAACACCGTCTGGCGCTACAAGCAGCGGGCGTTTCCCTACGTCGGCTCGCCCGCCATCGTCGGCGACAAGGTCCTCTTCGGCGGACGCGACAAGCGGCTGCATTGCGTCAACAAAGCCACCGGCGAACAGGTCTGGACCTTCAGCACACGTGGCAAGATAGACGGGTCGCCCGTCGTCGCAGGCGACAAGGTCGTCGTCGGATCTGCAGACGGCCGCGTCTATCTGGTGAACCTGAAAAGCGGCGAAGAGGTTTGGAACTACGAAGTCGGCCAGTCGATCAGCAGCTCGCCCGCCGTGGCCGCCGGCAAGTTCGTCATCGGATCTGAAGACGGCACCGTCTACTGCTTTGGAGTGAAGAAATGAGGACGCGAATTTCACCTGAACTGGCCAAGCGGCTCGCAGCTGAAGCAGCGCCTATTCGGGTCGAGGGGCGGTTGAATGGCAACCCTGCGTGCTGCGGGCCAAGCCATTGTCCTTTCACCAAGCAGCCAACATCCTATGAGCGACGAAAAACTGCTTAGGCTAATCTCGCTTCTCAGGAGCGGAAAAGGTTCCGACCAAGAAGCGAGCCAGTGGATCGAGTCGCTCAAAGTTGAACTTCGCTGTCCGCGGATTTCAGACCTCATCTTCCATGACAACGAAAACGAGTCGCCGGAAGACATCCTTAGAAAGGCGCGAGAATATCGCCTAATCCAGCTCTAGCCGTATGAACACCATCACCATCGCCCCGCCGCCGAAGACCGCCGGTCCTCCCATCCAGAAGGAAACGACCGCCGGGAACTATTTCGTCGCGAACTACCCGCCGTTCGCCTTCTGGAAGGCCGAGGCGATCCCGGACTTCCACGCCGCGCTCGACCGTGCGCCCGCGCCGGGCGTGCCGCTGGGGCTCTACACCCACATTCCCTTTTGCCGGAAGCGCTGCCACTTCTGCTATTTCCGCGTCTATACCGACAAGAACGCCGAGGACATCAAGGGCTACATCGACACGCTGTTGAAGGACCTCGCCTTCTACGCCAACAAGGCCGTCATCGGCGGACGCAAGCCGCGCTTCATCTACTTCGGCGGCGGCACACCCAGCTACCTTTCGCCCGACCAGCTCCGCTTCCTCACCGAAGGCATGAAGCGGCAGCTCTCCTGGGATGAGGCCACGGAGATCACCTTCGAGGCCGAGCCCGGCACGCTCACCGACCACAAGCTCCGCGCCATCCGCGAGATGGGCGTCACCCGCCTCAGCCTCGGCATCGAGCACTTCGACGACCACATCCTGGAGATCAACGGCCGCGCGCATCGTTCCAAGGAAGTGCAGCGCGCCTACGCCTTCGCCCGCGAGATCGGGTTCCCGCAGATCAACATCGACCTCATCGCCGGCATGGTCGAAGAGACCGAGGAACTGTGGAAAGAAACCGTGGCCAAGGCCGTCGCGCTCCAGCCGGATTCGCTGACGATCTACCAGATGGAGGTGCCCTACAATACGGGCATCTACAAACAGATGAAGGCCGAGGGCAAACTGGTCGCGCCCGTGGCCGATTGGGAGACCAAGCGCCGCTGGGTCAACTACGCCTACAGCGAATTCGAGAAGGTCGGCTACACCGTCACCAGCACCACGACTGTCGTGAAGGACCCGGCCAAGGTGAAGTTCGAGTATCGCCAAGGGCTCTTCAACGGCGCGGATCTCCTGAGCATCGGCGTGGCCAGCTTCGGCCATCTGAACGGCGTGCATTACCAGAACCACCACGACTTCCAGCCCTACGTGGACGCGGTGAACGCCGGCCAGCTCCCGACCTACCGCGCTTACGTCGTGCCCGAAGACGAAAAGTTCCTCCGCGAATTTATCCTCCAGCTCAAGCTTGGCAGCGCCGAAGCGTCGGCCTTCATCCAGAAGTTCGGCACTGATCCGCGCGTCCAGTTCGCCGCGCCGCTGGCGTGGATCAAGGAGCAGGGCTTCCTCGTGGAAGACGGCGACACCATCGGCCTCACGCGCGACGGCCTCCTCCAAGTGGACCGGCTGTTGCAGGAGTTCTTCAAGCCGGAGCATCGGACGGGAAGGTATGCGTAAGGCGTTGCCAGGTGTTTCAAACGGGCGGAGCAACGGCTCCGCCCCACCCAACATGGCAGGGCTGCGTTGCCGTGAAGTCCTCGACTTCATTCGAGCCCGATGAACTCCAGCGAGCAGCTCAATCCTCGGGTGATCCACTCCCTCGCGTTTCCGTTGGACCAGTTCTACGCCTCGGCAGGTCGGGCCTTGCCGGAATTGGAGCCCATCGACGGAGCGAGGATGCCCGAGCCGTATCGCTCATTGCTCGTTCATCTCAGCGACATGACCTCGACGCTGGAGAACTTCCACGGAGACCGCCTGAAGCTCGAGGTCCTCTCCAGCCGCGTTGATGGCGACGTCTATCAGCGCGAGGTGCTGCTGCGTTTGGAGAAGAGCGGCAAGTCCGTCGAGTTCGGCGCCATCCTCATCCACCTCGACCGCTTCGAGGCCGAACCCCGCCGGCTCATCCTCGGGGGAAAAGTCCCGGTGGGTCGCGTGTTGACGGAACAGAAGGTTGCCTTCACCAGCCGGCCGAATGGATTCTTCCGCATCGCGGCGGACACGTTCACCGGGCCGCTGCTTGGAGCCGGCGTAGGAGCCGTCCTTTATGCACGCCGCAACACGCTGAGCAATCCCGCCGGCCAGGCCCTCGCCGAGATCGTCGAGATCCTGCCTCTCTGAGCGGAAACGCGGCGGTGCAAGGCAGGGTGGCCTTCCAAGCCGCAGGTAAACTCGTTCCTTAGTTCGCAGTTATTCGTCCCGATTTGACCAGCAGCGGGTTGCTACGCGGCGCGGTCCAAAATCTTCGCGCACCTCAAACATCACCTGCCACCGCTCGGACCGGATTTGCCTGAGCCGATTTCGAGGCTGATTTTTAAGACGCCTGCTTCAGCGAGGCCATGTCGATGACGAAGCGGTATTTCACGTCGCTCTTCACGAGGCGGTCGTAGGCTGCGTTGATCTGCTGGATCGGGATGAGTTCAATATCGGCGGTGACGTTGTGCTGGCCGCAGAAAATGAGCATTTCCTGGGTCTCCTTGAGACCGCCGATGAGCGAGCCGCTCAAGTTGCGGCGGCCAAAGATGAGGTTGCTGACGTCAACCGCGAGCGGCTCGGACGGCACACCGACCTGGGTCAGCGTTCCGTCCCGCCGGAGCATGACGAGATAGGCGTTGAGGTCGTGCTTCGCGGCCACGGTATCGAGGATGAAGTGGCAACTGTTCAGGTGCCTCTTCATGGCGGCCTCGTCCTTGGAATGGACGACCTCGTCGGCGCCCAGTCGCAGCGCATCCTCCACCTTGTTGAGCGACGTGGTGAAAACGACGACGTGCGCGCCGAACGCCTTGGCCAGTTTCACCCCCATGTGCCCCAGTCCGCCCAGACCCACCACGCCGACCTTCTGCCCTTTGGTCACCTTGTGGTGCTTCAACGGCGAGTAGGTGGTGATGCCGGCACAGAGCAAAGGAGCCGCCGCCGCGGGATCGAGATTCTGGGGGACGGCGAGCACAAACGCTTCGTCTACGACGATGCTGTCGGAATAACCGCCGTAGGTGATTCCTCCCGAGTGCTTGTCGGGCGAGTTGTAGGTGAAGATCGCGCCGGCTTCGCAGAACTGCTCCAGATCCACCTTGCAGCTCGCGCAGGTGCGGCACGAATCGACCAGGCAACCGGCGCCGACAATTTCGCCCTCTTTGAAATTCCTCACTTGGTTGCCGACCCGGGTCACACGACCGATGATTTCATGGCCGGGAACGCAGGGGTAAGTCGTTCCCAGCCATTCGTTGCGAACGGTATGCACATCCGAGTGGCAGACACCGCAGAACAGAATCTCCATTTCCACATCGTGAGACCCGGGATCTCGGCGTTGGAGTTGAAATGGTGCGAGTAGGGAGTTGGCGGCCGTGACCGCGTAAGCGTTAGTTTTCATAATTGAAGCTGGGTTTTTTCGGAAAACGTTTTCACGTGACTAGGGGGACGCATCGAGCGAGGAAACGCGCACCAGTTTTTTATTCACGAACTCTTGGATGCCCAAGCTGGAGAGTTCGCGCCCGTAGCCGGAATGCTTGATGCCGCCGAACGGCAGTTCCGCGGCCGTCCAGGTCGGGTGATTGATGAAGACCATGCCGGTGTCGAGGCGGCGGGCCACGCGCTGGCCGCGCGCGATGTCCTGAGTGAAAACGGAACCACCCAGACCGAAGTCCGAATCGTTGGCGAGGGCGATGGCTTCCTCTTCATTCTTCACGCGGAAGAGCAGCGCGACGGGGCCGAAAAACTCTTCGCGGTAGGCGGGGTTTTTTGGGGAGATGTCGGTGAGAATCGTCGGCTGCATGTAGGAGCCGGGGCGGGCGATGCGCTTGCCGCCGAGCACCACGGTCGCGCCCTTGGCTACGGCGCGTTTTACCTGGGCGAGCAATGTGGCCAAGGCGGCTTCAGTGGACAGCGGGGAGAGGGTCGTCGCCGGGTCCATCGGGTCGCCCGGCGTGAACGCCGCGAGTGCCGCTTGAAATTTGGCGAGAAAGCGGTCGTAGAGTTTTCCGACGATGATGAAGCGTTTCGCGGCGACGCAGCATTGGCCCATGTTGTTCATTTTGGCCCAGACGGCCCATTTGACTGTTTTGTCGAGATCGGCGTCGGCGAGCACGATGAAGGCATCGTTGCCGCCCAGCTCCATGGTGGTCTTCTTGACGTTCTGGCCGGCGCGGGCGGCGACTCCCCGCGCAGCGTCCACGCCACCGGTCAACGCCACGCCCTGGATACGCGGGTCGTCGATGACCTCGTTCACCTGGTCGTGGGAGATGAAAAGATTGGTGTAGGCACCCACGGGCGCGCCGGCCTCCCGCCACAGTCGCTCAAAAGCCAGGGCGCACTGCGGCACGCAGCCAGCGTGTTTCACCATCACGACATTGCCAGCCATCAGATTTGGCGCAGCAAAGCGGGCGAGTTGGTAGTAGGGAAAATTCCACGGTTGAACGCCGAAGAGGACGCCGAGCGGGCTGCTTTCTATCACGGCCTGATCCGACTTGGGCTTGAGCTTTTGGGGAGCCAGGAAGCGTTCGGCGTTTTTGGCATAGTAGTCGATGATGTCGGCGCTGATCGCGACTTCATCGCGGGCCTCTTCGATGCGTTTGCCCATCTCGATCGTCATCGGCCGGGCGAACTCGTCCGCGCGCTTGCGCAGGATGGCCACGGCCTTCGCAGCGACGGTTGCACGGTGGGCAAACGACGTATGTCGCCAGGTGGTGTAACAGGTCGCAGCGGTGCGGAGTGCTTGTTCGAGCTGGGCGGCGGTTAGCTCCTTGAAGGTTTTCAAGACTTTGCCGGTGGCGGGATTGATACTTTGGTAGGGCATAAATTCGTTTTCGTTCTCTGGCGTTAGCCGGGCAGCATCACGTCAGTTTCACGACCATCTTGCCTGAGTTCTTTCCGGTGAAGAGCCCGAGAAATGCGTCCACGGCTTGGTCGATTCCTGCCACCACGGTTTCCTTGTGCTTGAGCTTTCCGGCGCGGAAAAAGCCGCCCGCCTCCTTTTCAAATTCGCTCTGACGATCGAGCCAATCGCCGACGATCAGTCCCTTCATCGTGAGCCGTTTGGTCGTCATGTTGAAGAGGTTGGCGGGACCGGGTTTTGGTTTCTCGTCGTTGTAGGAGGAGATCCCGCCACAGGCGATGATCCGGCCATGCACGCGCGGCGCAGCGGGCGCTCGTCTCCGCCTTGGCAATCTCAGCGGCTCCCGCTGGCCGGGTGCTCGGGCTGCGTTTGGCGACGTGGCCGGGCGCCAGCACCGCCGCTCGTAGCCGTCCGCCGGAGCTTCCTCCCAACCTGCGCGCATCCACCCGTGCTTGTTGGGAACACTCATTCCAAGGGTCCAGTATGCCGGGCACTGCCCTGCCTCGGAGCGGCCGCTTCGCGCCTGCTTTCTGGACGGATTCGTTCCGGTTTAGCGGAGTGGAGAGGCAACAAGCTCCCCACGCACGGCTCGCTTGTCGGGAGGAAGTTTCATGGCGGCCTCGTTGCCTCAATGGCCGGTGACGGGCTGGACTTTCTTCATCAGTTCCAGCGCGTAGGGGATCAGGGCGAAGCTCGTGGCGTCGAAGAGGCCGTGGGCGATCACGGCGGGCCAGATGCTGCCGTGGAAGACGATGATCACGCCCAGGCCCACGCCGAGGAATCCGGTGAGCACGACGCCCATCGGCCCCTGCGACAGGTGCCCGAGGCCGAACGCGACGGCGATGATAAGCACGGCGACATAGCGGCCGATCTTGGTGCCGAACCCGCCGGGGAAAAGACGCTCCATTCCCGCCAGCGTGGCGGAGCGCCACAGCTCCTCACGCAGCCCGGCCACGACGAAGCTGACGAACGTCAGCATCAGGATGAGATAGGCCGGATCGTTGCGCAGGGAGGCCACATCGACGATGGCCTCGACGTTGGGGCGGTTCTCGGTGATGTAGGTTTCAACGCCGTCTGACTGGATCTTTCCGAAGAGCATCAGCGCTCCGATGATGATGCCGATGGGGAGGACCGCGCCGATGCGGAGGGCGATGGAGTAGACGACCCCGGTTCCCAGTGCGGCGAGCGGACGGGGCATGAAGTTCTCAAAGGGTTTGAAGCCGCCTTTCCAGCGCAGCCGGAGGTCGTCGAGGGTGGCGCGGGAGGCGATCCACGCGAGGCCGAATGGGATGAAGAAGGTGGCGAGGGTGAGCAGGGAACCCATCATGAGATCACTCACGTTGCCCCCGAGGGCGGGGCCGCCGCTTTCGACAGACCGGAATCCATAGTGGCTGAGCAGCCCGATCCAGATCGGGTAGGGCCCGACGATCAGCAGGTGGACCAGCCAACGCCATTTGGCGACGGTCGCCACGGGCGCGGTCTCGGGGATCGGAGGAATGGCTGAAGGGACTGGAGGAGGAGTGGTTTCCATGTCGCGGATACAGGGGTAACGCAGCGGGGCCTCCGGCGAAAGTGCGGAGTTCACAGGCTGGTAGGGCGAAGGCTCCCGCCGGGCCGCCTTGAAACTTCTTCCCGACAAGCGGGCCGTGCGTGGGGAGCTTGTTGCCGCTCCACTCCGCTAAACCGGAACGAGTCCGTCGAGAAAGCAGGCGCGAAGCGGCTGCTCCGAGGTAGTGCAGTGCATCCTGTCTGCCTGGTCGGCTCCAGACATGGAACCAACCGGTGCGGACCTGACAGGACGGTCTCCAGAGCGGATGCCATTGTCGGCACGGGGCAGGCTGGAAGCCCGCCCCGCCTCGCCGGGCGAGGAGGGTTGCGACCCATGCCGGGCCTACCTACGGCCGTCATACCACATGGAGCACTCGTCGCGGCTGGAGGCGGTCTTCATCGGTCGGAAGATGGACTTGATGAAGAAGCGGCCCATCTCGCCCTTGCTGTAGAGCTTGAGCTTGCGGGCGGAGGTGACGAGCGGATGGCGGTGCAGGATGACCGTCCGCTGCTTCTCACGCCGGCCCACACGCTTTTGGAGCCGCAGCGCCAAGTCGAGCTCCTCGCCGGCGAAGAATTTCAGATCGAACCCTCCCACTTCGCGGAACGCCGCCGTGCGGACGAGGATGAACGATCCCGCGACCAGCCTCCGAAGGCGGCTGACAGTGTTCCACAGGCCACAGACGGCGCGCGCGGCAAGGTCGCCGGCGTCGAGCGCCACGGTCGCGCCGGCGAGCAGGACGTCGCGGCGGCGGGTCAATTCCACCGCGTCGGCCAGCAGCTCGCGGGATGGCTGGGAATCGGCGTCGATGAAGAGGAGCCACTCGCCCGAGGCGGCGGCGGCACCGGTGTTGCGTGCGCGGCCGATCTGGTTGACGGGCTCGAAGACGACCTTGGCTCCCTCGCTGCGGGCGATCTCGGCGGTGCGGTCGGTGGAGTTGTTGTCGCAGACGACGAGTTCCCAGCCGAGCCCGGCATCGGAGATGGCCGCCGCCGCCGCCTTCACCGCCCGGAGGGATTCGACGAGCAGCCGTTCCTCGTTAAACGCGGGAACGACGATGGAGATGGCCAACCGCTGAGACATGGGACGAAGGGTTGGTCACGGTGGAGGGAAGTCAACCGCCACGGCGGGCTGGTTTATCCAAGAAGGGCACGAAGTTCGGAGGAGCACGGCTCTCCATGGACTCAGGCCAATTCCCGCTTTCGCCGATCCCGCCGGGGACCGTAATCTCTCCGCACTGAAATGAAGAACATCCTCGTCACCGGCGCCGCCGGGTTCATCGGCTCGAACCTCACCCTCAAGCTCCAGGAGCTCCACCCGGAAGCCCGCATCGTGGTGGTGGACGACTTTCGCTCGGGCAGCTTCAAGAATCTCCAGGGCTTCAAGGGTGACTTCGTGGCGGCCGACGTCTCACGGCTCGACTGGCACAAGCAGTTCAAGGATCTCGCCTTCGACGCGATCTTCCACGAGGCGTCGATCACCGACACGACCGAGCACGGCCAGTTCCTCCAGTCGCACGACAACATCGAAGGGTTCCGCAAGCTCCTCGAGTTCGCCGAGCCGCATCAGACTCCCATCGTCTACGCCTCCTCGGCCGCGACCTACGGCATCTCCTCGACGGCCGAGGTGAACCGCGAAGACCAGCCGCCGGCGCCCGCGAACGTCTACGCCTTCACCAAGGTGCAGCTCGACAACCTCGGACGCGCCGCTGCGCGGAAGAACCCCTCGTGGCGCATCGTCGGCCTGCGCTACTTCAACGTCTATGGCCCGCGCGAGCCCCACAAGATGGCCGCCGCGAGCATGATCTTCCAGCTCTACACCCAGATGAAGGCGGGCAAACGGCCGCGCGTCTTCCGTGGCGGCGAACACAAGCGCGACTTCGTCTACGTGAAGGACGTCGTCACCCTGACGATCCGCGCCGCGTCGGCTCCCAAGGCGGCCATCTACAACTGCGGGTCCGGCGTCGCGTTTTCGTTCAACGAGATGATCGCCGAGCTGAACAAGAATCTCGGCACGAACCTGGAGCCCGACTACATCGACAATCCCTACGCCTTCTACCAACCGCACACCGAGGCCGACATGACGAAGGCCCGGGTCGAGCTCGGCCATGTGCCCGCGTTCCCGCCGGTCCTGGGCATCGCCGACTACGTTGCGATCCTTGAAGGCAAACGGGCGGCGTGACGGACGGGCCGGTGGCTGACCGTCACGGCTGCACAAGCACGCGGTAGTAGCGGTTCGGGATCTGCGGCGCCTGCGTATCGAGGAAGTCGATGCAGCCGCTGACGACGACGTTGGTGCTGATGGAGTCCCAGTTCACCAGATTGGTTGATGCCTGGATGACCAGCGTCTGGCCGGGCAGCCCGCAGGTGGTGAATCCAAACTGCCCGTTCGGCAAACGCACTGCGGTGCCGGAGTTGAAGATCGGCTGGTTCACCGCCTTGGACGGCAGTCTGCCGATGAGCCGGTAGGTTCCGAACGAGCCGGTCACGTAGATCTTGTCCCTGTCAGCGGCGATGCCTCTCAAGGCGTCCGCCCCACCGAAGACAACATCGGACAGGAAAGTGCTGTCGGTCGTCCCGTTCGTGTTGACCCGCCCGATTGATTGAATGGAACCAATGACCAGCTTGCCATCGTCTTGAACGGCGACCGCAGTGAGCAGGGCTCCCATGCCAGATCCCGCCCAAAAGGACGGATCGAGAGTTCCGTCGTCGTTGAGACGGACCAAGGCCCCGTAGCCCGGACCGACAGGAACGTTGAACATGCCTGCGAGAACGATTTTTCCGTCCGGCTGGATGGCCAGTGAACGCCCAGAAGCCAGGCTGCCCCAGCCCTGCAATCCGCCACCCGGCGCGACAGCGGGGAGATTGTCATTGAACGCCTGGTCCATGGCGCCGTTGGTCGTCAGTCCGGCGATGCACACACGGTAGAGATTCGTGCCGACGTCGAGGTAGTGGTGCGCCACCACGATCCCGCCGTTGGAACGCACGACGATGGACCCGATTCCGTAATACGAATTGTAGACCTGCGGCTTCAGGAACGCCGGCCCCTGGAACGACAGATCGACGGAACCATCGTCGTTGAGGCGGACGATGTTGGTCCGGTTAACGCCGTGGAAACGTTCGAAGTTTCCGCCGACCAGATATTTTCCCGACGACAAGCGGACGATCGCGCTGATGCTCTCTTCCCCGGTGTTGTTCAGGGTGAAGCTAACTCCCGTCCCGTTTGTGAACGTGGGATCAATCGTCCCGTCGGCATTGAAGCGGGCCATCTGGTTCAAAGTCGGCCCTGTCACGCCGTTCGTGTTGAGGCGGCTGAAGCTGCCGCCGACGACAAGCTTTCCATCAGGGTCGCGACAAAAAGCGACGTTCGAGCCCCGGCCGGTGATGCCGGCCGGATAGAAGAGGGCGATCTGGCCGGGCTTGTAGAACCCGTTGGTGACGGCGACGCCGTTGGTCGAGTAGCGGGTCAACTGCGCGCCTCCGACCACGGGACTTCCATCCGGCTCCACCAGGACTTGGCGACCCGCCGCAAGCAGCGGAAAGGATATATCGATCGTGCCCATACCCTTCACCGTGACGGTGAAGGGCGGAGAGCTCGTGAGACATCCAAAGGCATTGCAGGCAATCGCATCGTAGCGGTTCGTGCCGCTGGTGATGGTCGGATAGTTCGCGACCAACGACGCATTGACCTCGCCCGGGAGGTTGGTCCCGTTCATCCGCCACTGGTAGCTGAAGGCGGTCGTGCCTGTGGCGTTGATGGTGTAGGTGGTGGAGCTGCCCATCAGGAGGTTTGTCACCGCGTTGGTCACCGGATAGAGCGCGAGCTTGGCCTGGGCGATGACGACCGTGCTCGTGGTCTGCTGCACCAGGTTCGAGGCGACGCAGTAATACGAGGTGATGTGGGCGAGGGTTGTTCCCGTGGGGATGCTGAAGACGGAGTTGGAACTGACGCGGATCGCGGCGCCGTTGCTGACCATATACCAGCGGTAGTCGGCCACGGGCCAGGCGCGGCCCGAAAGCGTCGTGTTCGTCAAACCCTGCGGTGGCTGGAAGACCATGTTGGTCGGCTGGCTGAAGAACTGCGGCGCGACGGCCACGTAGTTCGATTCCATCCGGTAGAGGAGCTGGTTGTAGCCGAAGCCGTTGGTGAAGGCCGTCGTGATGTTGGTCCAACCGATGGCCGCTGTCGCAGTTGGATCGCCGCTGATGCTGGCCACCACCGCGATCCGCCCGAAGCCGTCGAGGCTGATGGCCGGAAGCGCGAATGGATCACTGATCGTCCTGTCAACGAAACTGATGGCAAGGGGGGTGACGGAATTCGTCCAGAGAGGCACGCCGGCGGACGTCATCTTCAAGACGTGGATGCCGGCCTTGCCGAGTGAATTGCCATTGGTCGTGACGTAACCCGCGCTGCGGGCGTAGAGGTTGTCCGCTCCGTCGCGCGTGAGGGTGAGTCCAAAGCTGTTGGGAGAACCGGCCACGAGGCGTTCCACGTTGAATGGCGCCTGCTTCATCCAGCGCACAGCTCCATTGGTCTCGAACTGAGCGAAGCCGCTGGAGATGATGAAATTCGGCGACGATATACGGTTGGTGAACGAGTCCACGCCCAGCCGGAATGGCGTGGGTTGCGTCGTGAAAGCCACGGTCGGACGGTTCGCCGAATCCACCACCACGCTCCACGCGTTTCCAAGGTTGTTGTTCGTGGGCTCGGAGAGGTTTGATGCCCAGATGGGGACTCCGTTCGAGTTGAACTTCGCGAGGAACGGCGCGTAGGCCGAGTTGGTGAAGTTTGAAGCGCCGAGCGTCGTGAATTTGTTGAAGGCACCGGCGGCGTAGATGTTGTCGAGCGAGTCGAGCGCGATGCCGGAGACGAACTCGACGTCGGTGCTGCCGTGGTTCGTGGCCCAGAGGATGTTTCCCGCGGAACTGAACTTGGCGAGGAACAGATCTTCCGTTCTCGTGCTCACGGTCTGGAACCGGTTCGAGAGGACCACGCCGTTCGTGTAGACGGTGTTGACGTTGTAAATGTTTGTGATGCGCGAGCCACCGAACATCGGATTGCCATTGAACCGTCCGCCCACGACCGGATTACCCGCAGAATCGACCGCCATGCTGTTGGGCCAAACGTTGGCCGAGCTTCCAGCAATGAAGGGCGTGACCATCCAAGAACCGCCGCGGTGCACCCAGAGGAGGTTTCCGTTTCCGTCGTAGCGCGCGAGGAAGAATGCGACCGTGGTGGCCTCGTTGAAGACCGAACGATTCGTGCTGAGCGGCAGGACATCGCTGGTCGTCGTTCCGGCAAGATAAACTCCGCCGCTGCCGTCCAAAGCCAAGGCGCGTCCCTCCTCTTTGTAGACACCGGAGGCCTTCCGGACCCAGAGCACTTCGCCCGCCGGCGAATACTTCACCAGGACCATGTCGTCGTTGCCGCCGCCCCCGATCGAGGTGACCGAGTTCGTGCCCCAGACGGTGATGCCGGAGGAACTGCCGGCCACGTAGGTGTTGCCTACGGCGTCGCTGACGCAGGCGTAAGCCTCGACATGTGTTTCATTCGGGTTCGCCTGGTTGCGCGTGCCGCTGGCCGGGTGCGCGGCAAAGTAGATCTCCGGAGCCTGGGCCCGAAGGCCGGGAGCCAAGGCCAATCCGGCTAGGACGGCCAGGATTGCAGCGATGAAACGGACGCGCGAAACGACGGAGCGTAGGCTGTTCATGTCGGGTTTCCGGTCTTGTGGGGGCGCGGAAACGCGGTTTAAGTGCCCCGAAAACAGACCTAATGTATCAAAATCTTTCAAATTCCCACCTCGAACTCAACCCGAAACGCCTCTCCTTCGTGGACCCGAGCAGGCCAAAATCCGACCCGTTCCCGACTCTGGACCTCCCGGCCGCGTCCGCTAAGCTCTCCTGACAAATGAGCGCAACAGCGGACCAAACGCCCAAAAAAGGCGGCAAGAAATGGATCAAGATCGGAGGCATCACGGCGGGCGGATTGTGCGTCTTGCTTGTTCTCGCCTACTTCGTCGGAACCAGCGGCGCGTTCATCAAGGGCGTCGTCCTGACCAAGGTCGGCACGGCCATCGGCGGCAAAGTGACCGCGGACCAAGTCGCGCTGAGCCCGTTCTCCAGCCTGAACCTTTCCGGCTTCAAGCTTGAGACCACCGGCCCCGAGCCGCTCGTCACGGTGAAGGAACTCCGGGTGCGCTACAGCCTCATGTCGATCATCGGCGGCAAGATCGCCGTCGACGAGGTCACGGTGGATTCGCCGGTCATCAAGCTCGTCTTCAACGCCGACGGCACCAGCAACCTCCCCACGCCTCCGCCTTCTTCCTCTTCGTCCAAGTCGTCCTCCGCGTCTTCAACGCCCCCCGGCCTCGCCATCAAGAACATCTCCCTAAAGAACGCCACGGTCGTCGTCACGATGAAGGCCAAGGACGGTTCGCAGGCCGTCCACGAAATCTCCGGGCTCAACCTCACCCTCGACCAGCTCGTCAACGGCGCCCGTTCCGCGCTCAAGCTCGGGGCCGCGCTCAAGTCGGCCCAGACCGGCGGCACCAACGCCTTCACCGCCGCCGGTTCCTTGAACGGCGACATCCAGTTCGAGCTGACCCAGGCGCTCCTGCCCAAGGATGCGAAGGGCGGAATCAAGGCCGACCTCGCCGACGCCACCGGTTCCCTCGCCCAGCTCAAGGGGTTCCAAGTCGCCCTCGACACGGAACTCTCACCCACCGAACTCAAGAACGTCGGCCTCACGCTCGCCAAAGCCGGCACCGAACTCGCCCGCGTGAAGGTTTCGGGGCCGTTCGACGCCGCCAAGCTGGAAGGAAAGCTGAAGGTGGAACTGAGCGGCATCGACAAGCGCCTCTTCGGCATCGTCGGTCCGATGGTTGGGATGGATTTCGGCGACACCTCGATTACTTCGACCACCGACATCACGCTCGCCAACGCCGGAAAACAGATCGCCCTAAGCGGTTCACTCACCGGCAAAGCCATCAGCGTGCAGCCCGCCGGCGGCGCGGCCACTCCCGTCCTCGATGCGGCCGTTACCTACGCGGTGCAGCTCAGGGACAACGTCCTCACCATCGAGAAGTTCTCCGCTGAACCGACGCTTGGCGGCAAATCCGGCGGCACCGTTTCCGCGAGCGGCAGCGTCAATCTCGTCGATACGACCGGTTCCGTCGCGCTTCAGCTCACCGGCCTCAACCAGGACCTCGTGAAAGCCTTCGCCGGTCCCAAGCTCGGCGGACGCGACCTCGTCACGATCTCGCTCAACGGCTCCACCAAGATCCAGCTCGGCGCCGGCGGCAGCATCGCGGCCCAGTCGGAGTTCACCGTCAACGACTTCGTCACCAAGGCGCCCGAAGCCACCAGCCCGGATGCCCCGTTGAAACTTTCCTTCTCGGCCGACGTCGCCAAGGCCGGCGACGCCATTGATCTGAAAAGCCTCCGCCTGCTGCTCCCGCCCACAGCCCGCGCCAAGAACGAACTTCGCGTCACAGGCAAGGTCGACCTGGCCAAGCCCGGAGCCATCTCCGGCAACCTCGCCATTACTTCCGATGCGCTCGACCTGACCGATCTTTACGCCATCGCCACCGGCGGTCCCGCAACGGATCCCAACACCGCCCCGGTTGAGTCCGCTTCGACCAATTCCGGTGTCGCCATCAAGCTCCCCGTCGGCAAGTTCGACCTCGCCGTCGCCCTCGGCCACGTCTTCCTCCGTGAGATCGACATCGCAAACCTGAAGCTCAACACCCAGATCGTCGGCAGCAAAGTCACGGTCAAGCCGCTGCAACTTTCCCTCAACGGCGCGCCCGTCACCGCCTCGGCCGTCCTTGATCTCGGCGTATCCGGCTACACCTACGACATCGCTTTCAAGGCGGACAAAGTGCCGACCGCTCCTGCGATCAACTCCTTCGCGCCCGAGCGCAAAGGCCAGTTCGATGGAAACATCCTCGCCTCCGCCAACCTCAAGGGCGCGGGCGTATCCACCTTGGACCTCAAGAAGAACCTCTCCGGCCAACTCGGCTTCAGCCTGACGAACGTCAACATCCAGATCGTCTCCGAGAAGTGGAAACCGGTCCTGACCGTGATCGGACTCGCCCTCCGCATCTCCGACATCGCGCAATCGCCGCTCAACGCGATCTACTCCCAGGTCGCGCTCGGCAACGGCCGGATCGACCTCAAGTCCACCGTGGTAGAGAGCGAGGCCTTCCGTGCCAATGTCACCGGCGTGATCAACCTCGACGACGTGCTGACCAACTCGCTCCTCACCGGCCTCAGCCCGAAGATGGAACTCCGCCGTTCGCTGGCGAAGAAATCCAACCTCCTTCCCGACAACACGCCCGAGGACGTGAAGTATGTCGCCCTGCCCGACTTCATCAAAATGAAGGGCACCATCGGCAAGCCCGACGTCTCCCTCGACGCCGCGACGATCACGATGATGGTCCTCAAATCCACACCGCTTGGAACCGCCGCCAATTTGGGCGGCGGCATTCTCAAAGGCGGAGCCGGCGCCGTCGGCAACGTCGTCGGCGGACTCGGCGGACTTTTCGGGGGCAGCAAGACCAACACTCCGCCCGCCGCCACGTCCAGGAACGCGCCCGGCACGACCGTTCCCGCGACCAATCAGCCGCCCGCGAATCCGCTGCAAAACCTTCTCAACCCGTTCCTGAAGAAATAACCCTCCTGCGATGCAAGCCGTCCTCGACTACCTCGACGCGAACTACGACCGGTTCCTGAAGGAACTCTGCGATTACCTCCGCTTCCCCAGCGTCTCCGCCCAGCCGGAGCACGCCCAGGACATGGCGGCCTGCGGTGATTGGCTGCTGAGGCACTGCCGCGCCATCGGCCTCGAAGCCGAGCTGCATCCGACCAAGGGCAATCCCATCCTCGTGGCCCGCACGCCGCGCACAGTCGGGAAGAAGAAGCCGCACTACATGGTCTACGGCCACTACGACGTGCAACCGGCCGAGCCGTTCGAGCTGTGGAAGACACCGCCCTTCGAGCCGCGCGTCCAAGGCTGCAACCTCTTCGCCCGCGGCGCCTGCGACAACAAGGGCCAGAACTTCGCCCACCTGAAAGCCGTCGAGGCCTATCTCAAGACCGGCACCGAACTGCCCTGCGACCTCACCTTCGTCATCGAAGGCGAGGAGGAAGTCGGCAGCAAAAACCTGGTGCCCTTCATCAAGTCGCAGCGGGCCGCGTTGAAGTGCGACACCATCGTCATCTCCGACAACGGCATTCCCCAGAAGAACCTCCCGGCCCTGACCTACGCGCTGCGCGGCATCATGGCCATCGAGGTGAAGCTGACGGGGCCGAACCGCGACCTGCATTCCGGACTCTTCGGCGGCACGGTGGACAATCCCGCGATGGTCCTGAGCCAGATGCTGGCTTCGCTCCGCGACAAGGACGGCCGCATCACCATTCCCGGCTACTACAAGGACGTGCTGCCCCTCTCCAAGTTCGAGCGCGAATCGTTCAAACGCCTGCCGCACGACGATACGAAGTATGCGAAGTTCCTCGGGGTGAAGGCGCTCTTCGGCGAGAAGGGTTTTACGACCATCGAACGCAAAAGCGCCCGGCCCACGGTCGAGATCAACGGCCTGACCAGCGGTTACCAGGGCAAGGGCAGCAAGACCATCGTGCCTTCGTGGGCGAGCGCGAAGCTGACCTTCCGCCTCGTGCCGGGCCAGACGCCGAAGAAGGCGCAGAAGTTGATCACCGCGCACCTGAGGAAGATCTGTCCACCCACGGTGAAGATCGAGTTCGGCGACAACCACGGCGGCGAACCCTACCTCGTCTCCCCCACCAGTCCCGCTGCGCTGGCGGCGCTCCGCACGCTCAGGCTGGCCTTCGGCAAGGAGCCGGCAGTGATGCGTGAGGGCGGCTCCATCCCCATCGTCGTCGACTTCAAGAAAGTGCTCGGTGCGGACACGTTGCTGCTGGGCCTGTCATTGCCGGACGACAATCCGCACTCGCCCAACGAGAAGTTCGACCTCGACCTGTTCAAGGCCGGCATGCGGATGGGCGCGTATCTCTGGCAGGAACTGCCGAAAGCGTCGGCGAAGTGACGAAGGCCGAAGGCGAAGTGTCGAAGGAAAAGGCTGGGATTGGACGCCACGGGAAACATCGAGCATCCAAGCGACGACTTTGTGCCTCGTGAAGCCCGACATCTACAACTGCGGCTCCGCAGGAGCCGAACATGAGTAGCCGCAGGTGCAACCTGCAACATGGTAGGGCTGTGCTGCCGCGCGGCCCTGATCTCCGTCCCAAGCGCGGCGCGGGACGAACGGGGCGTCCGGACTCCGGTCAACGAACCGCACTCGTCGTGAGCCTCACCGGGACTTGTCCTGATCTGGAAGTCGGCAGCCCTCGCGGCAAAGACATCGCACGCTTGTCTTTGCTGAGAATGGGGCGGATCAGCAGGTCCGCCCTACCGGACCGACGTCCTTCCGCTTCTTCCGCTGTTTTCTTTTCCGGTGAGCGTGGCAGTTTCGCCGCCATGTCGAAGATAGAAGGCCAAAGTCCGAATACCCGATGACCCTCGAAGATTTTGGCTGGAATGCGTTTCACGCGGAGGCGTTCAAGCCGTTCGCCAAACCCGGGATCGTGCCCGCCCGGGTGGCCATCGAACATCGTGGAGGTTACCAGATCGTCACGCCCGAGCTCGGACTTGTTCCGGCCACGGTCACGGGACGGCTCCGTCACGCGTTGCGCAACAATGCGGAGCGACCTGTCGTGGGCGACTGGGTCGCGGTCCAGCTGCCAAAAGACGAGAAGAAGGCCGTCATCCACTACGTCACGAAACGCCGGACCCGCCTTTCCCGAAACTCCGCCGGCAATGAGACGGACGAACAGATCCTCGCCAGCAACATCGACGTCGTCTTCGTGCTGGCGTCGCTGGCCTCCGAACTGAACGTCCGGCGCATCGAACGTTACGTGGCCGTGGCGGCGGATTCCGGGGCCAAGGTCGTCCTGCTGCTGACGAAGGCGGACCTCGTGGAGAATGCGGAGTCGGGAGCCGATCTGCTGCGGAAAGCCATCCCCAATCTTCCGATCATCGTCATCAGCACCGTCCGCAAGCGCGGCTACAAGGAGGTTCTCACCCACCTCGACCCTCGCGACACCACGGTGCTGATCGGTCCCTCGGGCGTGGGGAAATCGTCGCTCATCAACCGCATCTGCGGCGAGGAGATGCTTCCCGTGCAGGAAGTCCGCGAAGACGACCAGAAGGGCCGCCACACCACGACGCAGCGTGAGCTGATGCCGCTGCCGAACGGCGCGCTCGCCATCGACACGCCGGGCATCCGCGAACTCCAGATCTGGATCACGGAAGCGGAATTGGCGGAGGCGTTCGCGGACATCGAGGCGCTCTCGCTCAAGTGCAAGTTCACGACCTGCCGTCACGCGAACGATCCCGGGTGCGCCGTGCGCGGGGCCTTGGAGTCGGGCGCGCTCCCGGTGGATCGACTGGAGCACTACTTCAAGCTCAAGGCCGAGGCGGCGGTCCTTCGTGGACGCCAACAAGGCCGGGCGTCCGTGCAGGAGCGCCGCATCAAGAAGCGGCTGGTGTTCGAACGGGATGAAACCTGGAGCAAGACATGAAAAAGGCAGCCATGGTGGGCTGCCTTTCGAAACTGTGTCCGGGGATCGAGACTATTTGACCGGGATCTGAAGGAGCTGGCCTTCGGTCCACTGCTCTCCCTTGTCCTTGGTCGCATCACGGATCGCCTTCACTTCGGCGGCGGTCGCGGCGGATCCCTTGTTGCCCCACTCGTTGCGGACATAGCTGATGACGTTCGCGATGTCCTGGTCCGTCAATTGGTCCCGCCAAGCCAACATCGCGTTGTTGTAGTCCACGGCATTTACCTTGAGTGGTCCCTGGAGGCCATTGAGGACGATGCGGACCATTCGGTTCGGTCCTTCCACATTGACCCAGTCCGATTTCGCCAAGGGCGGGAACTGGCCGGGAGCACCGGCGCCGTTGCCCTGATGGCAGCCAACGCAGTAGGTGCCATAGACTTTCCGGCCAGGAACAAACCAATCCGGAAGAACGACCGCCGGATGTCCGTCTTGAACTTCTTTGGGGGTTTCGAAACGTCCGTAGACATTTGGATCAAAATCCCCGCCTGAATTGATCGAACGGACGATCAAGGCGTAGACGAGAATCCCGAGAAGGGTCACCGCCCAGAGAGGAGCCGGGGTAAGCCCCACCTTCGGCTCCGAGTCATTTTCAACCGCAGACTTGTTGGAGAGTTCGCTCATGGCTCGGCGTTACTTTGCGGCTCCATTGGTCGCGGTCTGGCTGACCACGTTGGTCTTGGCCTTGGGCGCATACATCGGCGCCTCGAACAGGTTCACGTCCTGATGGAGGCTCTTCAGGTAGGCCACCAGAGCCCGGGCTTCGGAGGTCGGAACGACTTCGTAGCCGTCCTGGTATTGCTTGGGGAGAATGACGGACTCGGGAAGCTTCAGGGCCGAAGTGGAGCCGCCCTGCGGCATGATCTTCCGGTAATCGAAAAGGTGCGGATACGGGGGCATGGTCGACTTGTTGCCGGCTTTGCCGTCCATGAACGCGTTGGGGGCAAAGAGGTGGACGAGGTGCCAGTTTTCGTCGGGCTGCCGCAGTCCGATGTTGGACAGATCGGGTCCGAGACGTTGCACGCCGAACATCGCGGGCTGATCGAAGAGGTAGTCGCGATGGACGCTGAAGCGGTTCAACTGGGTCCAACGGGCATCGGCCGGATGCGGCGAAATCTGCTGGCTGTGGCAGTAGTAGCACCCTTCGCGCTGGTAGATCTCACGGCCCTGCGCGGCAAGTCCGGCGCGGGCTTGGGGATAGATTTCACCGACATCGCCCTCGGCCGGCGGACGGTTCAAGGGCTGGAGCTGGACGTCGGGTTGCTGGCGCCCGATCTGGACCTGCGGGGCGAGGACCATCCCGGACCAGGAGCCGAGAAACGTCAGGAGAAGTCCGAGGAAGATGAGCGTACCGTGGTTCATTGCTTCTCCTTGGATTCTGAGCTGTCGGAGGCCCACGTCGCGCAGCCGCAATCCTCGAGCACGACCGTCTTGAGCTCACGGACGATCCGGAGCAGCACCAGCACGGACAAGACGAGCAGGGTCAGAAAACCGAGGGTGCTCATGCCCATGTAGGGGACGAGGCCTTTGACGACATCGGCCGAGGTCTTGGATTCGTCGCCCCAGATCGAGGCCTGCTTCAATCCGCCGAGGATCAGCGGAATGCTGGTCATGAACAGTGCGACGAGCGAAACGGCGATGCCTCCGAGGCTGAAGGTCCGTCCGAGCAGCGCCGGCAACATCAGATTGTAGCCGGCCAAGATGGAGAAACCCACGAAACCGAACAGGAGCATGAACGTGATACCGGGGCTGAACAACGTGAGCTGCAGGGTCAGGTTCCGGCTGCGCAGATAGAACGACACGCTCAACAGGGCGTAGGAGATCAACGCCGTGAGGGCGAACCGCGCATAACGGAGGGACAGCGATTCCTTTTCGGAGACCGCTTCGCCATCGGTCGAATTCCACAGGTTGTGGACGACCAGCGCGATGGGAACGAGGAAGATCAAGTTGACCGACTCGCTGATCGTGATGATCCAGCGCGGAAGCGGAGCGCCCGAGTGGACACCGCCCCAGCCCGCGAGGATTGCCAGAGTCCAGAAGGCGAAGCTGGCGGACGAACGGCTGTGGAGGCCGGTCTTCGAAGTCTTGGGAATGATGTAGAACAAGGCTCCTAGCCCGAGGAATCCGAACCAGAGCCAAGTCATGCTGTTGATGAACCAGCCGTTGACCGAGAGTTGGACCGCGCCGCGAACCGTCTGCCCAAGGAGCGTCCAACTAGCGGTTCCAAGCATCCAAGGCAGCGTCAATAGGGCGCCGATGATAAACCACGCAGCAGGATACAGGGTCCGCTCGGTGCGAGAGGCGATGGTGAGGAGCCCGCAAACCGAGATCACGATCGACGCGACGAACAGCATCGCCTGGGCGCCGGCGGGCATTTCCAACCAGGGCAGCCCCGTGTTGTAGCCGGCGAGGATGCCGAAAGTTCCCACAAGAACGGTTCCGTTCCATAGCACGCCGCCAAAGGCCAACACTGCCGGCAGTGCGACCTTCGTCTTACCGGTCCGGGCCAGTATCCAAATCCCAAGCGCCGCTCCAGCCTGGCTGAGGAAGCCATAAAGAAAGGCGTTCATCGCGGCCGGTTGCAGGCGGCCGTAGGAAAGGAATGGGAATGCAGCGCCCAGATTGGGTCCGTGCATCTTCATCGCCGACAGGAAGAACAGGAACGCCGATGCCACAAACCAGGCGGCGCCAAAAACCGACAAGAGGAGGAGAGGGATCTTCGCGGCGGAGTCCTCGTTGGACTTGCCGGATACCTCGCGGGCAACTTCCGCCTGAATGGAGGGTGAAGCGGGCATGAAGGCGCGGCTCACTCGAACGCGTTGGGCTTCTCGGGCAGTTTGGCCGTGGCGGTTTCCAACCGTTCCAGCAGCACCTTGCGGGCGGCAGCGGGGTTCTGCCACTCACGAAGGGTCAACTCCATCGCGGCATTGATGGGAAGACGGTAGATGCCGCGCTGCGGATCGATGATGGCGGCGTTGGTCAGGGTCGCGGTGGTCGCGTCCGTCACTTCCTGCCGGAACTTGAGACGCTCGCTGACGCGCTGGGCGGCGATGTCGGGCGGAGTGACCTGCCGAGTCGCGAGGCGGACCGTCCCGTAACCGATGGCGATCGCGCCGACGATACCGATGAGGTAGATGCCGAACGGCTTCTTGGTTTCGCTGCTCATGGTTTCAAAAGGTTACTTGATGCCCAGGTGGGCTGCTGCCATCGACCCCTTCGCGGGAGGCACGTAGACGCCGAGACACTCGGCCATGCGCGGATCCTTCTGAGGATAGGGCGGGTTGGCCTTGAAGAGTTTCAGCCATGCCATCGCGAGGATACCTCCGATGAAGGCCATGCAGCCGATGTCGCCGTAGTGAAGGACGAAGCCATCCTTGTGCAGGACGGGCATGATGTTGAACTGCATGTCCATGTAGTGGATCACCCAGGCGAGGGCGACCACCGGTCCGATGACGGCGATGCTGCGCTTCGCGTCCTGCCGCAGCATGACGAGGAAGGGCAGGAAGAAATGGCCGAAGATCATCAGGATACCGACACCATACCAGGAACCAGCCTCGCGACGGATGAACCAGAAGGTCTCTTCCGGCATGTTGGCGTTCCAGATGAGGAAATACTGGGAGAACGTGATGTAGGCGTAGAAGACCGTGAACGCGAAGAACATCTTGCCGATGTCATGGAAGGTGGTCTTGGTCACGACCGCCTTCAGCGGACCGGTCCGGTGAAGCAGCATGGCGATGATGTAGAGCGTGCCGTAGGTCAGCCACACGCTGCCGGCGAAATAGTAGACGCCATACATCGTGCTGAAGAACTGGTGCATCAGGGACTTCATCAGCATGAAGCAGAGGAATGTGCCGGAGAATGCGAAAAGGAAGATCCCGTAGCCGGCATGGACGCGATTGCTGAAGGTCCACTTAGACGAACCGTCGCGGTCCTGTCCGGTGGTGTTGGAACGGAACTTCCAAGCAAGGAACGTCCAGATCGCGAAACAGGCGGTGATCATGATCACCCAGCCCTGCCGTGTGAACAGCGGCTGTTTGGCTGCCAGGGCATGGTCCGTATGGACATCCGCAAAGAACCAGGGATACAGCTGGATCTGGTCGCTCCACGCGAAGCCGACGATCGGCAGCCACAGAAGGAACATGACCGGCGCGAGCATCGCGAGATTCTCGATGATTCGCCGCAGCGGAACGGTCCAATAGGCGTCGAAGAGGTGATGGATCAGGACCAGGAACAAGCCCCCGAACACGAGGCTCAGGAAAAACATGTAGGCGGTCAGGTAGGAGTAGGCGAGCTGCTTGCCGTGGTCCTTGTTGAAAAGGAAGGCGGCGGCACCAACCACCAGACCGACGATGGTCAGGATGAGCGGCAGCTTGCTCCAGATCGGAGCGAGCTTCAGCGTTGCGACTTCTTCTTTGGCGTGGGAGGCCATAGTTCTCGAAAATTTACTTCTTCAGGGTGGCCATGATGTCCGCCGGGACTTCGTCCTTGGTGGCGAGACGGGCGCGCTGCAATGCGCGGACGTAGGAGATGACAGCCCAGCGGTCGGAGGGTTCCAACTTGTCGGCGTAGGGCAACATCGTGTTCTTGCCGAGCGTGATCGTGTTGAAGATCTCGCCGTCGGCCATCTTCACGATGCGGGGATCGTGGAGGTTTGCCGTGGCGGTCATGCCATACTTCGAGGTCACGCCCTTGCCGTCGCCCACCGAGCTGTGGCACGGCGAGCAATAGATGTTGTAGCGCTGCTGGCCGCGCTCGAGGAACTGGGCGGTGACCGCCGTCGGGATGATTTCGACGAAGTTCGTCTTGCCGGCGAGCTTGCCGGTGTTGAACGGATGGGTCTGATGACGGAATACCTTCTCGTCTCCGACTTGGACGCCGGGAGAGCGGGAAACGGTTCCTGCAACGGGCAGGCGGGACGCCAGACCGTCGGCGAAGAACTTGTTCGGTTCCTGGGGACGCAGCTTGGGCTGGCGGTCCATGTCCGGGAACAGTTCGATCGGGGTGTTCTTGGTGTAGCTGCCGCGGAAGCCCGCGACCGCCACGACACCGACTACGAGAACGAAGAATCCAACGAGGAAGTAGCGCATTATTCCTCCACCTGCTCGATGTGCTTGCCGCCGGTGGACTCGAGCAGCTTGCGGGTTTCAGTTTCGGAGTAGCGCGGATCGGTCACTTCGATCGCGATGAAGAACTTGTCGTTCTGGGCGCCGGCGTGGAACCGCTTGTTCTTGAACAGGGGGTTATACCAGCGCGGCAGCTTGTTGAGGAATGCCATGCCGAAGAGGGTTCCGAAAGCCGATAGGAGAATCGTCATTTCGTAGCTCACCGGGAAAGCGTAGAGCGGGCTGAAGAGCGGTTTACCACCCACGACGATCGGGTAGTCATACTGGCTCATCCACCAGATCATGGACATGCCGGCCGTGAACCCGGTGCAGCCACCAACGAACGTGAAATAACCGACCTTGGAATTGCCCAGGCCCATTGCGTCGTCCATGCCGTGGATCGGGAACGGAGAATATACGTCCCAATACTTGTAGCCCGCGTCCCGCACCACTTCGGCCGCGTGCATCAGGTCGGCTGGGGTGGTGTATTCCGCGAGGATCGAATGGGGCCTCGAAACCGCCGTGGTCGAACCTGTCGAGACGGTTGATTGAGTCGTGTTGCTCATCAGTGATGCCCTCCCTTGGCGCCGCCGAGTGGATGGTGGGGATCGGCCTGCGGCGTCACACCCTTCACTTCGGAGATGGCGATCACGGGCAGGAATTTCATGAACAGAAGGAACAGAGTCATGAACAAACCGAACGATCCGGTGAAGGTCATGATGTCCACCCAGGTCGGGCTGAACATGCCCCAGTTCGACGGGAGGAAGTCCCGGTGCAGCGAAGTGACGATGATGTTGAACCGCTCGAACCACATGCCGACGTTGACGAACCCGGCAATGATCCAGACAAACACCATGCTGGTCCGGAGTTTCTTGAACCAGAAGAAGTGCGGGCTGATCACGTTGCAGATCATCATGCTCCAATAGGCCCACCAGTAGGGCGCGGGATCGACCTTGAACATCGGTCCGAAAATCCAAGGATCCGCAGCGCGGTTCTTGATGAACACATCAAGCTCGTAGGGATTGCCGCCATACCAGGCGATGAAGAACTCCATGATGTAGGCGTAGCCGACGATGGAACCCGTCGCGAGGAGCACCTTGCACATCAGTTCCACGTGCCGAACGGTGATCAGATCCTCCAGCTTGCAGAGCGAACGCAGCGGGATCATCAGGGTGAGCACCATGCCGAAGCCGGAGAAAATCGCCCCGGCGACGAAGTAGGGCGGGAAGATCGTGGCGTGCCAGCCCGGAAGCTGGGAGACGGCGAAGTCGAACGAGACGATGGAGTGGACGGACAACACGAGCGGCGTGCTCAGGCCGGCCAGGATCAGGTAGGCCTTCTCGTAGTTGCTCCAGTTGCGGTTGGAGCCGCTCCAGCCGAGGGCAAAGAGGCCGTAGCAAAACTTGCGGAGTTTGCTTTTTGCGCGATCACGCATCGTCGCGAGGTCAGGGACAAGCCCGACATACCAGAAAAGCGTCGAGACCGTCGCATAGGTCGAAACGGCGAACACATCCCAGAGGAGCGGCGACCGGAACTGCGGCCAGATGCCGTTCGAGTTGGGGAACGGGATCAAGTAGCCGGGCAACGTCGCGAACCAGACACGGCCGGTGTGGACGACGGGGAAAATACCGGCGCACACGACGGCGAAGATGGTCATCGCTTCGGCGGCGCGGTTGATCGAGGTGCGCCACTTCTGCCGGAGCAGGAAGAGCACGGCCGAGATCAACGTTCCTGCATGGCCGATGCCGATCCAGAAGACGAAGTTCGTGATGTCCCACGCCCAGGCGTTGGGCTGGTTCAGCCCCCAGACCCCGACACCGGTCGAGATCAGGTAGGTCACCATCGTGAACAGCATCAGTGTTCCGCAGGCGCTGATGAGGAAGGCCGGCCACCACCATTTGGGTGTTCTGCCTTCGGCCACGCCGGCCACCTGGTTGGTGATCCAGGCAAGCGAGCGGTTATGGTGGACCAACGGTTCGCGCTCCAGCTCGGCCGGAGGAGCCTGGACCTTCGGAAGTCCCGTTGAAACTGCAGCTTCAGAGGCCATTAGTGCGCTCCTTTCTTCTCGGCGGCACCGTGCGCCTCGGAACCGTGTTCAGCCTGGCCATGGCCGCCGTGATGGGACTCGAGCGGGTTGCCTTTGCCCGCGTCCGTATATTCTTTCATGGTGAAGGCGAGTTCATACGCATCCGGCATGAGGGGATTCGGATTCCGGATGCGGGCGAGATAGGTCACGCGCGGACGGGTTTCGAGGAATCCGAGGACCTCATAGTTGCGCTGGCTGGCGCGGAGCTTGGCCACGCGGCTGTTCGGATCGAGCAGGTTGCCGAACTCGACGGCTTCCGCGGGGCAGGCCTGGGCGCAGGCGGTGGTGAAGGTGCCTTCCGGAACCTGCACATTGCTCGAGGCGCCGGCCTTGACCTTCTGGTTGATCTTGGCCTCTTCGATGCGCTGGACGCAGAAGGTGCACTTCTCCATCACACCGCGCATGCGGACGGTGACGTTCGGGTTCTTGCCGAGCTTGATGATCTCCCACTCGGCCGAGCTGTTCTTGTCGACACCCGTGATGCCCTTGTAGAGGCCGGCATCGGTCGTGACCCAAGAAGTGCTGCCACGCTTCGTCGTCTTGACCTCGGCGTAGTCGTTCTCGCGCTTGTTGTAGTCGAAGAAATTGAAGCGGCGCGCCTTATACGGGCAGTTGTTCGAGCAATACCGCGTGCCGATGCAGCGGTTGTAGGCCATGACATTCAGGCCTTCCTCGTCGTGAACGGTGGCGTTGACCGGGCAGACGCTTTCGCACGGCGCATTTTCGCAGTGCAGGCACATCATCGGCTGGCTGGCCACCTGCGGATCCTCGACGGATCCGGCGTAGTAACGGTCGATGCGGAGCCAGTGCATCTCGCGGCCCTTGAGGACCTGGTCCTTGCCGACGATGGGGACGTTGTTCTCCGATTGGCAGGCGACGACGCACGCGGAGCAGCCGACGCAGGAGTTCAGGTCGATGACCATTCCCCACTGGTGGACTTCGCTCTTCAGGATCTGACGACGATCCGCACGGGGCCCAAGGCCACCGTTCACATTCGTGCCGTAGGTCTCGTAGGGATGCTCGTAGATGCCCTTCGGCCGGTTTTCCACCCGCCCGGTGGTCTTCACCTCGTAGGTGTCGACGACGCCCGGGAAGTGGGCCTCGATATCCATGTTCGTGGCGAAGTCGGCTTTCTTCTTCCAGTTCTCGAGGGTTGCTTCACGCACGATGGGACGGCCTTCCATCGAGCCGTGCTCCTGCGTCGTCGCAAGGGTGAGCATCTTCCCGGTGCGGGTCAGAGACGCACCGGACGCGATATAAGGGGCAGACGAGGTGCGGATTTTGTAGGCGTTGAAACCCGCCTTGCGGCCAACGCGGCCCGTAATTTCGCGGCCATAACCCAGGGCGACCACGACGACGTTGTCGGCGAGACCTGGCTGGATCCACACCGGTCCGGTGACGTCGCGTCCGTTGACCTTGATCGTCACTTCGTCGTTGCCGACGAGAGATTCGTTGCTCTTGAGCGCCTTGCCCAAGGTGTCGCCGTTGCGGATGCGCTGGCTGGAGACCTTGGTGATCTCAAGGCCGAGCTCCTTCGCGGTGGTCGCGCTGACGGCCATGACGTTTTCCCAGACGATCTTGCTGACCGGGTCCGGCATTTCCTGGAGCCAGCCGTTGTTGTTGTAGCGGCCGTCGTCGAGGCTGTAGTCGCGGGCGAACACGACCTCAAGCTTGTCCTTGGAAGGAGCCGCAGGAGCGGTGTGGGCCAACGAAAGGCCCGACACCAATGAGACACCGACCGGGGCGGCGGCGGACTTCGGAAGGTAGCCGTCGTGCAGGAACTGCTTCCAAGCTTCATCGGCATCCAGCTGGGCGATTCCGCCGAGTTGCTGCGAGAACGTCTCACGGACCACATCGTAGGCGCGGACGGCCGAGAGGCCACCGACGCGAGCGATGACCTCGAGCTCGGTCAGGCCATTGAACAGCGGCTCGATGAGCGGCTGGACCGGAACCAAAGTTCCGTCGGATGTGCGGGCATCGCCCCAAGACTCCAGGAAGTGGGCCTGGTTCAGATGCCAGGTGGCGAGGGCCGAGGTTTCGTCCTCGTGATAACCGAGGCGAACGACGTTCTTGGCCTTTTTGGCCGCCGATGCGAAATCGAGGTCGACCGGAGCGTTGTAGGCCGGATTGCCACCGAGGATGACCAGCGAGCTGACGGAGCCGGCGTTGAGCTTGCCGACGAGGTCGCCAATCGAACCTGCGGCAGCCGGGGCCGGCAGGTAGACCACGGTGGAGCCGACGTTGCCGAGTGCGACGTTGATGGCGCTGGCCATGACGTGGGCCACGGCGGGTTGCTGGTAGCCGACGAGCACGAGGCTCTTGCCCTTGTTGGCCACGAGGTCGGCTGCGCAGGTGGCGATCCAAGATTCAGCCGTGCCTTCGCCGACCTTGTTCGATCCGGGAAAACTGGAAACGAGCGCTGAGAAAATGTCGGACGCCCCGGTGAGCTTCGCCACTTCGGAGCCGAGCCGGGCAAGCGCTCCCACGATCCGGCTGGGCGCCAGGCGAAGGCGGTGATCGGCGTTGGTGCCGGTGACGGACATCGCGCCTTCCACGACGTAGAGGCGATTCATCACGTCGGACGACTTGTCGACCTTCCGGCCCTTGGCAAAGCCACGGATGTTGACGCAGGAATTCTCCTCCGCACCGAGGAAATCGGCATCGAACGACGCGACAGCCTTGGCTCCGGCGAGCTTGAAATACGGCGCGACAGGCTTGCCAAAGGCGGCCGTGGCACCCGCTACATGAACGTAGGGATCGACGGCCTCGTAGACGTAAACACCGGCCGCCGGGAACTTCTTCGTCAACTCCGACAGCAAACGAGCACGTGACGGGGACGTGTTCCGCTCCAAAAGCAACGCGAGGCCGGCACCACCATTGGCCGCGGCTTCCCGGGAGATTCCTGCCAGCGCATCCGTAACGGCTCCAGCGGTAACGGCGGACATTCCCGATCCTTCACGTTTCCATGAACGCATTGAGCGATCCGGATCGTAGAGGTTCAGGAGTGCGGCCTGGGCGTAGACATCCGTGCTGCCATTGCTGTCCGGATGACCGGAATTGCCTTCTGCCTTGGTCGGACGGCCGTCATGGGACCGGACCAACAACGGAACCGCGCCGCCCTTGGTCGGCATCGCGGTCGCGTAATAGACCGGCTTGCCGTGGATGTAGTATTCGGGCTGCTTGCCGAACGGGACGATCTTCTCGACCGGCCGGCGGCAACCCGTCAGTCCGAAGCCCGCCAAGAGGAACGAGGCGGACATGAGCTTCACGAAGTTGCGGCGGGTGACCGGGTCGGTCATCTCGCTGGCTCCGGCGGGAAACTCCTTCTCGGCCCAATCGCGGAACTCAGGGGTCTCGGCCACCTGATCCAGACTGCGCCAGTATTTTGGGCCGACTTCCGGCTCAGGACATTGGGGCGGAATCGTTTTCATCGATGACAAGCGGAGCAGTTCTGGGACGCGTTCACCTTCCAGTCGTGGGCCAGTTTCAAGCCGCTCTTCAACTGCTTCTCGGCGTCGACCTTAAGATCGAGGTTGTAGACATCCTTGGGGTCCCGCAGCGCCAATTCGGGGTTCCGATGGCAGTCCACACAGAAGGACATGCTCAGCGGCTTGGCGTGGTAGACCTCGTCCATGTGGTTGATCTGGCCATGGCACTCGACGCACGAGATGCCGCGGCTGACATGCACGGAATGGTTGAAATAGACGTAGTCGGGCACCTTGTGGATCTGCACCCACTCGATCGGTTTGCTGGTGGTGTAGCTCTGGCGGACCAATTCCAGCTTAGGCGAATCCTTCAGCACGATGCTGTGGCAGTTCATGCAGGTGTTCGCGGCTGGAACATTCGAGAACCACGACTTGTCCACGTTGTTATGGCAGTAGCGGCAATCGATCTGGAGCTGGTTCGCATGGATGTCATGCGAGAACGCCACCGGCTGCGTGGGCTTGTAGCCGACACGGGTATACTTCGGGGTGAAGTAATACCAGACGGCGCCCAGCGCGAAAGTGCCAAGAAGCGCGGCACCAATGCCGACCTTCAAAGGCAGCGAATTGGTCCATTTCGGAAAAATGTCTGACATTTCAGTGCTCCGGATGACTCTAAAACGCGATACCCTTAAGCCCGAACGGCGCTGGGATCACAGCCTCGAAAGTTCGACGAGGCCCGGTTTTGAACGTGTCCGTCGGCAGGCATGACCAACGAGGTCTCACCTGCCGCCCGCGTTTTTAAGCCGCCGCTTTTTTGAAGCAAGAATAGTTTGTGAAATTTTTCACTAATTCGGCTTCGTTACGACTTCCATTAGTCGGCAACGCCCGATTACGCCTTTAGGATCAGCGTTTCTTGTCATTCGATCGCGGGAAATGGGGAAGTCCGATCAGAGGAGCGGAACTGACACGACGAAGCAGGCGATCGAGACCAGCACCAGGACGATCCACGCGCCGAGGATCACCAGCCGAAGGGGTTCAGGAATCAACAACCGGGAAGTCTTGGGCACGTTCATCCGGGCCAAACTGGCGCAAACGGCGGCTGCGCGGCTCCGCCGAAATTGATCAAGTCCGGCCACGACTTGTTCCGGACGGTCCAGAATCAGTTTTCCTTCCCGCAAGAATCAGTCACTGATCGGCAACCCCAGTGTAGCTGAAATCCAACCCCGGAGGCGAAGTGGCTCCGGATGCGGGCCATGTGGCCTGCGTCAGCTCACAAAGGCGCGACACCATGAAAGACAAACCTTCGAAAAAGATCGGGAAAGCCCCACGGGAAGCCGCCCGCAAGGACACGCCCATGCTCGCCGCCAGCTCTGCCGTGGGGTCGCCCATCACCCTCAAGAGCATTCTGGTGCCGGTGGATTTCTCGGAATGCTCCGAGAAGGCCCTCCTCTACGCCCGCGGTTTCGCGAAACAGTTCGGAGCCCGCATCGTGCTGCTGCACGTGGTCGAGCTGTCTTATTCCTACGCCGACATGGCCATCTTCGACTACTCGAGCCTCGAGAAGGACCTTCGGCAGGGTGCCGAAACACGCCTTCGGAGCTTGGCGAAAGGCGTCGAGAAGGACGGGACCCCCACCACCGTCGAGATCCGCCTCGGACGCCCCGCGAGGGCCGTCGCCGAGATCGCGAAGGAGCTCGCAACGGACCTGATTGTCATTTCCACCCACGGCTACACCGGCCTGAAACACGCGCTGCTGGGCAGCAACGCCGAAACCATCGTGCGCCATGCGCCTTGCCCGGTCCTGGTGGTGCGGCCGCAGGAACACGAGTTCCTGAAAGAGTAATCCCATGGCCGACGCTCGAATCCTGGTCACCGGGGGAGCGGCTCCACGGCAGCGCGGCACGACCGCCTATGGCTGCCCGCGCGACTTCCTCGACAACCGCCAGATTTACGTCGTGATTTCTCCCCGCGCCCGCGGGCTGTCTGTCGGGGTCAACCTCAACCCGGACCGCCAGTGCAACTTCGACTGCGCCTACTGCGAGGTGAACCACTCGCGGCCGGCGCCCGCACCGGCCAAGATCGACCTGCGCGCCATGGCAGACGAACTCCGCGATACGATCGCGTTCGTCCGGTCGGGAGCCATCGGCACCAGATCGCCGTTCAACCTTCTTCCGCCCGATTTGCTCGAGCTTCGCCATGTCGCGATCAGCGGCGACGGCGAACCGACGCTCTGTCTTCAGTTCGCCGAGGCCATCGAAAGCGTCGTCCACGTCCGCGCCACGATCGACGGTGGATTCTTCAAGATCGTCGTCATCAGCAACGGAACGGGTTTCGAGCAACCCTCTGTGCAGAAGGGCATCGCCCTTCTCACGAGCCGAGACGAGATCTGGGCGAAGCTCGAGGCGGGAACCCAGTCCTACATGGACAACATCAACCGCGCGGGGATGCCGCTGGAGAAAGTCATCGAGAACATCCGCCTCATGGCCCGCCAGCGGCCCGTGATGATCCAGAGCCTTTTCCCGGCTATTTCAGGCCGCGGCCCGAGCGAGGCGGAAATTCTGGCCTACGCGGAACGGCTCAAAGACCTCAAAGATTCTGGTGCGCAGATCCCCCTCGTCCAAATCTACTCGGCCACGCGTCCGACCATGAACCCGGCCTGTGGACACCTTCCCTTGCAGGCCTTGTCGGCCATCGCCAGGACGGTCCGCCGGGTTTCAGGCCTCAGGGCCGAAGTCTTCTGAGGAATTCGAGTCCGCAAACCCCAGTTCCAAGCCAAGGAACGTGCCATCTTTCTTCCACAGCGAAGTGCTCGGCGAGGTCGGGTTCAACGCTTTCGGCCGCCGTGTGGCGTCGTCGGTGGAAGGGCGTTTTGATCCCGGCAAGAACCGTGTCACAGTGCATCGGGATGCTTTTCTCCGCCCCACCGACATCATCTACCGCCACCAATGACCGGAGTTCCCCATGATCCAAGACACCCGCAAAGAAGTTCCACCCAGCTATAATCCCGCTCTCGAAGCCGCAATGGCCGGGCATCCGTTTCTCAGGGATCTTTCGCCCCATGTCTTCAAAAAGCTTGCGGCGACCGGAATGCTCATCCGCTTCAAGCCCGGCCAACAGATCTTCGTGGAAGGGGACCCGGCGAACCGGTTCTACCTGATCCTTACCGGGTCCGTAGTCCTGGCCGCACCGGTGCCCGAAGGCCGTTCCGTCACACTCCAAAAGATCGGCGCCGGCGACGTGCTGGGGTGGTCCTGGCTCATTCCCCCGTATTCCTGGCTCTTCGATGCCACGGCCGAAACCGAAGTCGAGGCCATCTTCTTCTACGGCACACGCCTCCGCGAGGAGTGTGAGAACGACCACGACCTCGGCTTCGAGATGATGAAACGCATGAGCACCATCGTTGTTCACCGCCTCCAGTCCGTCCGCCGCAAGCTGGTCGCCTTGTCCGCGTTGAAAGAACCCTGAAGCGCTTCGCCGCACCCTCAGCCGCCAACTCCCTTCTTGGCCAACAGGCTCACGATTTTCACCGCGATGAACCCCGCCCAGATCAGCATCATCGCGCCGGAGACGCGGATGGTGACGATCAGGGTCTTCTCCGTGAGTTTTTTGCGGAGCTGCCCGACGACGTAGGCGAGCAGGACGAACCACAGCGTCACGCCGAGGGTCACTCCCATGATGAAGAACGTCTTGCTCTCCAGCGTGGGCTTCACGTAGCCGCGCGACATGAAGAACACCGCGATGGCGATCCAGAACGGCAGGATGCCGAGGTTGCCCATCGTCCGCACGAAACCGATCATGAAAGCGGAGTGCGGGTGAAGTTTCTCCTGCACGATTTCCGCGCTGTGCGGTTCCTTGGGCACTCCGGGGGTCAGCAGGTATTTCAATCCGAGGAAGAACATCAGGCAGAAGCTCCCCAGCTCCATGACCGCCACAATGTTGGGACTGGTAAAGAAAGCGGCGAAACTCGCGAAGGCCATCGCGCAGTAGATGATCTCCATCACCGTCGCCCCGAGGCCGATCATCAGGGCCCAGAAGAAACCCCGGCGGGCACCCTCCTTGACGATCGAGGCATTGATCGGTCCGACGGGGATGCAGATCGCGAATCCCACCGCGAGGCCGATGCCCCAGGTGACCATGAGCTGCTGGAAATGATCCATTTGGATTACGATTTCCCGGCCGGCGTGCCCTCGCCCTCGTCGTCGTTGTCGTCTTCATCCTCCTCGACATCGTCACGCAGCTTGCGCGAAACGCGGGTCCGGACGAACCCCCAGAGCAGATACAGCGTGAAGGTCGCCGGCAGGACGTAGAAGAGGAGCTTCTCCCGGAAGATCACCAGGCTGCCGACCATGAGCGCGCCCAGCATGGTCTTGAGGAACGTGCTGCGCGAACGAAACCCGAGGGACTTGAAGCTCGGATACTTCACCGTGCTCACCATCATCACGGACAACATGACGAGCACCGCGCCCAGCATGTAGTTCCAGTTCCCGAGCGAACGTTCCTTCTCGTTCATCTGGATCACCAGCAACGTCAGCGACGACACCAGGCCGGCCGCCGCCGGAATCGGAAATCCCAGGAACTCCTTCCCACTACCGCCGCCCGCCATCGTCGCCAGGCAGTTGAAACGCGCCAAACGAAACGCCCCGCACAGCAGGTAGGCCGAAGCGATGAGCCAACCAATCTGGGTGTGCTCGGGAAAAAGGTCGGCCAACACGACGCGGTGCACCAAGAACGCCGGAGCCACCCCGAACGAAACCACGTCCGCCAAGGAATCGAACTCGCGGCCAAACGGGCTTTCCACGCCGATCATCCTCGCGACCCGCCCGTCGAAGAGGTCGAAGATGCAGGCCAGCAG
>CANJSG010000017.1 GCA_947476875.1 Verrucomicrobiota bacterium | reverse complement strand
TTTTGCGCCTGTGGTCCCGGATAGCCGCCCTGGTCGCCCGTCTCGTCCGCCGCTCTCCCACAACTTTCTCCGGACCATCCCAGGCCAAGCCATCATACGCATCCGTCACGCCGCTCCAAAACACCCGTTCTTTGACGGGCTGTTAACAGGGTTCCCGTGGCAATAGAGGTATTTGTGGAGGGAGAGCGGGTCGGACTGGTTGCCCTCGTAGGAGTCCATGGTCCAGAACCGCCCAAATTCGGGTGAGTAGTATCTTGCCCTCAGGTAGTAGAGGTTCAGTTCTTTGTCCCACTCCTCTCCGGTGTATCGGAAACGTTCGTTGGAGGCCCCCGCGCCGGACGAGACGGTTATGCGACCGTAGGAGTCGTAGTTGAAGAGGCTGTCCAGATTGACGGAGCCACTTGTCGGATTGTCGGTGGTGAACCGGACGGAACCGAGGGCGTCGTAGCCGTAGTAGCGGATGGAAGCGGTGCTGGTGGGATTGACGGCGCCGGCGATGCGCTGGAGCCCGTAGACCCAGTAGCCCGAGACGGTGGTGGCGGAGCTGGTGACCGTGGTTTCCTGGATGACCTGGGACCAGCCGGTGGGATTGCGGTCGTCGATGAGGAACAGGTTGGTGTTGCCGTTGTAATGCTCCTTGCGGACGCGGCGGCCGTCGGCGTCGTAGACCATCCGGATGTTACCGCCGCCATCGTAGACGTTCGTCAGCCGGTTGGCCCAATCGTAAAGGAAATTGGTGGTGTTGAACTCCCGAGTGTTGCCCGCCAAGTCATAGGTGGGCGTGACGATGTCAGTGGTGAGCAGGTTGGTGACGATGACCAAAAAGTCGTTCGTATCGAACAGATGTCCTTCGGTCTTGAAGTTGTCGAAAGAAGTTCCGTTGTGCCGCTTGATATCCATCCGGACGCGGTTTCCGACTTTGTCGTAGGCAAAATCACCCTTGGTGCTTCCGGCCGACGAGACAGAATCGGTGTTGTTGGTGACCCGACGACGGGTGTCATAGAGGTAGGTCAGATCACGGAGCGTGCTTCCGGCGTTGTCGTGTTCGAGGTCGCGGGTGCGTTGCCCGAGGAGGTCGCGGGTGTATTGGTAGCGCCGGAGCGTGGTGCCGCCGTTCTTCCAGGCGATATTCGTGACGGCCATCCGCGAGTCGTAGGTGAACTGGTTGGAGACGCCGTTGCCGTAGGCGATGCCGCCGAGGCTGCCGACCGGCGTGTAGCGGTAGTCGGCCTGGATGCCAAGGACACCAGAGACTGCGGAGACCCGGCCCAGCAGGTCATGGGTGTAGTTCATCGACGCCTCGTTCAGGTTGGTCGAGGCGATGCCCGTGACGGCGCCCAGGCTGTCGTAGGTGTAGGCTATGGCTCCCGAGGGGCCGCTGTTGGTGAGGACGCGTCCCCGGCTGTCGTAAAGCCACGTCCATGTGCCCGCCTCGTCGACACGCTGGGTGCGGCGGCCGTAATCGTCGTAGGTGTTGTCCTCGACCTTGACCCAGTTGGGCGAGGCGTTCGTGTCGCGGACCCAGCGTTCCTTCAGGCGTCCGGCGATATCGTAGCTGTTCGTGATGAGGTAGCCGTTGAAGTTCGTTTGCCAGGCGGTGCGTCCGATCTGGTCAAACGTCGCGCCGTCGATGGCGGTGGCTCCCGGCAACGAGCGGCCGATGCGGCGGCCCATCAGGTCGTGAGTGAACGTCGTCACACGGCCCAGCGCATCCGTCTGGGTGGTCTGGTTGCCGGAGGCGTCGTAGCCGTAGGCGGTGACCACCTGGTTGCTGCCGGTGTAGTCGTTGGTCACCATCGTGAGCCGGCCGAGAAGGTCGTAACCGAAGGCCGTGATCACTCCGTCCTCGGCGATCTCCTGGGCGCGGCGTCCCATGGCGTCGTAGACCGTCTGGCGCTGGAGGGCTTCGCCGGTGGCGGGATTGACGGCGGGCAGAAGCTGGGCGACGGCGCGGCCCAGAGAATCGTAGCGGGTGCGGCTGACCTGCCCGAGGGCGTTGGTCGAGGCGAAGGCGCGGCCATCCTCGTCATACGCCGTCCACGTGACGCTCTGGATCGGCGAATAGGTCGCGTTGGTCACGGCGATCCGGCGTCCGACGAGGTCGTAGGCGAAGGCGTTGGTATTGCCCTGCGCATCGACCGTGTAGCTGACACGTCCCACCGAGTCGTAGGCCGTGCGCGGCCAAGGTTCATCCGCTCGCTTCCGAACCAAGACTCACGGCACCCGCTCGATCATCAGCAGGTTCGTATTGTCCGGTTCGCCGAAAGGCTGGCCGGCAGAGATGGTCACGAGGTCGCCGGACTTCGCCAATCCTTCCGCCACGACGGCTTCGAGCGCCGACTGGCGCATCTCGCGCAACGTCTCGACCGCGGGAACGAGGCGTGAGCGGGCACCCCACGACAGCGTGAGCCGGCGGCGGATGGCGTTCGTTGGGCACAACGCCAGCACGGGGGTCTCCGGACGATGGCTCAGGACCCAGCGGGCAGTTGCGCCGGAAAGCGTGTAGACGACCATCGCCGCGCATTTCATCCGGCGGGAAATGTCGCGGTTGGCCTGGCCAACGGAGCTGCGGAGCGAGTCGACCTGCTGCGGTTCGGTCAACTTGCCAAGCTCGCCCCGGTCCAGGGCGTCTTCCGTGCGGCGCGCGATGGCGGACATGGTGGCGACGGCTTCCACCGGGTATTTGCCGATGGCCGATTCGCCCGAAAGCATGATGGCGTCGGTGCCGTCGAGGATGGCGTTGGCCACGTCGGTGACTTCGGCGCGGGTCGGTTTGTGGTTATGGGTCATCGACTCGAGCATCTGCGTCGCGGTGATGACGGGCGTGGCCGTGGTGCGGCAGGCGTTGATGATCTTCTTCTGGGCGATGGGCACTTCGGGAAGACTCATCTCAAGCGCCAGATCCCCGCGCGCCACCATGACGCCGTAGGCTTCCTGCACGATGGCTTCGATGTCATCGAGGGCGCTCTTCTTCTCGATCTTGGCGATGACCGGAATGTCCGCGCCGAGTGCGCGGAGATGGCTCTTGAGCCCGCGCACATCGTCCGCCGTCTGCACGAACGAGAGCGCCACGAAGTCGAACTTCTCCTTCACGATGAAGTCGACGTCGGCGAGATCCTTCTCGGTCAACGACGGCAGGCTGACGCGTCGGCCGGGGATGTTGATGCCGCGGTTGTTCGAGAGGGATCCTCCCTGGACGATGCGGCAACGCAGCTCGTCGCCGTCCATACGTTCGCGGACTTCCAAGACGAGATTGCCGTCGTCGAGCAACAGGAGCGTCCCCTCTTCGACATCGCCGGCCAGTTTCGGAAACGAGACCCCGATCCGTTCGGGCGTGCCGAGGATGGTCTGGGGAGTCAGCACGATGTCGTCGCCGGTTTTGAGGATGATCGACCCGTCGGTCATCTCGCCGACGCGGATGCGCGGTCCGCGCAGGTCGCCCAGGATTCCCACCGGCGTGGCGAGATCCTCGCTGATCTCGCGGATCAGCCGGATGTTGCGGGAGATGATGTCGTATTTCGCGTGGGAAAAATTGATGCGGACGACGTTGAGTCCGGCGGCGATGAGGGCCTTGAGCGTGGCCGGCGAATCGCTGGCGGGTCCAAGGGTGGCTACGATGCGGGTGCGTTTGTTGGCGAGTGGCACAGGATGATCAAGAGAGCGGCCACGGCGCATGGGAATGATGCCTGGACCCATTCCAACTCCCACCGCGTGCCGGACCCCGAACGGGCGTGAGACTGGAGGGACGGCAGCCGCTTGGCAACTGGCGCGCCCCGGCCTGGGCCGGATGTCACATCGGCGGTGTCGCCAACCAGAAGCGGATGGCGCTGGCCTGGGAATTTTTCGGATCGAGCTCCAGCACCTTGAGGTAGTGCACGCGGGCCTTGGCCGGCTCCGCGAGGCGTTGGGCGAGGAGGTTGCCCAGCGAGAGATGGGCGTTCGCGTTGGCCGGTTCGGCCGCGACGATCTTCTCCAGCTCGGCGGCGGCATCCGTCGCATACCCGGCACGGTCCAAGAGCAGGGCGAAGTGCAGGCGCGCGGCCGATGATTGCGGATAGAGCACCACGGCCGTCTCGGCCTGCTTCAGCGCGTCCGCCCCGGACGGTGTGCCAGCGAGGGTGAGGGACAGGTTGTAGTAGGCTTCGAAATAGGACGGATCCAGCAGCAGCGCCTGTCGGTAACCGGCCGCCGCGGTGACTTCCCGGCCGGCACGGTGTTCCACCACGGCCGCCGCGAAGACCTTCTCGGCTTCTTCGCGGTTTCCCGCGTTGGGCGCCATCCGGACAGGGTAGGCGTAGCGTGGATACACCGGCTTGGGAGGAGGAATGGAGACCGGGGCGGGCGTCGGAGCATTGGTCGCCGGCGCCGAAGTGATCGTCGGCGAGGGCAATTTGGCCGAGGCCGTTTGCTTCGGGGCCTTGTTCTTTCCGGAGAACCACGTGGTCGGATTCAGCTTCTTGAGGAAGCCCGGATTCTTGGAGCGATCCTCAGCGGCGGCCGTTGTCTTCGTCGGGGGATTGGTCAGGCCCGAGAGGTTTGGCTCGTTCGGCAACACCGTCGGCTTCGAGACGACCTCGGAGCTGGTCGACCGGCGCGGTCCGTCGACGGCGGACTTGATCGGAGCTTCCTCCTCGAGAGTGACGGTCGTCAGCGGGGCGGCGGAAACGACCGGAGCGATGTTTGTTGCGACGACGGGTTTCGCCGGCACCTGCACGACGACGTTGTTGGCAGGCGTGGGCTTGACGACGACTGGGGGAGGATTTGATGCGACCGGCGGCTTGGAAACGACGGCCGGAGGTTTGGCTTGGATCGCCACCGTCGTAGGCGGCGACGCGGTGCGAACCACCGTCGGCGCGGGAGGATTGGTGGCGACCGCCACGACGAGCGGCACTGGATTCAGCTCGCGGTCGAGCGTGGCCACCAGCGCCTCGACTCCGGCGGACTGCGGAGACCCGGGCGCCATCTTGAGGTAATCCCGGTATCGCTGGAGGGCCCCGCGCCGGTCGCCCATTTGCTGGAGGACGACCGCTTGGTTCATCACGGCCGATGCGAGATCCGGCTGCAGGGTCAGTGCCCGGCTGAATTCCTCCGCCGCGTCGCGATACTTTCCGCGCAGGGCGAGCAACTGTCCCAACGCGTTCGCCTTGTCCGCCGAATCGGGCGCGTGTTCGAGGTTGCGGCGGGCCACTTCGGCGAGACGTTGCCGATCGGTCGGTCCGGGCGTGGCGGCCGCGAGCCGCACCTGCGCCTGTCCAAGCCGTAGCCAGCCTTCACCGACCAGGGGTTGAAGTGTGCAAAACGTCGTGAAGGCTTCGGCGGCGGCGGCGTTGTTCCCAGATTCGAGGAACAGGCTGCCGAGATTGAACCGGGCCACGGCGAGGTTGCGGTCGAGATCCAGCGCCTTCTGATACGCATGGGCGGCCTTGGCGACGTCGCGTTCGCGATGGTGCGCGAGGCCGAGATGGTTCCAGGCCTGGGCGGTGCCGGGCATGATCCTCACGGCTTCTTCGAACGCGACGACCGCTTCGGCGGTCTTGTTTTCGCGGAGAAGGCGTTCACCTTTGAGCAGCGCCGCCGGTCCGGGCGGCATGCAGCCGGACGCGATGCCCATGGCAATCACGCCGATCGCGAGGAATCGGGTGAAACCGTTGAAATCACGGGTGGCCTGCATCGTAACGGCTGGTTAACACCCGACATCGGGGGTGTCAAGGAACGCACCTAGAACGTGAGCAAAGTCAGGATTCATCGATTGGTTTGGCTGGTGTCCGCGCTGTTGAGCCTCGGCTCGTCGGCGGGGGCCGCTGTTTCTTTCGCCTCGTCCAGCCCGTCGCAGGGCTCGGCCAAGGTCGTCATCGCGCAGGACGCGGGCGCGACCGAGGTGCTCCGCCCCGTGCCCGCAGTCGTCGACCAGCTCGTAGGCCGGGGCCTCGTCCGCTTGACGCAGAAGCTCAATGCCACGGAGGCCTGGCACAGCCTCGTGAAGACGAACGACCGGATCGGCATCAAGGTCTACTCCGCGCCTGGATCCGACAGCGGGACGCGGATCCCCGTCGTGGCCTCGGTCGTCCGCGGTCTGATCGCGGCCGGCGTTCCCGCGACGAACATCACCCTATGGGACCGCCGCATCGGCGACCTTCGGGCTGCGGGCTTCGGCGTATTGGCGGAACAGTTCGGCGTGGGGCTCGCGTCGTCCGTGGACCGGGGCTTCGACGAGAAGGTGGCCTACGAGAACTCCGTCCTCGGCAACCTGCTGTTCGGCGATCTCGAATTCGGCCGCAAGGACACCACCGTCAGCCGGCGCTCCCATCTCACGGAACTCGTCACGAAGGATTTCACCAAGGTCATCAGCATCACGCCGCTCCTGAACCACAATGAGGCGAGCATCACCGGCCACCTCACCAGCCTTGGCCTCGGCAGCGCCGACAACATCCTCCGCTTCGAGGGCAACGGCGAACGCCTCGCCACCGCGCTCCCCGAGCTCTTCGGCCAGCCGCAGATCGCCGACAAGGGCGCGCTCTACATCACCGACGCGCTGATCTGCCAATACCAGGGCGAACAACGCAGCCTCCTGCACTACTCGGTGCCGTTGAACCAGCTCTGGTTCAGCAAGGATCCGGTAGCCCTCGACTCGCTCGGCGTGCTGGAACTCGAACGCCAGCGGGACATCGCGAAGATCCCCCAGCCGAAGCTCAACCGCGAACTCTACGCCAACGCCGAGTTGCTGGAACTGGGCGTTTCCAACCTCAAGCGCATCGTCACCGAAAACGCGCAGTAAGGGGCGTTTCGTCCTGCTCCTGATCGTAGTCTTCCTCTTTCTCGTCCTGCTCCTCGCCATTGAGAAAATTCCCGGCGAATCAATCGCGGCCGAGAATGAGAATGAGAACGAGAAAGAGGCGATTCAGAGAGCTGCTTCACCCCTCGGCCCGGCCTGCCGATAACCCGGTGAGAATGGAACGACCCTTGCGGCTCGCAATGCCGTCCGGGTCGGCATTGATATGAAAGGCCTCTCTCTTACTTGGTTCGACATCGTCGCGCTCGCCCTCCTCATCGTGGGCGTCGTCCGCGGTCGAAGACTCGGCATGTCCGGCGAAATGCTCCTGCTCGCCCAATGGGCCGCCATCGTGGTCGGCGGCGCGTTCGGCTACGGCCCGCTCGGCGCGAAGCTATACCAGTTCATGCCCATCGGGCAGCTCTGGTGCAACGTGATCGCCTACCTGGCCATCGCCGCGGCCATCACGACGGTCTTCTCGACCGTCAAGCGGCGCTTCGGCGAACGCCTCACCAGCGGCGAACTCTTCGGCAAGGGGGAATACTACCTCGGCATGATGAGCGGCTGCGTCCGCTACGCGCTCATCCTTATCGCCATCACCGCACTGATCAATTCGCGGCAGTATACCCAGGGCGAACTCGACGCGTCCCTCAAGCAGAGCGAGGCAAACTTCGGCAGCGATTTCTTCCCGCGCTTCGGTTCCATCAACCAGACGGTCATGAAGAAATCGCTGGTCGGCCAGCAGCTCAACCGCCATCTCGCCGTTCTGCTCATGAAACCCACCTCCGGCGCGGGCAAACCCCTCGCCACAGCCGACAGTCCCGGCAACCGCCGGAACAAGGAACTCGACAGCATCGCCGGGAAGTAGGGCCGACGAGCGATCTTATCGGATCGATTTCCAGGGCTCTTCGCCGCTGACATCCACGGCGAACGGCCCCGCATAGGCGGCTGGCGAAAGCACCGCGAGGATCACGGCGTCCTTCGACGAAGGATTGAAGGTCGCGTGGACCATGCCCTTCGGAATGTGCGCCACTTCGCCGACCTTCAGCAGACGCTTCTCGGTCTCCACCCATTGCTCCACTTCGCCTTCGAGCACGTAGATGACTTCTTCCAGTTCGGGATGGGTGTGGAAGTTGTGGCCTTCACCCGCAGGCAACACGGCGCGGCAGATCTGGAGGTCCTTCGCCTCGCAGACTTCGGTGTGGACGAGCCAATAGTTTGTCCGGCCCTTGAAGTCTTCCTTCAAGGCCTCGGCGGTGGTGATGAAGCGGTGTTTTGGCATGGGCGATTCAGGATTTCGAGCGGTTCGATTCGCGGTCTATGACGATCTTCAGCGCGGATATGTCGAGCTGGTCTTTTTCACGCCACGAGGTCGCCTTGCAGTAGATCAAATCCTCGGCTGACAGGTAAGGGATGCGGACATCGTCGCTCTGGAGGAAACGCAAACGAGGCCGGAAATCGTTCAATGACCGCTCACGCATCCGCACGAACACGTCGAGATCGAACTCCTCGTGTATCCGGATCGAGCCCATTTCGGTGGTGTTGAAGTCGGAGATGCCAAGCTCCCGCGCCCAGCCTTCGCCCCAGGTCTTCAGATAGTCCAACAGCCGGGTGAGGTTCGCGGGATCGGAATCGACGAGGATATCGACGTCGTTGGTGTTGCGGTTGAATCCATTCAGAACAACGGCCACGCCGCCGACCACCGCGAAGTCAACTCCCGCCCGGGCGAGGTCGGCCAACAACTTTTCGAACTGGGAGAGCGTCTCCTTCGGCGATGGCGGGTTTTCCATGGGTGTGCTTTCGGGTAAACTCGCGGATCTGCTCAAGCTGCCAGAGGACTTTGCGCGGCGACGGCGGGCGGCCGACCGATTTGCGGATCGGTTGCTGCATCACATCTCCGGCTTCGCTCATGATGTGACTCTAGTTTCGCTTCGATCCGCCGGTCAAACACGCCGATAGCATCATATCTTCCTCGTCGGAGAACTCCTGACCCAAGCCCAGCCGACCGCAGTCGCCAAGGCGTTCAGAACCGCGGCTTCAATGGCGGCAAAGCCTTTGGGCATAATTACTCCACGCCTGCCACGGACTTCACCGCCAAAGACCCAGAGCCCAACGGCGGGCAGAACTACGACGCAGACCAGGATCAGCTTTGCATTCCGGCTCCGGCCCAAAAGGAAGCGCACCGCAACTAAGCCTGCAATCACGGCAACAATTCCACCGATGAACCAGCCAGGCCAAGCCGCTAAACAGGTAACCAGATAGAAAACGATGCCCAACAAGAATCCGGGCAAATCCATTTCCATCTGCGAGATCATTGGCTTGGCCTACTTCTTCTTCCCGAACTTCTTCGCGGCGGGCGCCTTCAAGGTCTTGAATTCCTTCGTCAGGTTCGTGAGCGAGGCTTCGATTCCCATGCGCTCCAAGCTGGTGGCGCCGACGAAACCGACGGCGTCGGTGTGCTTCAAGACGCGGTCCGCGTCGCCGGGCGTGTTGATCGGGCCGCCGTGGCAGAGGAAGAAGATGTCCTTCCGCACGCGATGGGCCGCATCGATGATTTCCTGGGTGCGCTGGATGGTGAAATCCCAGCTCTTGACCGCGCTCTTCACGCCGATGCTGCCGCCGACCGTGGTGCCGACATGGGCGATGATCGCATCCGCGCCGGCCTTGGCCATCTCCACGGCTTCCTCGGGCGAACCCACATAGACGATGGAGAAGAGGTCCATGCGGCGCGCGAGCGCGACCATCTCGTATTCCTTCTTCACGCTCATCCCGGTCTCTTCCAGCACGCCGCGGAAGTGGCCGTCGACGATCGTGTGCGTGGGGAAATTGTTCACGCCGCTGAAGCCCATCTCCTTCACCTTGCCGAGCCAGTGCCACATGCGACGGCGCGGGTCGGTGGCGTGGACGCCGCAGATCACCGGGCATTCCTCGACCACGGGCAGCACCTCGTATTCGCCGATCTCCATGGCGATGGCATTGGCATCGCCATAGGCCATCATGCCGGCGGTGGACCCATGGCCCATCATGCGGAAGCGGCCGCTGTTGTAGATGATGATCAGGTCGGCCCCGCCCTTCTCGATGAACTTGGCGCTGATGCCCGTGCCCGCGCCACCGGCGATGATGGCGTCGCCTTTCTTGATGGTGCTCATCAGGCGGTCGCGAACTTCTTGGCGGGTGTAGGGGTTGCCTTTGCCGGTCCAGGGATTGGGCATGGTGCTGAAAATGGTTCGGTGTTTCGGATGATGGAACGGACGGTGATCGCCGCTCCGGGAACACGGCCAATCTAACGGGCCCACGCGGCCGCTTCCATGACAGTCTTGCACGACCTCCTATCCGGGACGCACCTGGCTTGTGCGCGCCCCGCCGCTGGATCATAACGTCGCCATGCACTCCCCGATGAACCGCCGACAATTCCTCGCCGCCTCGGCCGGCTTGGCCGCCACGCTCGCCGGTTGCGCCACGTCTCCGTCCACCGCCGCCATCGGCATCATCGACACGCACACGCACTTCTACGATCCGACGCGGCCGCAAGGCGTGCTGTGGCCCCCCAAGGGCGACGACGTTCTCTATCGCCCGATCCTGCCCGACGAATTCGCCCGGCTGACGAAACCCCTCGGCGTGGCCGGAACCGTCGTGGTGGAAGCCAGCACCCTGGAGGAGGATAATCAATGGGTCCTCGCCCATGCCGCGAAAGGAGCCCCGATTCTCGGAGTCGTCGGCCACCTCAAACCGGCCCGCCCGGGCTTCGCGGAACAGCTCTCGCGGTTCGCTGAGAACCCGATGTTCCGCGGCATCCGCGCCGGCACTTGGGAAGGTCCGCTGAAGCCCGACGATGCGACGACGATGGCCAACCTCCGTCTGTTGTCCGCTCGCAATCTCAGTCTCGACGTCAACGTCGGGACGGACGGCCTCGCTTCCGTCGCGGCGATCGCGAAGGCGCTGCCGGATCTCCGCATCGTCATCAATCACTGCGCCAATGTCCGCGTCGACGGCCAGGCTCCGCCCGCAGCCTGGCTCGCAGGCCTGTCGGCGTGCTCTGCGCACCGGAATGTTTTCATGAAAGGCAGCGGGCTCGTCGAAGGCACCGGCCGCACCAACGGCGACGCGCCCGCCGAGACTGCGTTCTACAAGCCGGTGCTCGATGCGATCTGGGAACGCTTCGGCGAAGACCGCGTGATCTTCGGCAGCAACTGGCCCGTCAGCCTTCGTTTCGCCCGCTACGAAACCGTCTTGGGAATCGTTCGCGGCTACGTCGAAGCCAAGGGCGCGTCTGCGACGCAGGCGTATCTCTCAGGCAACGCGAAACGGGTCTATCGGGTGCGAGCCTAAGCCGCCCTTACTTCACGTCGTAGAACCGCCACTGCGACGCGAAGTCCTTGGTCAGTGTTTGGCCGCCGAGGCTGGCGCGGATGAATTCGATGGGGATGGCGTTCTCGCGCAGAATCGCGTCGTGGAAGTCGCGGTCGGTCATCTTGCCTGTCTCGACCAGTTCCTTCCTGAGTCCGCGGATCTGCAGGCCGCCGAGCATGTAAGCGGCTTGATACAGCGGGCCGTAGTCGCCGGCGACGGACCTGCGGACTTCGCCGGTCGCGTTGCGACGTTCGTGGCCGACGCGCTCCACGAGGAAGTCGATGGCCTGCGGCGCGGTCATTTGCCCGAGGTGGAACTTCAGCGAGAAGATGATCCGGGCGCAGCGATGCGAACGCCAGAAGAGCATCCCGACGCGGTCCTCGGGCGTCTTCGGGAAACCCAGATCCCACAGCAGCATCTCCCAATACAGCGCCCAGCCTTCCACGAGGAACGGTGTCCGGAACTCGGCGCGGTGCGTGCGGAAACGTGCGGCCATGAAGAGCTGGAGATGGTGCCCGGGAATCAGCTCGTGGTGCACCGTGGCGCGGCAGAGGTGGATGCTGTTTCCGCGAAGGCTCATGAGCTTCTCCTCGTGGCCCATGCCGTCGGTGGGGAAGGAGACGGAGATCACCTCGCCGCCGGTGAAGTAGGGGTTCACCTTCTGGCGTTCGGGCGTCATCATTTCCATCCGCCAGAGCTGCTTCGCCAGCGTGGGGATGGTCACGAGGTTGCGCTCCTCCAGAAACGTCACCGCCTCGTCCGCGAGCTGCCGGATGAGCTTCGGCTGTTCGCCGGGCTTCATGTAGTTCTGCGTCGCCTTCTCCAGCGCCTTGCGCCAGTCGTCGCCGAGGCCCATGTCCTGCGCGGCCCGTCTGTATTCCTTCTCGCACCACTGGAACTCTTTCTCGGCGATCTTGATCAACTCCTCCGGCGTGTAGGGAATCATCTCGTGCTGGAGCGCGGCCAGCAGCGCCTCGCGGCCAATGGGATCGCCGACCACGGGATCGTCCTCACCGTCGACGGCGCCCACGACCTTCTTGCGGATGACTCCGGCGTAGTCGTTCAACGCCTTGTCCGCATCTTCGAACGGCTTCTTCATCCACCAGGAGAACTCCGGATCATAGCCGGAGTAGAAAGTGTTCCACGTTCGCAATGATCGGCGCAGCTCGTCGATCATCCGGGCGGCACGATTGCCGAGGACCTTACCAGTGGCGTTGGTCGACTTCGTATCCTTCAACGTCTCTTCCAGCTTACGTTGGGCGTCGGCGATCTGCCCGCGGAGATCGGTCACGGTGCGGGCGGCCTTGGCGGAATCGAGCGGCTCCATCTTCCGGCGCGCCTCTTCCAGCGAGACGATGCCCCGCGCGAAAGGAAGCATTCCCGCAACCTCCTGCTGCTGGTTCTTCTGACGGTCCAGTTCCTGGCGCTGGAAACGGATTTCGTTCCGCAAGAGCAGATGGTCGATGCGGCTTTCCTGGTCGAGCGCGGCGAAGTTGACCGCGTCGAGCGTGCGCGAACGCTCGTCGAGAAACTGCCCGAGGCGTTCCCGCCGCGCATCGGACCAGCGGATGTTGTAGTAGCGCTCCAACGCCTCCCGGTCGGTCGTGAACCGTTCGACGATCCCGCGCATCGCCTTGAGCGACGTGTCGTTCGTCGGCGCGATGCGGGCGGCTTCGTTGAAAGGAAACTCGGTGGCGCCTTGGACCGCAGAGCCGACGAAGAATGAAGTGGCGGCGAATAGGAGCAGACGGGGCAACGCTTTCATGGAATTCCAGTGGATGATTGAAGAAAGTCTCTGGTATCGCACCAATTTTCACAGCGCCGTCTTCGGTCCGATGTATTCCTTCGCCACAATGATGTCGTCGAACCACACGGTCTGGCGGTCCTTCCAATACTGCTTCGTGGGGTCGCCGGGATCGAAGCCGTAGTGCTCCAGCCAGAGACAGTTCACCTTCAGGTCCATGTCGCTCCGCCAGCGGATGCCGGTGAATTCCCCGGCCATTTTTCCATCGACCCACATGCCCTGTTTGCCGTCGGCTTTGTCGGGCGCGGTGTTCGCCTGGATCATGAATTCCCAGCACTGCCATTGGCCGAGTGGCGGAATGACGCGGTCCTTGCCAGCAGCCCGGCCTTTGCCCGGTCCGGGCGGGAAGAAGCCGTTGCCCCAATACTTGTCCATCTTCGGGTCGCGCTCCATGTCGAGGTAGTAGGTATAGAGGTTGACCTCGCCGGGAGGCGGATTCTTGCCCCAAGCGAACCACGGTTCCATTCCTGCCGAGTAATAGGTGCCGTCCGGCTTGCGCCCGGCCTTGCCGAAGGCGGACCACTTGTTTGTCCGTTGGTTCGCGCCGAGCCAGACGAAGTGGTGGTTGTAGGAGTAATCCTCGGAGAACTTCACGTAGAAGCGGACATGCACGCGGTCCGCTCCGGGCATGAACCACTTGATGGCGTCGGCTCCGGTGTTCTTGCCGCGTTCCATCGGCATTTCGACGCAGAGGTTGCCGCCGTGCGGCGCGGCGTTGGTGATGGAGACGGGGCCACGCACCTGGTCCCACTTCTTCATGGAGCCGGATTCAAAATCCTCGGTGAAGAGCACCGACGGATGCGACGTGATGCCGACATCGCCGGGGAACTTGGCGGCGAGTCCTTCGGCCGCATGGCCCGAGGAACCAGCGATAACCAATAGAAGAGCCAAACCGGTTCGGATGGTCGAGCTGGGCATGGCGCGAGCAGACACGGGACGCCGCCGTCTGGCAAACCTGCGGATCAACTTGCCGGCGTATCCGCGATCTTCCGCACGACCACGCCGGCGGCCGCGAAACCGAACGTCCCCGTGACGAAGGCCGCGGAGCCGAAGCCCCGGTCGCAATTGAGCCGGAGGCTTTCGCCTTCCTTTGCTTCGATCCGATTGGCGCACACGGAGCCGTCCTCCTGCGGGAAGACCTGCGGTTCGGCTGAAAAGACGGCGTCGATGCCGAACGGCTGTCCTTCGCGCGGGAACCCGTGTTTCTGACGGAGGCGCTTGCGCACATCGCCCAGCAGTCCGTCATGGGTCACACGGGTGAGGTCGGCGACGCGGACCTGGGTGGCGTCGCGGCGTCCACCGGCACCGCCGCAGGTCACGACGGGAATGCCGTTCGCGTGGCAGAGCGTCAGCAGGAGAACCTTGTTGGCCACGTTGTCGATCGCATCGACGACGAACGCAGGCTTCGGCGAAGAACCGTCGAGGCCGAGAAGGCGTTGGGCGTTGTCGGCGGTGAAGAATTCCAGGACCGAGGTCACACGGCACTCGGGCTGGATGGCCCGGGCGCGTTCGGCCATGAGATCGGCCTTGGCGCGACCGATGGCACCATCGAGCGCATGGAGCTGGCGGTTGACGTTGCTGACGCAGGCTTCATCCAAGTCGACCAAAGTCAGCGCCCCGATGCCGGAGCGGGCGAGGGCTTCCACGATCCAGGAGCCGACGCCGCCGATGCCCACGACCGTGACCTGCGCCGCCCGCAGACGCGCCAGTCCATCCCGGCCATGGAGCCGGGCGATGCCACCGAAGCGAAAGTCGTAGTCGCTCATGTGCGGGAAGTGTGGATGGCCGCAAGGAGGCGCAAAAGCCGCAAAGTAAAGCGGAGCGAAGGGGCCCCGGCCTTTCCATTGAGGCGCTTCCAGCGCCAACTATTTCCCGTGAGCGATTCCGGGACGGCGATCCACTCGCGCCACGGAACCTATTCACCACTTCATCTCCAGCTTCGCGATCTCGGCCATGATGCGATCGGCGACTTCCTGGTAGATCGCCTTGAGCCGGTCTTTGCCGCAGGCCTTCGCCTCCAACCGGAGGGCAGAGAAATCCATCGGCGCGCCGTAGACGACGCCGATCCGTTTGGGCCTTGGCAAGGTCATGTGGCGGCCCCATGCCTCGAAGGTTCCGAACACGCGGACCGGGATGACCACGGCTTCGGACTTGATGACCGTGAGGCCCACGCCGCTGCGGGCGGGCTGGAGCCGGCCGTCCTTGGTCCGCGTGCCTTCGGGAAAAAGGATGATGGCCCCGCCCTTGAGCAACCGGTCGAGGATGACCTTCAGCCCGCGCGCGCCGCCGCCGTCGCGATCGACGGGGACCGAATTCCACGAACGCAGGACCCAGCCGACGACCGGATAGCGGAAGAGCGATTCGCGGCCGAGGTAGTTGATGTCTCGGGACAGCGCGCAGCCGATCAACGGTGGATCGATGAAGCTCGCGTGGTTGCCGGCCAAGATCACCGGACCGGTCAAGGGCACGTTTTCACGCCCCACGATCTTCCAGCGGAAGTAGGTGCTGTAGATCAGCCGGAACACCGTCCAGCCGACACGATAGCTGAAGGACATGCGACAACGGTGGGAGTTCACGCGGCCTTCCTCCGGGATTGCGCCAAGGCCGCTTGGCGCTTGGCGACTTCGGCGAGGATCAGGGCCGTGGTCTCGGCGGGCGTCTGGCCTGTGGTGTCGATGCGGAGCGCGCCGAGTCCCATCATGAGCGGTGCGGCGGCTCGCTGGCTGTCGCGTTTGTCGCGGGCCTTCAAATCATCGGCAGCGGCGGACTTCTCTTCGGGTTTGGGCTCGACTGGTTTGCCCAGATTACGGCGGCGGTTGCGTTCCTCGTCCGTGGCGTCGAGGTAGAACTTGAATTCGGAGGCCGGGAAGACATTCGTCCCGATGTCGCGCCCCTCCATGATGAGGCTGCCGAAGCGGATGCACTCGCGTTGGATCTCCTTCATGTATTTCCGAACCACGGGCACGGCGGAAACCCTGGAGGCGGCGGATGCGGTTTCGGAGGCTTCCAATTCGTCCTTCGTCCGGCGCTGGCCCTTCGGTTCGAGATGCACCTCGCCGTGGTCGAGGACGAGTTCGGCCTTCCACCGCTTGAGCGCGCTGCCGATGGCGCGGGTGCTGGCGAGATCGATGCCCTGTTTCAGGCAGAACCAGGCGAACCCGCGATACATCGCGCCGGTGCTGACGAAGATGAACCCCAGCGCCTGGGCCAAGGCGCGGGCATTGGTGCTCTTGCCGCTGGCGCTGGGGCCGTCGATGGCGATGACGATGGGCTCGGGGGCGGACATGGCGCGGATCAAAGGCCGAGCTGGGCGCGCTTGTAGTCGATGTGCGCCTTCATGAAGGCGATGGTCACCTCGGGATGGTCGTGGGTGTTGTCGACCATGATGGAGCCGGCGGCGGGCAACAGGGGCGAGGATTTGCGTTGGGCGTCGCGCGCGTCGCGGTCTTTCATGTTGGCGACCTCGCCCTTGCGGAGGCTGCGCTTCTCGCGGAGCGACTCGTCGGCGGTGAGGAAAAATTTGAAGGGCGTCTCCGGGAACACGACCGTGCCGATGTCGCGCCCATCGGCCACGAGGCTGCCAAAGTGGATGCACTCGCGCTGGGTGCGGATCATCCAGATGCGGACGGCGGGCATGGGGGAAACCTTGGCCACGTTGTCCGAAACGGCCGGGCCACGGATCTCCTTCTCGGGAAAAGCGCCGTTCACGGTGAGCCGGACTTCATGGTCGAGAACCTTCAGCTCCGTTTTCCAGGTGAGGCAGGTCTCGATGACCTTCTCCGGCTTCGAGATGTCGACGCCGGTTTCCAGGCAATGCCATGTGAGCAGGCGATACATCGCGCCGGTGTCGACGTGGAGGAACTGGTAGTGCCGGGCCAATTCGAGCGCGCAGGTGCCTTTGCCGCTTTTGCTCGGGCCATCGATGGCGATGACGATCGGCATGGTGGGGCAGGGCATGTTCAAGGTGCGCGGTTTGGGTGTCGGCATCGGCCGCAGTGTGGGAAAGCCGCCCGCCGAATTCAAAAAGGTTCTTTGGCGGGTCGTGACTCGAAGCCGGAAAACAAGTTGTCCGTGGTTGGTCGATCCGGGAGGAGGCAAGGAAAAGTCGCCGAAGGAGAAGTGGTGCACCCGTCAGGAATCGAACCTGAAACCTTCTGATTCGTAGTTTCAACGACGGATTCTCGCCCCAGTTCGTTGGCGTTCGCCGAAGTCGTGTTATATCAGCAGGCTATGATCCGAGATGAACTCGACCCAGTGAACCCTGCCGAACTCGAAAGAACTCCTCTGAACCGAAAAAGTGGAACAAAAACGGAACAGTGGAATCGGGGTGCGATCGCCTCAAAAGCCTCCAAGGACAATCCTCAATACTGGCGTGGACGACTCAAACGGCGCTCCTATCGGACCCCTGATGGCGCGGAGGTCGAGGCGGCGAGTTATTCCATTCGGCTTCGTCGTAGGGCAAAAGGACGGCGGTGTCCTGATCGGAAAGGTATACGGGCACTTGACCGACGAGCATTCCGAGCGGCAAGCCACGCGGGTCCACTTCGGGCCGGTTAGCAAGCGTTCATGAATCGAATCGGATATTTTTCGTCTACTACCGGCTCATGTCCAACCGATTTCAACGTCGACTCCGTGTCTACGTGTGCCTCGCATTCATCGCCTCCGGGTCGGGCGGCGGCGCGGCTACGGCTGATTTCGACCGCGCCGTGAAGCCGTTTTTGGCGGATCATTGCCTGAAATGCCACGACGCGAAGACGCAGAAGGGCGATTTCCGGATCGACACGCTCTCCACCAAGGTCGGCTTCGAAAACACGCCGCAGTGGCTGGAGATCATGGAACGCATCAATTCGGGCGAGATGCCTCCCACGAAGGAGAAGGTCCAGCCCAAGGCGGCGGAGCGCGCGAGGGCGGTCGAATGGTTGTCGGCGCGGATGAAGAACGGCGAAGCGGCGCGAATGGCCGCACGCGGCCCGGTCTCCTATAACCGCCTCACACGCGACGAATACGTGAACACCGTGCGCGACCTCCTCGGCGTGCACTACGACGCGGGCGATCCGGGCGCATTGCTCGAAGATCCGGAGTGGCGCGGGTTCGAGCGCATCGGTTCGGTGCTCACCTTGTCGCCGGCGAACATCGAGAAGTATCTCACCGCGGCCGAGACGATCCTCAACGAGGCCTACCCGGACATCACGCCCTTGAAAAAGGCTGCGAAGCCTCCCGCTCCCTTCGGCGGAACCAAGCGCGCCTTCGAGGAGAACCAGGTGCGCGAACACCACCGCGAGCATCTGCGCGAGCTCGGCCTGCTGGACAAGGTCCGCTACGAGATGTGGCCCGGGGACATCTTCCGCTACACGAACCTGAAAGACCCGCTGCCGGAGTCCGGCATCTACGAGATCAGCTACACCCTCAGCGGCCTGAAGCCGGAGAACGGCCGGGCCCCTCGGCTCAAGGTCTATGAGGCCAAGCTGGACCGCGTGCTCTTCGAGCAGGACATCGTCGCGCCGGAGGAACAGCCGATCACGGTGACTTTCCGTGCGCATCTGCCCAAAGGCAGGCCGACGATCGAGGTTTATAACGACGTGCCCGGGCCTTCCAACCTGCCGCGTTCGGGCCGGCACGGCGACGCGCCGTTCATCAGCACCAAGATGGGCCGTATCCCGTGGCAGCTGAAGCTCACGGACGAACAGGGCCGCCCCCGCCATCCATTCCTCATCATCGACTCCATCACCTGGCGCGGGCCGATCATCGCCGACGGGGAGTTGGCGCGCCGCGACGAATACATGCCGCGCGAAGAGGGCAACATGGAGCAGGTCCGCGACGGTCTCGGCCGGCTGGCGCGGCGCGCGTTCCGCCGCCGGGTGACGGCGGTGGAACTCGACGGCTACGTCGGCATCGTGAAGGCCGAACTGGCGGTGAAGGAGAAGTTCCGCGACGCGGTCAAGGCCGGGATGCTCGCGATCCTTTGCTCGAAGAGTTTCCTGTTCATCTCCGAGGGCGACGCATCCGCCAACCGCGCCACGCTCAACGACTGGGAACTCGCCACCCGGCTTTCCTACCTGCTCTGGAGCACGACGCCTGACGAGGAGCTGTCCGCGCTCGCCGAGAAAGGAACGCTCCACGACAAGGCCGAGCTGTCGCGGCAGGTAGCGCGGATGCTGAAGGACGGACGCGCTGCGCGATTTACGGACTCCTTCGCGACGCAGTGGCTGCGCCTGCGCAAGGTCGGCATGTTCCCGCCGGACAAGAAGATATTCCCCGACTACGACGCGCATCTCGAGAAAAGCATGGTCGGCGAGCCGAAGGCGTTCTTCCGCGAAGTTCTCCAAGGCGGACTGACGCTGCGCGAGTTTCTCGACTCCGACTGGAGCATGATGAACGAGCGGATGGCGCAGTTCTACGGCTTGCCGGAAGCCGGACTGCCACGAGATGGATTCCAGCGCGTGTCACTGCCGAAGGACAGCAAGCGCGGAGGGCTGCTGACGCAGGCCGCGATCCTTTCGCTCACTTCGGACGGCACGCGGCATCGGCCGGTGCATCGCGGCGTGTGGTTGTCGGAGTCCATCCTTGGCAAGGCGCCTCCGCCCCCGCCGCCGAACGTCGAGCCCATCCCGACGAGCGCCACCAACTCGGCGAAGGCCACCCTGAGGATGAAGCTGGAGTCGCACATCCACGATCCAAACTGCGCCGCGTGCCACGCGAAGATCGATCCGCTCGGACTGGCGTTTGAGAACTACGACGCCATCGGCCGATGGCGCACCGAGGAAGCCGTCGACGGCGTCGGCGCGAATCCGAAGGTGAATTCCTCCGGCACGCTTCCCGATGGCCGCGCCTACCAGACGCCAGAGGAGTTCAAGAAGCTGCTCCTCGCCGACCTCGACGCGTTCAACGCCGCGTTCGTCGAGAAGCTCGCCACCTACGGCCTGCGCCGCACCGTGTCGTTCGGCGACATCGATGAGATGAAGGCCATCGCCGCCGCGGGCAAGGCGAAGGACTACCGCTTGCGGGACATCCTTGAGGCGTTTGTGACCTCGGAACTGTTTGCCAAACGCTGAACGCCCGGTCGAACGCCGCGAACCCAGTTAACTTTCGCCGACCAAACAACGCCGCCAACGCCACACGCCCATGAGCAACCTCATCCTCAACAAATGGCGCATCAGCCGCCGCCAGATGCTGCGCGGTCTCGGCGCAACGATGGCGTTGCCGCTGCTCGACTGCATGGCGGCGTTGCCCGCGGCTTCGAAGCCCAAGCGCAGCGTGTTTCTCTACATCCCGAACGGCGTCAACACGCTCGCCTGGCAGATCCAGAAGGCCGGCGCGGACTACGAGTTCACCGCGCCGCTCAAGTCGCTGGAGAAACATCGGGCCGACATCACGCCGATCAGCGGCCTGCATCACCCGATGGTCATCGGCAAGCACCACAACTGCGAGCGCGTGTGGCTCACCGGCGCGAACGTTCCCGGCGACGGCGGCGCGTTCCGCAACACCGTTTCCGCCGACCAGCTCATGGCTGATGTTCAGGGAACCTCGACGCGCTTCTCCTCGCTCGAACTGGCCATCGAAGGCGTGTCGCTCGCGTGGTCCAAGGACGGCATCCAGGTTCCCGCCGAGCGGAACACGCAGCAAGTTTTCAACATGCTCTTCGGCGTGGAGCGCGACAGCAAGGAGACCATCCGCCGCCGTCTCAGCCGCCGCGGCAGCATCCTGGATCTGGTCGCGGACGACGCGAAGCGCGTGACGAGGAACGCCAGCACCGAAGACCGCTCGAAGCTCGACGAGTATTTCACCGCCGTGCGCCAGGTCGAGGAGCGCACCCGCCGCGCCGACGAGTGGCTGAACGTTCCCAAGCCCGTGGTCCCCGCCGACCAGGCCGCCCGTCTCCAGCGCAAGCTCAGCATGGCCGAGGCCGGCGAATACTACCGTCTCTTCTATGACCTGATGGTGATGGCGCTCCGCACCGACTCGACGCGCGTGATCACGTGCGGCATCGGCAGCGAGGGCAACACCAGCGGCATTCCGGAGATCGGCATATCGCAGACGCGCCACGGCCTCTCGCACCACAACGGTGATCCCGAACAGCTTCGCCGCCTCACGCAGACCGACACGTTCCTCATCGACCAGTTCAGCTACTTCCTTGCTCAGTTGAAGGCGCAAAAGGAGAACGAAGCCACGCTGCTCGACACCACGCAGGTGCTCTGGGGAAGCGGCATGGCCTACGGCCACAGCCACGGCAACGCGAATCTCCCCACCATCCTCGCCGGCGGAAAGGCGCTGGGCTACAAACACGGCACGCACGTGGACTTCAACCTGCCCAAGATCGGCAAATACGACGTGGCCGACGCCACCGCCCACTACAAGGTCTGCTCGCGCCCCGTGGACGACAACGCGCGAGTCAGCAATCTGCTCCTCACTATGCTCCAGCGCGTGGACGTGAAGACGGAGAAGTTCCAGGACAGCGTCGCGCCCATTTCGCAGATCTTGGGATGAGCCAGAATCATTTTCAGGATGCGAAAGAAGATTCTGCCGCCATGATTCTGTTCCCCCTATTTCGTCCCGCCATGCGACCGCTTCTCGTCGGCCTAGGTTTGTTCATCGCCGCATCGTTGGCACACGCTGATGACGCGCCCAGGTTCCGCACCGATGCCGCCGGGCCCGCCTCCGTCAAGAAACCGGCGAACGGCAAGGGCAAGTTCGACGCGCCCGAATGGTTCCAGCTTGTTCCGGGCAAGTTCCCGCCCGCCGGCTCGGCGCACGCCATGTCGGGTGAACTGATCCGCTCGGATCATCTGGAGCGCCGCTTCCAGATCCGCGTGGACCGCGACGACAGCCAGGACCGCGGCATCTGGGACCTGCCGCTCGACGCCACAATGCTGCCGTATGGCGCGATCCATTACCACGGCTCGCCGGCCGCTTTGCAGGACATCCCGCTCGGCACGCACCTGCGCGGGCAGTTCTATCTCAAGGATCCGAACGACAAGTCGCCCCTCCCGGATACCGCCTACAACCGGAAGACGCCGGACTTCGAGTTCCGCCGGTGCTTCCTGTTGGAGGACGATTTTACCTTCCACGCGCGCCAGGGGCAGCTCTGGAAGATCGAGAGCGTTGACCTCGCCACGATGAAGCTCGCCGCAACTCTCCAGGCCGACGGCAAGGCCATCGGGCAATCGAAGACCTTCGACCTGCTCACCAGCACGCGGGTGATGCAGGGCGCTGGATTCGGCGAACTCAAATCGCTGCAAGCCGGCCAGGGCGTCCTGTTCAACCTCACCTGGGGCACACTCTACGGCCCCGGCCGCATCACCGACATCTGGCTCGACGAGCCGGCCCGCGCGTTCGCCACCGCGCAGCAGTTGGAGCGGCACCGCAACCACGTCCGCGAACGCGGCCTGCCGGGCTGGGTCGAGGCCGTGGACGACGAGGCGCAGGTCGTCACCATCACCTTCTTCGGCGGCGTGGACCAGAAGCTCTTCGACGAACTGACACTGACTTCCTCCAACAAGGTCGGCTGGCCGCTCGCGAAGGAGGCAGACAATCCCGCCGCGCCGAAGGGCACCATCGCCGTCGCCCGCGACAGCCTGATGACCTATGACCCGGTGAACGACCGGAAGGGCGGCAACATTCTCGACATCAAAAAAATTCCCGCCGAACCCGGCGGTGCCGGCGTCCAGATCAAGGTGAAGTGCGACCTGCTGCTCGAAGGTTTCCGCCCGAAGCGGATTGTCCGCTTCTATCCCGCCACTTGGAAAGTCATGGCGCTGCCGCGTGAAGAACAATTCTACGGCCGCGAATGATAAACCACCCCTCCTCCATGCCAACCCATCCCCGCCTCGCCTTCGTTGCAGTCTTTGGGCTGCTCGTTTCCCAGCTCGCCGCCGCAACCCTCGACCTCTCGAAGGCCGCGTCCCGTGCGGAGCTCGGCGCCATCATCGCGACCGCCGGCAGCGCCCCGTTGAAGAAAGCGTTGCTAGACCACGCCGACGCCATTCTCGCCGCCGCGGCGCAGCGGCCGCACGCCGACGCCGCGATCCGCACCGTCGCAAGCGCCCAGGGAAAGACCGAGACCACGAACACCACACCGGCGAGCCTCAAGGTCGCCGCCGGCGGCGAGCTTCCGATCTTCGACACGTTGCGCCTCGTGGACCTCGCCGTCCCCAACGCCGGCCCGCATGACAAACGTGCGACCGATCCCTACGACGCGGCCTTCTTCGAGCACTTGGGCCACATCGCGTCGTTGGAGTCGCTCAACATCATCTCCACGAAAGCCGGCGACGACTGGATCGTTCCGCTCGGCCGGCTCACGAAACTGAAGACGCTTCGTTTCACGAATAACGGCAAGCTCACCGACGTCGGCCTCGAAACCCTCGCCGGACTCACGAACCTCGAAGCCTTCTCCTACGTCGGCACCGCCATGAAGGGCCACGCCTTCGCGAAGTTCACCGGCTGGACGCGCCTGACTCGATGCAGCTTCCGCGGGAGCAGCATCGACGACGAAGGGCTTCGCCTCATCTGCGAGCGTTTCCCCCAGCTCGAAAGCCTCGTGCTGGCCCACGCCAAGTTCACCGACGCGGGCGCGCCGGCTCTCGCCAAGCTCACCCGGCTGAAGGGCCTCGAACTCGGCACGGCCAACGCAACGCCCGCGAGCCTGAAGCACATCGCCGCGCTGCCGCTTGAATACCTCCAGCTCGGCGAAGGCTTCGACAAGTCCGACTCGCTCCCTTACCTCAAGCCCCTTGGGGCCCTCAAACGTCTGACCCTGACCAACTGCAGGGCGGCCACCGATGACGATCTCCGCCAGATCGCCGCGTTGAAACAGATCGAGAACCTCGAACTGGGAGGCATCCCGCTTCCGGAGGCGCGCCGCGCCCTGCTGAAGGAGTTCGGACATTTGAAAGCATTGCGACTGGTGCCCGGTGGGCGGGATTCGTTCAGCCCGGATGTTCAGGCCGCGGTGAAGAAGCTGCTGCCCAACACGGCGGTGAAGTTTGAATGAGCGAGACACGATGAGAACAACCCCGATCGGTTTTTCAATTCAGGTGGCCTTCGCGGTTTTGCTCGTTCTGCAGACGGGAAGCTTCGCGCAGGTCCCTGGCGGCTTCTCCGCTGCCGCCGGAAACGACGCGCAGGTATTGGAGGCGGCGAAGTTCGCCGTCAGCACGCGCGACCCAAAGCTCAAGCTGCTCGGCGTCGAGCAGGCACAGCGGCAGGTCGTGGCCGGGACAAACTTCCGCCTCACGCTCAAGCTCGAGGACCATGGCACGAACCATTTCGCCGAGGCAGTCGTGTGGCGGAAGCTCGATGGCAAACACGGGCTGACTTCGTGGAAGTGGTCCGAGGCGCCCGCGAAACCCAAGCTCAAGATCATCCCCGGCCAGGTCATAGTCCCGACGGGCACCGGCGAAATGCGTCGGCCGTGGGGCGAACTCATCAGCCTCGATTTCGCCACGCGCACGGGGAAGTTTCGCAATGAAAGCGATGATTCGGTGATGTCCTTCACCGTCTTGCCCTTCTCCGAGCTGCTGCACCACGCGGCCTCTGGCGATCTGCAGGATTTCCGCGTCGGCGAGCGCGCCATCTTCCGGGTGCACGAGAACGACAAGGGCGAATGGGTCTGGCTCACCTACATCCAGGACGAGATGAACATGATGAACGGCCACAAAGAGTATTTCTGCGTGGACAAGATCGACGTTGCGAAACGGACGGTCGAATGCACTTGGGCCAACTTCGACAAAAGCTTCATCCGCCAGACCAACGTCGTCATCGAAACGGCCGCCGACACGCGCTACTGGAAGGCTGGTTCGCCCGCGGGCTTCGCCGACATCAAACCCGGCGACAAGCTGCGGACCCGGACCCACGGCGTCGGCAAGGGCAAGACGCGCGTCGCGTGGGAAGTTTTTCTCGACGACGAAAGCCTCGTGAAATTCCAGACCGAGCAGAAGGCCATCCACGCCCGGCGCATGGCGGAGGAAGGCCTGCCCGGCTACGTGGACACGGTCGCCGGCAAGGAAGTGCGGCTCACCCTGTTCCAAGAAGGCGGAGACTGGGCGCGCAAGCTGAAGGCCGGCCAGAAGGTCCGCCTCGCGCCTGCCGGCGTGGACCGCAGGCCCACGGCCACGCACGTTGAGGCGGAGGTCACGTCCGCCAAGATGGCCGGGAATCTTTGCAAGGTAGCCGTGAGCCTCAGTGCCGACGCATCGGGCTTCCAGCCGACGGCTCTCGCGCGGCTCTGGGTTTCACCCTGAAATCGGGCTGTCGTTTCGGCTCGCCTCCCGGCAATGCTCGCTGATTCCACCAACACGACATGTCATTCGTCCTGACCACCAAAACGTAGGTCGGCGCATCCGTGCTGCTGGTCCACGTGGACTTGAGTCAGACTGAATCCGAACCGTGGTCCACCCCATGAAACCCTTCTTCCTCCTCACCGGCCTTCTCCTGCTTGCCTCGCATGGCGCGGGGTTCTCGGCGGAGACCAAGCCGCAGCCCTTCGAAAAGGACATCGCAGCCTTCGAGGCATCCGACAAAACGAACCGACCTCCGAAAGGAGCGATCCTCTTCGTCGGCGATTCCACCTTCACGCTCTGGAAGTCCATCCATGAAGACCTGCCCGGCTTCACCGTCGTCAATCGCGGCTTCGGCGGCTCGCAGATGTCCGACGTTCTCAACTTCACCGACCGCATCGTGGTGCCCTACAAGCCGCGTCTGATCGTCATCCAGGAAGGCGGCAACGACATCCATTCCGGGAAGACGCCGGAACGGTTTCTGGCGGACGTGAAGGCCTTCGTCGAAAAGGTCCACGCCTCGCTGCCCGACGTGCCGATGGTCTTCTTCGGCATCACGCCCAACGTCGCGAGATGGGATGAAGTGCCGACGCGCAAAGTTACCAACAAGCTCGTCCACGACTACCTCGCCACGCAGAAGAACGTTCGTTTCATCGACTGCTTCGACGCCTTCCTTGGTCCCGACGGCAAGCCGCGCGACGAGTTGTATATCGCCGACCGCATGCACCCCAGCGCCGGCGGCTACAAGCTGCGGGCGGAAATCGTGCGTCCGTTTCTCGGCCCACCCGACCGGAAAGTCGGACCGAAGTGACGCCAACCAACACCCCGTTTCCAGAAAATCGCCAGCCACGACTCCGCGCCATTCAATCCTGCTCCCACCATGAAACCGGCTCACCCGCTTCTCACCCTCTTGGCCGCGCTGGCGTTGCCCGCACATCTCGCCGCCGCCGCGCCTGCATCCTCCGCCGCGCTTCTGCAGCCGTTCGTCGATAAGCACGAACTCGCCGGAGCCGTCGCTCTTGTCGTCGGGAAGGACAAGGTTCTCTCCGTCGAGACCGTCGGTTTCGCCGACATCGCGGCAAAGAGGCCGATGAAGGCCGACTCGCTGTTCTGGATCGCCTCGCAGTCGAAGCCCATGACCACCACGGCCGTGATGATGCTCGTGGACGAGGGCAAGATCGCGCTCGACGACGCGGTTGAGAAATACCTGCCGGAGTTCCGCGGCCAGATGGTCGTCGCCGAGAAGGACGGCAACCACACGCTGCTCAAGAAGCCCACGCATCCCATCACCGTCCGAGAAGTCCTGAGCCACGTGAGCGGGCTTCCCTTCCAGTCCGACATCGAGAAACCGACGCTCGACGGCCTTCCGCTCGACGCCGTCGTCCGCAGCTACGCCATGACCCCGCTCCAGACCGAGCCGGGCACCCAATACAACTACTCCAACGCCGGCATCAACACGGGTGCCCGCATCATCGAGGTCGTCACGAAGATGAAGTATCAGGACTTCATGCAGCAGCGACTCTTCGGCCCGCTCGGCATGAAGGACACGACCTTCTGGCCGACGGAGAAGCAGGCCAAACGCGTCGCCAAGTCCTATCGCCCCGGCAAGACCAAGACGGATCTGGAGGAGTTTCCCATCAGCCAGCTCATCTACCCGCTGACCGATCGCACGCATCGTTTCCCGATGCCGGCTGGCGGGCTTTTCTCCACCGCGCAGGACACCGCGCGCTTCTGCCAGATGCTCCTCAACGGCGGCCAACTCGACGGCAAACGCTACCTGAGCGACGCGGCATTCAAGGAGCTGACCCGGCGCCAGACGCCCTCCAACTTGAAGGATAGTTACGGCCTCGGCTTCTCCGTCGGCGGCGATTTCTTCGGTCACGGCGGCGCGCACGCGACCAACATGGAGGTCCGTCCCGCCAAGGGCGTCGCGATCGTGTGGATGGTCCAGCACGGCGGCTTCCCCGGCGACGGCGGGAAGGCCCAGGGCGTCTTCAAGAACTGGGCGTTGGAGCGATTTGGCAAATGAAGCGCGACCTCGTTTCAACGCTGCTCTTCTGTTCGTTCGGCTTCGCCATCCAGGCCGCCGAAACGCCGGCCAATGCTTTCCTCGGCAAGCACTGCATCGAGTGCCACGACTCCGAGACGAGGAAGGGCAATCTCGACCTGAGCTCGCTCAAGCCGGACTTCGCCGATGCGGAGACGTTCACCCGCTGGATGAAAGTCCACGACCGAATCGAGTCCGGCGAGATGCCGCCGAAGAAGCAGGCGCGTCCGCCCGTGAAAGACACGGCAGCGGCGGTGAATTCCTTGCGCGAATCGCTGCTCAAGGCGGAGCGGGCGAAGCTCGCCGGAACGGGCCGCACCGGGCTTCGCCGGCTGACCCGCGCCGAATACGAGAACACCATCCGCGACCTGTTCGACATGCCGGGCATCGCGCTCCAGGGCAGCCTTCCCTCCGACGGGTCGGCGCACGGCTTCGACAAGAACAGCGACGCCCTCGACATCTCCCACGTCAACCTCGCCAAGTATGTCGAGGCCGCCGAACACACGCTGGAACTCGCCGTGGCTACGCACCCGGAAGCGCCGACGGTCCAGAAGCGCCGCATCTCGCTCATGAACCGCGGCGGCTTCGTCGCCCACATCGTCATGAACGGAGATGGCGTGCTGCTGAAGGACAAGCAGCCCGACCCGGATTTTCCGCCCGCAGGCGAGCAGGGCCACAACGATCAGGGCGCGCACGAACGCATCGGTTCCTTCGAGAGCGGCAGCAGCGTCGGCCTCTTCCGCCACGAGGACGAGTCGGTCAGTCCCTACTTCATGGAGCACGTCACGATCTACCCGGGCCGTTATCGGGTGCGGACCTCGCTGTGGAGCTTCCAATGGGACAAGGGCCGCGTGCTCCCCGCGCGCGGCACCGAGGCGGCGCGGCTCTCTGTCGTCCAGCTCACCGGCGACGGCCGCGGCGGCCAGCATCCGAGCTACGTGCTCGGCTACTACGACGCGCCCTCGCTCGAATCGAAGGAGCACGAGCTCGTCACCTGGCTGAACCACAACGAAATCATCGGCTACAACGTCGCCTCGCTCGCGCCCGTCTTTAACTACAACCGCAAGGGCCGCGCGATGGCGTTCACCGGCCCCGGCATCGCCTGCGACTGGCTCGACATCGAGGGCCCGTTGAACGACGTGTGGCCGCCCGTCGCGCACAAGGTGCTCTTCGGCGAACTGCCGCTAGCGGAGTTCAAGACGGCGGAGAATCCCGGCGTGACTCCACCCGCGCGCAAGAAGGTCCGGCAAATCGGCGCGGGCATGAATCGTCCCGATCCGGACAAGGGCCTCTGGACCGTCCGCAGCGAAAAGCCGCTGGCTGATGCAGACCGGCTGCTCGCCAGTTTTCTTCCGAAAGCGTTCCGGCGACCCGTCGCCACGGATGTGCGTCAAAGCTACGTCGCGAAAGTGAAGGAGCGCTTGAACGGCGGCGACTCCTTCGAGTTCGCCATGCGTTGGGCGTATCGGTCGGCGCTCTGTTCGCCGGACTTTCTCTACCACGTTGAGCCGGCCGCGAAGCTCGACGACTTCGCCCTCGCGAGCCGTCTTTCCTATTTTTTCTGGAACTCAATGCCCGACTCGCACCTGACGGGGCTGGCCTCGAGCGGCAAACTTCGTTCTTTGGCTACGCTGCGCGCCGAGGTTGAGCTGATGCTCCAAGACAAGAAGTCCCAGCGCTTCGTCGAGGATTTCCTCGGCCAGTGGCTCAAGCTGCGGGCCATCGCCGCGAACGATCCGGACAAGAAGCTCTATCCCGAGTTCAGCCCCTACTTGCAGGACTCGATGGTGGCCGAGACCCGCGCCTACTTCCGCGAGCTCTTGGACAAGAACCTCGATGCCCGCCACCTCGTGCGCTCGGACTTCGCGATGCTGAACGAGAAGCTGGCGAAGCATTACGGCATCGCGGGTGTGGTCGGTTCGCAGATCCGCCGCGTGCCGCTGCCACCGGACTGCCCTCGTGGAGGGTTCCTCACCCAGGGCGCGATCCTCAAGGTCACGGCCAACGGCACAACCACCTCGCCCGTGCCACGCGGAGCGTTCGTCATGGATCGCATCTTCGGCCGGCCGCCCGAACCGCCGCCCGCGAACGTCGCCGCCGTGGAACCAGATGTGCGTGGCGCGACGACCATTCGCGAGCTGCTCGACAAGCACCGCAACAACGCCACCTGCGCGGGCTGCCACGCGAAGATCGACCCGCCAGGCTTTGCGCTCGAAAGCTTCGATGTCATCGGCGGCTTCCGCACACGCTACCGTTCCATCGGCGACGGCGAGCCCGCGCCACGCGGCGGCATCGACCCGTTCATCGGCATCAAGTTCACGCTGGGTCCCAATGTGGACGCGAGCGGCGCTCTTCCCGATGGACGGACGTTCGGTGGCGTCCGCGAATTCCAGGCGCTCGCCTCCGCCGATGCGGAACCGCTGTTGAAAAACCTCGCCCGGCAACTGGCCGTCTATGCGACCGGCCGTGAAGTCTCCTTTGGCGACCGCGATCAGATCGCCGCCATCGTCGCCGCGACGCAGAAACAGGGCGGCGGCCTCCGCATGCTGATCCACGAACTCGCCCGCAGCCAACTCTTCCAGACACGATGAAGAACTTGCATCACCTTACCGTCGCATTGCTGGGCTCGATCCTGACCCTCGTCGCATCGGCCGCGGACGAGAAGCCGTCGTCACTTCAGGAGTTCAGGCACCGCGTCACCGGTCTCTTCCAACCGGACCGGACCAACGACCTCCAAAAGCTCGTCGCCCAACTTCCCGATGTGAAGCTCGTCAGCGTGGACTTCGCCGCCTCCGAAGCCGTTTTCAGCTACGACGCCGCCACGCTCGGCGGAGGCAAACCGGAGAAGGTGCTGGAACGCCTCGATAACCTCGTTCGCACCGCCTCACGCGCGACCTTCGGAATCAAGCCCGTCTGCCCCACGCCGCACGACAAGCTCACGTCCGTCGAAATCAGCGTGCTCGGCCTCGATTGCAAGGGCTGCGCGTTATCCGCCTACGAGGCCGTCGCGAAGATCGACGGGGTGGAACAGGCCACCGCGAGCTTCCGGGAAGGCCGTGTGAACGCCTTGATCGACGGAACGAAGACCAAGCGCGAATCCCTCGTCGAAGCCCTCAAGAAAGCGCGCGTCGAAGTCGCCGAGAAACCATGAACGCGCTCCGCAGCCAACCAGAGTGAACCGCCCCATGCCATGAAAGCTCCCTATGTCATCACGCGCGCGCCGTTGTCCCGCCGTGCGTTTCTGCGCGGCTCCGGCATCGCCCTTACGCTGCCGTTTCTCGACGCCATGCGACCGGCGTTCGGTGCGGCGGCGGCGGCGGCCGCCAGCACGAGCGCGACACCGCGCCGCATGGTCTGCATCGAGACGAACATGGGCATCCTTCCACAGTTCTTCTTCCCCGAGCAGCCGGGAAAGGACTACGCGACCAGCCCGTATCTCGAACGCCTCGCCGCGCATCGGGCGCAGATGACCGTCCTCTCCGGCGTCAGCCATCCCGGCGTCACCGGCGCGCACGCGGCGGAGAAATGCTTCCTAACCGGCACTCCCCATCCGGAGCGTGGCGGCTTCCGCAACGGAGTTTCGCTCGACCAATTCGCCGCCGAGCAGATCGGCAATCGCACGCGGCATCCCTCGCTCGTCCTCGCCATGAGCAATGAAGGCGCGACCCTCAGCTACACCCGCAGCGGCGCGCCCATCCCGGCGGAGAAAAGCCCCAAGAAGCTGTTTCAAAGACTGTTCGTCCAGGGCAACCCGAAGGAAGTCGCGGCCAACGTCGAGGCGTTGCAGCAGGGGCGCAGCCTGCTCGATTTCGTCGGCGACCAATCCAAGCGCCTGAACCGTTCGCTTTCAAAAGCAGACCGGGACCGCATGGACCAATACTACACCTCCGTCCGCGACCTCGAACAACGCCTGCACAGCGCCGAGGAATGGGAATACAAGCCCAAGCCCGTCGTGACGGCGAAGGCCCCCGAGGACATCGACGACGCGAAGGAGTTCGTGGCCAAGACGCGGCTGATGTTCGAGGTGATGAAGCTCGCGCTGGAGACCGATTCCACGCGGCTTATCTCGCTCTTCATCGACACCACCGTGATCCACAACATCACCCACCACGGCAACCGCCCCGAGGTCCTCGGCGAACTGCGCGGCCACGAGGAGAAACAGTTTGACGCCTTGAACTCGTTCCTCAACGCGCTCGCCGCGACGAAAGAAGAAGGCCAAGCCTTGCTCGACCGCACGATGGTCCTCTACGGCACGCCGATGGGTAGCGCGAATTCGCACTCGAACGTGAACCTCCCCGTGCTCCTCGCAGGCGGCGGCTTCAAGCACGGCCAGCACCTCGCCTTCAACAAGGAGAACAACTATCCGCTGACCAACCTCTACGTCTCCATGCTCGAACGCCTCGGTATCGAGACCGGCCAGTTCAGCACCGGCAAAGGCACGCTGCGGGGTTTGGACATGTCGTGACCAGCGTATGGCGACTGGCGCCCGCACCCGCCGGTTGCCAACGATGCAGCCGATGCTCCCGTCTCCATACGACTGTCTCACAAGCTGAATCCCGGCGCTGTCTGGACAATGATCAGACCCTTGACCTCGAACCGCCCGATCGAAAGTCGGACTCTGGCTTTCGTCCCGAACCGTTTGCCAAGTCCGAGGAGTTTCAACGAGGCCTCTTCCGCGCGCACCAACCCTGAGTTCAGTTTATTCTGCTTGGATGCGACCCTGTCACAGATCCAACGCGATCCGCGTGCCCAACACTTAACACAATTGTTCCTAGGGCAGGTCGTTTTGGGATCACCGCAAGCTACTCCCATTCTACTCCTGAACCGGCTGCAGGCCGTGCGTCTACCCACAGTCTTTATCACGGCTATTCGGTCATTTCTTCTGCCGGGGTTGGACAAACCAGCTTCGAACGAAAACAATCCACCGTATCCCAAGATTCCCGACTCCGCTGGCGGAGCCTGTGCGGTCTGGTCACTGGCATGAATGCGAACTCACAACAGGCAGACCAACACCCTGCCGGTCCAACCCCTTCCCCGCACGGGGCCGGTGACATCTACTTTCACGCAAACATGCCTTCCTGCCATCGCTTGCGCTCGTCCTTCACAGCCGCGCTTCTCCTCGCCGCCAGCCTCAGCTTCGCCAGTGCCGTTCGGGCCGCAGAGCCGTTTGAAACCTTCCTTGAGAAGCATTGCATCCGCTGCCATGGCCCGGAGAAGGAGAAGGGCGATTTGCGGATCGACCGGCTCTCGCGCGATTTCAAGGTGGGCGCGGACACGCACCACTGGGCCGAGATGATGGAGCAGGTCAATTCCGGCGAAATGCCGCCGAAGAAGGAGAAGAGGCCGACGCAGGACGAGATGGCGGCGTTCGTGACCAGTCTTGATTCGCGCATCAAAGAGGGCCGCGCCTCGCGGATGGCGGCGCGGCCGGCGGTGGCGCATTATCTTCTGAGCCGGACGGAGTATCAAAACACGGTCTATGACCTGCTCGGCGTGCGCTATGATCCGACCAAGCCGGGGGAGCTGAACGAAGACACCCTCTGGCATGGGTTTGAGCGCATCGGGTCGGAGCTGTCGCTCTCGCCGTCGCATGTGGACCGCTATTACCGTGCCGCGGAGATCGTGCTCGACCGTGCCTTCCCCGCTGCGAGCGTGGCGCCTCTCAAAGTCCGCAAGACCGCTGCGGAGTTGTATCCCAGTGGCGGGAAGGACCAGCAGGCGGCGCTGGACCAGTTCGGCATCAAGCGACCGCTGCGTCGCGTCATCTACCCCGGTTCAGCCCCGGCGCCGGTCGCGTTATCCCCAGGGTGGCTAGGAACAGGAATCGGTCCGAAACACAGCGGGCTCTACAAAGTGCGCATCAAGGCCAGCGGAATCCGCCCGCCCGGCGGTCAGCCCGCACACCTGGGCATCGGCGCAATGGGAGAAGCTGAAATGCCGCTCGGCGAAGGGCGCATCGGCATTGACATTACCGCACCGGAGGACAGTCCGGAGGTCTATGAGGCGGAGTTGTCACTCGAGATGCCGAAGACGCTGGGCTTCAGCTTGGTGGCCAGCGATGAGGTGAAAGGAGTGCACTTCCGCAGGTTGTTCGACAGCACTGTTTTCACGCATAGCAGCGAGACATTACTGCTAACGTCTCCGGCGTTCCCGCAGTTGTTCGATGGCAAAGGGAACGGTCTCTACTCGCTGGTGCTCCTCGATTGGGTCGAATGGGAGGGGCCGCTGGTGTCCGAGGCTGAAAAAGCCCGGCGCAAGGGTCTGCTGCCGCCCGATGACGCGACGCCCGAGGTGGTGGCGGAGCATTTGCAACGCTTCGCCGAACGCGCCTGGCGGCGGCCAGTGAAGAAGGAGGAGCTGGAGCGGTATTTGCAATCCTACCGCACCGAGCGCGAGGCGGGCGAGAAGATGGCCGATGCCTATCGCGTCGCATTGCAGGGCGTGCTGACCTCCAGGCACTTCATCTACCTCGTCGAGGGCGACAAGGTGGCCCGCGAACGGCTCACCGAGCCGGAACTCGCCTCGCGGCTTTCATATTTTCTCTGGAGTTCGATGCCGGACGACGGCCTCTTTACCGCGGCCAAAGGCGGCAAGCTAAACGGCGACGGTCTCCAGAAAGAAGTGGACCGGATGCTCGCGGACGGCAAAGCCAGCCGCTTCGTCGATGACTTCGCGCGGCAGTGGCTGCAGTTGCACCGCGTGGGCATGTTCCCGCCGGACAAAAAGCTCTACCCGAACTACGAGGCGTGGCTGGAGACCAGCATGAAGGCCGAGCCGGTGGAGTTTTTCCGCGAACTGTTCGCAAAGAACCTGTCCGTGGATGGGTTCATCGATTCCGACTGGACGATGGCCAATGCCCGGCTGTGCGATTTCTACGGACTGCAGGAGC
>CANJSG010000016.1 GCA_947476875.1 Verrucomicrobiota bacterium | reverse complement strand
CAGCCCGTTCCCGGCGGCAACTTGCCGCCGGGTTTCGGCACGACGTCCTCTCGGACCAAGTCGGTCGCCCTTGGCGCGCGGACGCGGCGGGCGGGTCGCCCGCCGCAACGGGCCAGTGGCCCGTTCCACCCGGACCTCCTTCCGACTGGTTCGGACAAGTCCGGTTCCGGCAATTATCCCGAGTCCCTCCAGGCCGCACTCCCAGCACCGGAGGTGCGACAGAAAGTAGCCCACAGCGTGAGCTGTGGGTTGGGTTTCCCATGAAACGAAAGCCCTGGAAGGGCGACAGAAAAAGGTCAACCGCTCCTCTGGAGGTGAATTGTCTCGAAGGTTGAACCGCGGGCTCACGCCCGGGGCTACTGTCTTCCGCTGCTCCGCAGCTTGAGGAAGGAAGCGCTTTGGATATGTCGGCCTTCATGTGTTTTGCCCGACGGAGTGGTAACGCACGCCAGAAATCCCCGCGACCGCGTTTCGGAGAAACCCATTCGCATCCAGCACGAGCGGCTTCCGCATGGTCGCAAGTAGCGTAGGCCAGTTGGCTTCGCGGAAGACCGGCCATTCGGTGGAGACGACGGCGGCATCGGCGCCGACCAAGGCCTCTTCCAATGACGCGGCCGCGAGCAATCCGGGACACACGTGCGAGGCGTCGCGCACGGCGGGATCGTAGGCGATGCATGTGGCGCCAGCGGCGACGAGCTTGGCGGCGACTTCGAGAGCGAGGCTGCGGCGGAGCGTGTCGGTGCCGGGTTTGTAGGTGAGGCCGAGGATGGCGATGCGTTTGCCGGAGAGGTCGCCGAGCGTTTCCTGAAGGCGCTTCACGGCCCAGCCGCGATGGTGGTCGTTGCTGCGTTTGATGGCGGGGACGAGTTCCAAGCCGAGCCCGCGCTGTTGGCTGATGCGTGAGAGGCTGACAACGTCGCGGGCCAAGGTGCCGCCGGCGAAGGGGCCGCCGGGATTGACGAAAGCGCGTTCGCCCACGCGCGGATCACTCTTCAGGCCGGTGGAGACTTCCTTGGCATCGGCGCCGAAGGCTTCGCAGACGGTGGCGATCTCGTTGATGAAGGAGATGGAGAGCGCGAGGAAGCCGTTGAGCGCGTGCTTCACCATCTCGGCCGACTCGGGCCGCATCCAGATGAGGCGCTGGGTGAAGCGGCCGAGAAGCGATTCGAGCAACGGCCGGTTCCGTTCGTGGCGCAGGCCGATGACGATGCGGTCGGCCTTCTCGAAGCCGGCGATGGCCTGGCCGAGGCGGAGGTTCTCGGGCGAGACGGCGAAATCGAGCGCGGGAAATTCGCCTTCTAACTTGGCGCAGGTGCCGACGGGAAGCTGGGAGGAAATCAGGACCACCGTTCCGGGCGCGAGATGCGGCAGGACTTTCCGCAACGGAGCAAGCACGGCTTCGACATCGGACGTGTCGTCGTCGGCCACGGGCGTGTCGAAGGTGACCCAGAGCAGCTGCGCTCCGGCGCAGGCGGCCGCGGCGTCGGTGGTGAAGGCGAGCTGCTTCGAGGCAAGGCCGGCGGCGATGAGGTCGTTGAGGCCGGGTTCCGCGATCGGCGGGCGGCCGGAAGAAAGGTTGGCGACGAGCGACGCGTCGGGATCAAGGCCGACGACCTCGACGTGTTTCGCGCAGCACGCGGCGGTGACACAACCCAGATGCCAGAGACCGAAGACGACGAGTTTCATCGGAGGGGGTTAACCACAGATGGACACAGATAAAAACAGATCAAGAAGGGTGACTCGCCTTGCGGCGAGTTGAGGTCACGGCTGCGCGGCAGCGCAGCCCCACCCAGAGAGGTAGGGCGGAGCTGCTGCTCCGCCATTTGTTCTCCTGACAACCATCTGTGTTGATCTGTGTCCATCTGTGGTTGAGCGGACTGGATCAGCGTTTCTCCAGGATCCACTTGTTCTCACGGATCCAGTCGATGGTGCGTTCGACGCATTGGCGGATCGTGAGCTTGGGCGCCCAGCCGGTGGCGCGGATCTTGGCGGTATCGAGGTAGATGAACGGGTTGTCGCCGACCCAGCCGCGGTCGCCGCCGGTGTAGTCGAAGCGTGGTGTGAGCCCGAGCCGTTGGCAGATGACGCCGATGGAGTCCTTCACCGTGACGAACTCGTCAGTGCCGAGGTTGTAGACCTGCACGCGGTGTTTGGCCGTCTTGGCCGTGCCGGTCTTCACGACGTGCATGAGCGCGGCGATGCAGTCGCCGACATGGAGGTAGGATTTCCGCTGGGAACCGTCGCCAAGCACCCGCAGATGGTCCGGGTGGTCGAGGAGCTGTTTGTAGAAATCGAAGACGTGCCCGTGCGTGTAGCGTTCGCCCATGATGGAGACGAAGCGGAAGACGTAGCCCTCGAAACCGTAGCCTTCGCAGTAGGAATGGATGAGGCATTCGCCGGCGACCTTGGATGAGGCGTAGAGCGAGGTCTGGATGGGAAACGGATGGTTTTCGGGCGTCGGGATGATCTCGGCCTCGCCATACACGGAACCGGTGGAGGAGAAGGCGATCACCTTGGTTTCATTGGCCCGCATGGCTTCCAGCACGTTGAAGGTGGCGATGGTGTTCTGCTCGAGATCGCGCCGGGGATGGTTCAGGCCGAAGCGCACGTCGGCGTTGGCCGCGAGGTGGTAGACCGTGTCGCAGCCGGCCATGGCGGCGGTCAACGCGGGCAGGTCGAGATTGTCGCCGCGGACGAGGCGGAAGTTGGGATGCTCCAGCGCGCCGGTGAGGAAGGTTTCCTGGCCGGTGCTGAAGTTGTCCCAGCCGACGACCGAATAGCCGGCGGCCAAGAGGGCGTCGATGAGGCTGCTGCCAATGAACCCGGCGGCGCCGGTGACGAAGACGTTTTTCATGCAATGCGATCGGAACGGAAAGACGCCGCGAATTCAGTCGGTCCCGGCGGGAAACTCAAGGCGGGATGTTGGCGCGTGGCGGCGAACTCGGCGAGTTCCTGAAAACCCAGCCGCTCTATCCCGAAACGTTGGCCAACGAAGGCGGCGAATACCTGTTCCATGAACTGGGCGATGGCGAGTCGTTCACCGTAACCCGGGAAGCCGATCACTTAGCCACCGCCTTTCGACAGCACCTCGTCGCCAAGGGCCACGACGAACGGGCATTCCTCAAGCGAACTGGAGCTGGAGCGCGACTGGGCGAAGGGATTCCTCGTTTTGCAGGTGGGTCCGGCCGCGCTGCGGCCGAACGCCGGGTCGCAGCGCGACTCGGCCCACCAAGGCACGCGCCTTGAAGAAATCACCGCCATCCTCTGCTGCGGCGACGCCTGGGCGCGCTTCAAGAGGACGCCACACCTCAGCCGCTAGGTTAGCGCTGAACAAAGGCGATTTTTCAAACTCCGGTTTCTCGGTGGCTTGAAAGGGGGCTACAGGCGGACGGTGAGGCCGGAGCGGTCTACCGCTGCGGCGGCTGCCAGATTGAAAACTATTCCTGCACAGGGCTTTGCAGCCTAAGCCACCCGTTTACGACGGTTGAGAATCCAAACAGGCGCGCCGAGCAGGAGCAACAGAGCGCAGGAGGGCTCGGGAACAGACACAACGCTGAAGGCCTCGACATTATCCATTCCAGACACGTTTGGGAACGGGTTAGAACTAGTGAGGGTGAAACTGGTAAAAGCGGTGTCCGAGACGAAACCCCGGAATTCGGTGACATCGGTGGCGGGCAGCGTGTAGCTGGTGCTGAAACCATTATTGAAAGCGATATTCACACTCATCCCGACAGATGAATTTTGCGGATTGAGATCGAAGCCAAAGGCAGAGATGGAGTTAGCGAAGGTGAAGGTCATGGAGCGCGACTGGGTCTGGTTCAGCGGGACGGTAAGATACCCGGTGCCGTCGACGGACGAGCTCGTGTTCGCCCCGGGAAATATCGGGGCAGTAAAATTCGCTACGGTGATTCCGTAGGTCCCGCGATCGAGGGTTCCACTGTCGAGATTGTCCACGATGTCGCCTGTGCCGCCGCCAGCGGCGGTTCGCCAATCGGCGCGGGTTGTAGACAACGATATGGCGGCGGGGAGAGACAGTGCGGCCGCCAAGAGCAGCAGCAGGGCGGGGAGGAGTCGGATCTTTTTCATAACGATGGTGTTGCGATGTCAAATTGGGGAGGGGGAGGGGGAGGGGTGGGGGCAAGGGCTAAGTGCGTATTTATCCGGTTGGGGGCGTATCTCAGCTGGGGAATGCCGGGCTCCATCCCGTTCGAGCAGGCGCTCGGCGTTTTACGGTTGTCAGCCAGCCGGGCACGCCCGGTTGATGTGAGCGCCGGTCTGCGACCGCCGTGCTTCTGCGGCATCCGGCGCTCATAGGGCGCCGCTCCAGGACTTTTACAGAGGCCTCGGAGCATCAGTCCGTTTGCTATTCGGCCTTTGGCCTTCGCGCTTCGTCCTCTGGCGCTTCAGCGCCATTGGGATTGTCGCTTGCCAGTGAAGAAGTCGTCCGGCCTACTTTCCGCACTTTTCGACTGATGATGAACGCAGACCTTCTCGCCAAAGCCAAATCACTCGGGTTCTCCGACCGCCAGATCGCCCATCTGACCGGCACCACGGAGGACGCCATCCGCGCCGAACGCAAGCAGATCGGCCTCGTCCCCAGCTACCGGCTCGTCGACACCTGCGCGGCTGAGTTCGAGGCCTACACGCCCTACTACTACTCCACCTACGACCGCGGCGACGACGAGGTGAAGGGCAACACGGCCAAGAAGGTCATGATCCTCGGCGGCGGCCCCAACCGCATCGGCCAGGGCATCGAGTTCGACTACTGCTGCGTCCATGCGGCCTTTGCCCTCAAGGAAGACGGCTTCGAGACCATCATGGTCAACTCGAACCCCGAGACCGTTTCCACCGACTACGACACCTCGGACAAGCTCTTCTTCGAACCGCTCACGCTGGAGGACGTCCTCCACATCTACGAACGCGAGAATTGCTGGGGCGCCATCGCCCAGTTCGGCGGCCAGACCCCGCTCAACCTCGCCCTCGGCCTCCAGAAGAACGGCGTCAACATCATCGGCACCTCGCCGCAGAACATCGAGATCGCCGAGGACCGCAAGTTGTTCGCGGCCATGTTGACCAGGCTCGACATCCCGCAGCCGCCCAACGGCACCGCCTCCACTGTCGAGGAGGCCGTCGTCATCGCCACGCGCCTCACCTATCCCGTGCTCGTCCGCCCGTCGTTCGTCCTCGGCGGACGCGCCATGCAGATCGTCTTCTCCGAGTCCGATCTCCGCGACTACTTCCACAACAACGCTGCCTTGGAGATCTCCGCCGGCCGGCCCGTGCTCGTGGACAAGTTCCTCGAAGACGCCACCGAAGTGGACGTCGACTGCATCTCCGACGTGGGCAACTTTGATCATCCGTCGAAGGGCACCGTCGTCCTCGGCGGAATGCTTGAGCACATCGAGTTCGCCGGCGTCCATTCCGGCGACGCCGCGATGGTTCTCCCGCCCCACACGCTCGACCAGAAGACCATCGACACCATCCGCACCTACACCCACGCCATGGCCCGCGAACTCCGCGTGTCCGGCCTGATGAACGTGCAGTATGCGGTCAAGGGCGACGTCGTCTACGTGCTCGAAGTGAATCCGCGCGCCTCGCGCACCGTGCCCTTCGTCAGCAAGGCCATCGGGCGTCCGCTGGCCAAGCTCGCCGCGCAGGTCATGGCCGGAAAGACCCTCCAGCAGGTCGGCTTCACCGAGGAGATCTGGACGAAGTATTGGGCCGTGAAGGAAGCCGTCTTCCCGTTCAACAAGTTCCAGGGCCAGGACATCATCCTCTCGCCCGAGATGCGTTCCACCGGCGAGGTCATGGGACTCGATGCCGACCTCGGAATCGCCTACGCCAAATCCCAGATGGCGGCGAACTCTCCCCTGCCGCTCGGGGGCAAGCTGTTCATCAGCGTCAGCGACGCCCACAAACCCTCCGTGGCCGCGCTCGCCAAGCTCTACGTCGACCTCGGCTTCGAACTCGTCTCCACCAACGGCACCGCGACCGTGCTGGAAAAGGCCGGGCTCAAGGTCCAGCGCATCTTCAAGATCTCCGAAGGCCGGCCCAACGCGGTGGACCTGCTGAAGAACAAGGAAATCCAGCTCGTCATCAACACGCCCAGCGGCGCCAGTCCCCGCGCAGACGAGATCAAGATCCGCACCACCGCCGTCATGACCGCCACGCCGATCATGACCACCCTCAGCGGGGCGAAAGCCGCCGCCATGGGCATCGCCGCCCTCAAGAAGAGCGGCTACGCCGTCCGGACGGTGCAGGAGTATCACTAGGACGGAGCCCTGCCTTCAACCGCATGGTTCCGGCTTAGCTATTGCGCCGCCGACTTCAATTCCCCGAACCGTCGGCGCATCTCGACGAGCCGGTCCTTCTGGGATGGATCTGCGATCAAATCCTTCTCCTCGTTGGGGTCCGAGCGCAGGTCGAAGAGCTGCTCGGTTTTGAAATCGGGCCAGTAAAGATACTTCCAGTCCCTGCGCACGAGCGCCTGCGACGCCGGGATGAAGTTGGTGTTGTTGATGGTCGCGTGCTCGTAGAAGAACTCGGTGCGCCACGCGGGTTTCTGCGCGGCGAGGTAGAGCGGCGCCAGATCGCGGCCCTGCATGGTGGCAGGGGCCTTGATGCCGGTCGCGGCGAGGAGGGTCGGGGCGAGGTCCACGTTGAGCGTGAAGTCGGCGTTGGTTTGGCCGCGCCTGGCCTTGTCCATGCGCGGATCGCGCACGATGAGCGGCACACGGATGCTCTCCTCATGCGGATACCATTTGTCGGCCAGGCCGTGCTCGGCGTGGAAGTAGCCGTTGTCCGTCGTGAAGATGACGAGCGTGTTTTCGAGCAGGCCCTGCTTGGTGAGTTCAGCGAGCACCCGGCCGCAGGTCGCGTCCACCTCGGTGGCGAGGCGGTAATAGTTCTTCATCATCGTCTGGAACTTCGCCGGTTCGTCGAAGCGCCAGTGCCAGCGGTTGCGGCCCTCGTTCTTCTCGTGGGCGATGAACGGCGGCAACCGGTGGAACGATTCGTCGGTGGCGTTCACCGGCACGGGAACCGTCACGTCCTTGTAGAGTTCCATGCTCTGCGGCTGCGGGAGGTATTGCAGCGGATTGCCGTCCTCGGCGTGCGTGGCGAAGAAGGCGAGCGTCAGGCAGAACGGTTTGTCCGCCGGGCGGGTGCGGAGGAACTCGAGCGCGTCGTTCTCGTTCTTCTGCGTGACGTGGATCCTCGTGCCGTCCTTCTCCTTGATCCAATGCGTGCCCGAATAGGAGCGGCCGAAGTCGAAGTTCGCGGCCGGGAATTTCCCGTTGTGCCATTTGCCGACGTGGCCGACGAAGTAGCCGTTCGTCCGCAGCAGTCCGGGATACGTCTCGGACCACGGCGTCTTGAACGCAAGGAAGGCGGGATTGCCGTGGCGCGACATCCATTGGCCGGTGAACAGCGTCGCACGGCTTACCCCGCAGATGGAGGTCGTGACGCGGTTCTGGGTGAACCGGAAACCGTCGCGCGCGAGCTGGTCGAGGTTCGGGGTCTTGACGACCGGATTGCCGGCGATGCCGAGCGTGTCGTGGCGCCAGTCGTCCGCGTAGAGGACGAGGATGTTGAGCGGCTTCTCCGCCTTCAGGGATGGCAGCAGCGCCACCAGTCCGACCAACGCCAGCAGGAGCGGCTTCATGGCTTGAACATGGCGTTGTCCTTGTTCCCGGCGCTGAGGACGTAGGCGACGAGGTCGAGGATCTCGTCCTTCTTCATCATGGCGAGAAGGCCCTCGGGCATCGGCGAAACCTTGCTCGGCGCGATGCTCTTCACCTCCTTGCGGTCCACGTTCACCCGTTCGTTCGGATCGGAAAGGTCGGTGTTCAACGTGACCCCGTCGCCGCTGAGGTTCACGACCACGCCCGAGAGGGTGTCGCCGTTGTTCTTCGTCACGACGATGGGCGCGAACTGTTCGTTGATCTCTTTGCTCGGATTGATGATCTGGTCGAGCAGGTCGTGCGGGCTGTAGCGGCCCGACGCGCCGGTCAGGTCGGGCCCGGTCATGCCGCCCTCGTTGCCGAAGCGGTGGCAGGTGAAACACGCGGCGGCGGTGAACATCTTGCGGCCGTTGTCGAAGCTCCGGGCCTTGAGGCCGGTCCTCGTGGCGGCGCTGAGTTCATCCAGCGTCCACTGGGTCGCTGTCCGGCCGGCGAAAACCTGGCCGACGTTCTCGATGGCGGACTTGCGTTCCGGCGTCTTCGCGATGAGCGCGGCGAGTTCGGTCTTCTCGCTCTCGCTGAACGTCGCCAGCGAATCGTTGCGGATGAACTCGATGAACTTGCTGAAGCTGGCTCCCCCGCGGTAGTTGGCGGCCTTGAGGAACCACTCGAGCTGAGCGGTGCGGAGTTCCTTGGTCCATCCGGTCTTCAGGAAACGCAGGCTGCGCGCGTATTCGATCTGGGGTTCCTGGCTGGCGGACGACGCGATCAGGGCCATGCCCTTCGCGGCCGTGTTCGGGGCCTGGAGGAACCCGAGCGTCTCGGCGAGAAGCCAGTTCAGCTCGAAGCTTTCGGACGGAAACGCGGGATCCAGCTTCGCGATGATGGCGGCCTCGGTGGCGGCGTCGGGATTGCCGAAACGATGCAGCACGATCTCGGTGATGCGCACGAACGCGATGCGCTGGTCGGGCGTCAGCGAAGACCAGTCGAGCTTGAGCAACGCGGCGAACAGCTTGCCGCGCATCGCGGTGTTCACGGCCGCATCCTTGGACTGATGGCTGGGGCAGACGCCGGCGACGCGGGCGAGGGCGAGGAGCGCTTCGAGTTGGCTGGTGGGATTCTTTTCGTTCAGGGCCCGGGCTTCCCATTCTGCGGCGGGTTGGTGTTCGAGGATGGTGCGGGCGGCCCACCGGATGAAGCGGTCCGGGCTGTTCAAGTGCGGCCACGCGGTGGCGACGGCCTTCGGATCCTGCCGGCCGTGGAAGGCTTCCAGTTCGTGGCGCAGCGATCTTTCAGGAGTCACGTTGGCCGTGCGGTCGATGGGCGAAGTGTTCTCCGTGCCCGTGTAGGTCACGCGATACAGACCCGACTGCACGCGCCGGCCGCCGATCGTGAAATACATCGCGCCGTCCTTGGGATGGATGATCGCGTCGGTCAGGGGCAGGGGCGAACCCGAGAGGAATTCCTCCTTGGTGGCCGTGTAGCTGGAGCCGTTTTCCTTCAACTGGACGGCGTAGAGTTTGCCCCAGCTCCAATCGAGCACGAACAGCGCGCGCTGATACTTGGCCGGGAACTTCGCGCCGTAGCCGAACGTGGTGCCGGTCGGCGAGCCGGGCCCGATGTTGAGGGCGGCGGGGAGGTTGTCGGGATAGAACTCGGGATACTTGCCCGCTCCGTTCCGCCAGCCGAACTCCGCGCCGCTGACGACGTGGTTGATGCGTGCGGGGCGATACCACGACGTGTTGAAGTCATACTCCATGTCCGCGTCGTAGGTGAAGAGTTCGCCGTCCTTGTTGACGGCCGCGTCGAAGATGTTGCGGAAGCCGGAGGCGAAGACCTCGAACTGTTTCCCGTCGGGCGAGACCCGGTAGATGATGCCGCCGGGGGCGAGGACATGCACGTTATGGCCGCGGCCGTCGGGCATGCGTTTGAGGAGATGGTCATCGCCCCAGACCTTGGGAACGGGAGACGTGGAGACGGTCTCGGTGAGCACGGCGTTGTTGCCGCAGACGAGATAGAGCCCCTTGCCATCGGGCGTCGGCAAGATCGCGTGGACCCCGTGGTCGCCGCGTGCATCGAAGCCGCGGAGCAGTTCCACCTTGTCGAGCTGGTCGTCGCCGTCGCTGTCGGTGATGCGGTAGAGCCCGCTCTTCATCTTTTGCTCGTAGTCGTTCACGCCGACGTAAAGGGCGCCGAAGGCGAAGAGCATCCCGTTCACTGCGCGGATGTCGGCGGGGACCTTCTGGACCTTGGCCGGATCGAGCGGCTGGCCCGGCGCGGGCGGCGTGAAGCGGTAGAGACCGCCGTATTGGTCGCTGGCGTAGATGCGTCCCTTGTCATCGGCGCAGAGGTTGACCCACGAGCCCTGGTCGCCTCCGGGCACGGAGTAGAGCAGCTCCACCTTGAAATCCTTCGGCGCCTTGATGCGACCGACGGGAGTGGCCTTGTTCTCGCCGATGGCGAGGCCCGCGTTGGCCTGGCCGGCTTTGCCTTTGGCCTTGGTCGGCGCTTTGGCTTTCGGCGTCGTGGCGTTGGTTTGGGCATCTGCCTGGCCAAGGGCTATCGCGAAAACAACTGCGGTCAGTAGGGCGCGGATTTTCATGGGAGTGGTGCGAGTGTTGTTCTCGGCAAAGGCGTTTGGGAGAGGATTAAGTTCGCCGCCTGCCAGTCTTCGATTGGGGGAGCAGCTGAGTTTTTCCGCCCTGGCTGGGGCTGTCACTTGGCCGCTGTGGCCGCGATGGCTTCGGCAACGGTCTTGATGCCGGAAGGTTTGTAGGCGTCGAAGGGTCCATCGGCGCTGCCGGCGGGCCAGGTGGCGGGGTCGGCATATTGGCCTTCGTCCTTGTATTGCTTCTGCAGGCGGACGATCTCGGCTTTCAGCTCGGCAAACTTGGCGGCGACTCCGGGCTTCTTCGCTTCCTCGGAGGAGAAGAGGAGGTTGTGCTGCTCCGTTGGGTCTTTGATGAGATCGAACATCTCGTAGGCGTCCTTCTTCCAGTAATGGATGAGCTTGTGGGTCGCCGTGCGGACTCCGAGATGGGCGGCGGTGTTGTGGTGGCCCGGGTCGTGGTAGTAGCGGTAGTAGAAACTGGTGGGCCAACCGGCCGGAGACTCCCCGCGCAGGAGCGGCGCAAGCGAGCGCCCTTGCATGGAGGCGGGCACTGGTAATCCGGCCAGGTCGAGGAAGGTGGGGGCCAGGTCGAGATTGGAAACGAACTGGGTGGGCACGCTGCCCGACTTGATGCCCGGGCCGCGGAAGATAAGCGGGACGTTGAGGCCGGGCTCATACATGAACCGTTTGTCGTAGAGACCAAGGTCGCCGAGATACCAGCCGTTGTCGGCGGAGTAGATGACGATCGTGTTTTTGGCGAGGCCGGTCTGGTCGAGGTAATCGAGCACCTTGCCCACGCCGTCATCCACGCCCTGCACACAAGCCAGATAGTCGCGCATGTAGTGCTGATACTTCCAGCGGACGAGTTCTTTGCCCGTGAGGGTTTTGCCGTCCACGACGAGTTCCATGGGTTTGACGTTCTTCCACTGGGCGAGAGCGGGGCCTTTGAGATCGGCGGGCGGAACGAGCTTGAGGTCGTTGCGCGTGAGATCGCGGGCCACGGTCTGCTCGTTGAAAGGCAACGCTGCCGGGCGGGTGGCGTAATCGTCCCAGAGCGTGTCGGGCTCGGGGATGACCCTGTCCTTGAAGAGGGCCTTGTTGCGTTCGTCCGGTTCCCAGCCGCGATGCGGCGCCTTCTGATGCAGCATGAGGAAGAACGGTTTGTCCTGCGGCCGCGTCTTGATGAACTCGAGGCCGAGGTCGGTAGTGATGGCGGTGCAGTGGCCTTCGATCGTCAACCGGCGTCCGGCGACGAGGAAAACCGGGTTCCAGTAGGCCCCTTGCCCGGGCAGGACGATCCAGCGGTCGAAGCCCGTCGGGTCGGAGCCGAGGTGCCATTTGCCGATCATGCCGGTGTAGTAGCCACCGGCCTGGAGGTGCTTCGCGACGTTGTCGCGTGAGCCGTCGAAGCGGTTGAAAACCGGCACGCCGTTGAGATGCGAATACTGTCCGGTGAGCAGCGTGGCGCGGCTCGGGGTGCAGATCGAATTGCCGATGAATGAATTCTTGAACCGCACTCCGTCCTTGGCGATGCGGTCGATGTTCGGCGTCTGGTTCACCTTCGAGCCGTAGGCGGAGATGGCGTGCTGCGCATGGTCGTCGGAGAAGATGAAAAGGATGTTCGGTGGAGTCGCCGCTTCCACTGAACGAAGTCCGCAGACCGAAAGAACGATCGATAGGAGGATGAAGGATTTCATGGGTTGGATTGGCTGCCCGGCCACGCTGGACGGGACTCGGTCTTCAATTGGCTTGTCGTGTTATTGGATGGCGCCGGGACAGGTGTCGAGAGGCAGATGCGGTCGGCCCGGAGTCTTCATGCACCGATCAGTCGGCCGGCTCCGGGTTCGTTTTTGCCTTCTTCTTCTGGCCGGGCCGCGCCTTCGGGGGATCTTGCAGCGCGAGTGTGTGGAGCTCCGAAGCGTGCTTGCTCCAAGCCGCCTCCATTTCCTGCACCTTTTCGGGATGCGCCGCCGCCAGGTTTTTCGTTTCCGATCGGTCCTTGCTCAAATCGAACAGTTCCCAAGGGGCCGCATGATCGGCCACCAGCTTCCAATCGCCGATGCGGATGGCGCGGTTGTCGTCATGGTTCCACCAAAGGAAGCCATGTTTCACCGCGCCATCACGGGCAAAGGCCGGCACAAGGCTCAGGCCGGGCAGCGGAGGCACGGCCAACTCGGCCACGGCCGACGGTCGTTTGGCGCCGGTCAGTTCCAGCATGGTCGGCACGATGTCGATCAAGTGGCTTGGGTCGGTCCGCAGTTCACCGCGCGCCTTGATGCCGGCGGGCCAGGACACGATGAGCGGCGTGGCGATGCCTCCTTCATGGTTCCACGACTTGTGCAGGCGAAACGGCGTGTTGGCCGCGCTCGACCAGCCGGGCCCGATGCCCAGGTAGCGGTAGGCGGACCCGATTGGCGCGGTCGGGTCTTCGCCGAGGCCTCGGATGATCTGCTCGGCTGAGGCGCCGTTGTCCGACACGAAGACGACCAGGGTGTTTTCGAGCACGCCCATCTGTTCGATCTGCGCAAGCACCCGTCCGATCTCGATGTCCATGCGGTGGATCATCGCGGCGTGGACGGACATTTTGGCGGCTTGGAACTCCTTCTGCCCCGGCGTGAGCGTGGCCCACGGAACGGCGTGGGCGACTTCGTTCCCGCCGATTCGTTTGTGCAACGCTTCTTCGGGCAGGTTCCAGCTCGGCACTGTGACGGGGTCGAGCGGGGAGAGTTCGCCTTGGAAGAGGCCGAGTTTTTTCAAACGGGCGAGCCGGTCCACGCGAATCGCGTCCCAGCCGGGTTTGTAGGTGTCTTTGTAGATCGCGATGTCGTCCGGCAGCGCCTGGATGGGAAAGTGCGGACAGTGGAAGGCCAGATACTCGAAGAAGGGCTGCGCGGCGTGTTTCTCGGCGTGCTCCTTCAGGTGTTTGATGGCGTGGTCGGCGATGGCGACGGTGGAATAGTAGCTGCCGTCCACCTTGCCGGCCGGCAGCGCGACGTTGTCCTCCGAATGGCCCTGGGCGGAGAAGAATCCCTGTCCGTTTCCGCTCTCGTAGGAATGGTCGAAACCATTGTCGAGCGGTCGGCCGTCCACATGCCATTTGCCGGAATGGTAGGAGCGATAGCCGAGCGGCCTGAGATACTCGGGCAGCAATTGCGCCCAACGAGGACGCACTCCGCCGGCACCGCCGGTCCCGTGGCCCGGAGGAAGCTTGAAGCCGGTCGTCTTGTCCCGCCGCACCGCCTGCGCATAGTGCCCGGTGAGAAGCGCGGCGCGCGACGACCAGCATCGCGCCGTGTTGTAGGACTGGGTGAAGCGCAACCCGGTGGACCCAAGGCGATCGAGGTTCGGCGTCCGGATCTCCCCGCCGTAACAACCGGCGTCGGAGAATCCCATGTCGTCCGCGACGATGAAAAGGATGTTGGGCCGCTTGGCCGGCCAGTCCGCCCCGAGGAGCGCCGTCGACGTTGCCAGCAAAATGGCAAGTATCGTGTGGAGGGTCTTCATGGGACTAGCGGTCACTGGCCGTGTTGAAAGGCCGGGTGCTTGGAATTTCCTTCGGCCAGCAGATACGCGATCAGGTCGAGGATCTGTTCCTTGTCCAGCGAGTTGACCAGGCCGGTGGGCATGACGGAGACCGCAGACGGTCGGCGCGACTTGACCGCGCTCTTCGCGATCTTCTGCACCTGCGCCGTGGTCGGGCCGGTCTGAATCGTCACGGTGTCCTTGTCCTCTGCGAGGATGATGCCGCTGGGCGAGTTTTCGTCCCCGGTCTCCAGCGTCACGCTGCGGAATTTTTCCTCGATGCTGCGGGAGGGTTCGAGGATTTCCTGCAACACCGCTTTGGCATCGCCCTTATATTTCTTCACGACGTCGGCGAGGTTCGGGCCGAAGGCGGCTCCGGCCTTGCCCAACTGATGGCACTGGGCGCAGGCGAGCGCGGTGAAGACTTGCTGGCCGCCGGCAAAATTCCGGTGCTGGCCCACGCGCTTCAAGTCCTCGGTGAAGTCGGCGAGTTTCCATTCGGTGAACTTGGTCACCGGCTCGGGATTGTTGGCGAGGAATTCCTTGAGGTTGTCGGTGACGAAGAGCGTGCCGCGCATGATGAGGTGGTGCCCGGGGAAGGAGCACAGATACGGATACGCGCCGGGGACCGACGGAGCGTTGAACTCGATGACCTGTTCCTGGCCATGATCGATCAGCTTGCTGGCCCAGAGGATGTCCGGGCTCGGGGGCACGTAATTGACGGCGAAGCCTCCCGCTCCAAGGGCCATCGCCTTTTCGCCGACCTCGTTCGCCTTGCCGGGCTTCGCGAGCAGGATGTTGTGCGGCATGAAGTCCGGGTTGGTGAAGGTGAGCTTGACCTTCTTGCCGGGCTTCACGACGAGCTGAGTCACGTCAAACATCATGCGCTCGGGCACGGTGCCGATGCGGATGGTGGTCAGCCCGGGCGTGTCGGACAGGACGCCGGACTTCTGCGCCGCCGCTTCCTTGGCTCCGGCGATGAGGCCGCCGCGCTGCGAGGATTCCACGTTGAACCAAAGGTGTTTCACGGTGCCCGCCGCGATGGCGGCATGGGGCTCGGGAGATTTCAGCAACAGCTCGAGCAGTTCGACGTTCCGCACGTTGTGCTGCTGATGCATCCACAGGGCTTCGAGCAACGGATGCGCGTCCTCCTTCTTGCTGGGATCAAACTGCTTCATCCACTCCTTCGTCGCGGCGATGACCTCCTTCGAGTCGCGCCCGCTGAGTTCGACGCGGGTGCGATGACGGACGCCATCGGTCGGGTGCTTCAAGTTTTCGAGCAGCGCGGGAATGGGCTGGCCGGCGATGGCCACGGGCTTCTGCAAGGGACGGCCGGTGGCGGTGACCCGGTAGATGCGGCCGTGCGCGTGATCGCGGTTCGGATCGCGCACGTTGTGCTGCATGTGGCCGATGATCATGTTGTGCCAGTCGGAGAAGTAGAGCGCGCCGTCCGCGCCGAAGATGGCATCGGAGGGGCGGAAGTTTTTGTCGCCGCTCATGAGCAGGCCGCGTGACTTGTCCTCGGTCTTGCTGCCGTCGGCGTTGATTGTTGTGACGGTGAGTTCGTCGCCCGCCGGCTCGCCCCAGACCGCGCCGGTGCCGGGATTGCGCTCGAGGTGGTAGTGCTTGATGCCGAGGAAACCAATGACGTTGCAGATGAGGAAGTCGCCCTGCATCGACTCGGGGAAATGCGTGCTGGAGACGACTTCGCTCGCGGAGACGGGACGCACTTCCTTCTTGAGCAGCGGGAACATCTTGAAGCCCTTGCCGTCGGGGCGCACCTGGAAGGCGTTGCCGCCCGTGCCGTCCGTCGCGTAGTGGTAGCCCCAGCGGTCGAAGGCGATGCCGTGCGGGTTGGGCGAGTTGTTCGCGTGCAGCGCGATGGTGAAGCGGCGCGGATCGAAGCGATACATGGCGGAAGCGCTGGCCTGCAACGACGGTCCCCACGGGTGCTCGTAGTTGTGCTGCATGAAGACGCCGCTCTGCCAGTAGATCGCGCCATCGGGACCCATGACGAGATTGTTCGCACCGTGATGGGTGTCGGAGGAATCCAGACCTTGAAAGAGCACTGTCCGCACATCCGCCACGCCGTCGCCGTCCGTGTCCTTGAGGAAGAGCAACTCCGACATGCACGTGACGATCACGCCGCCGTTCCAGAACTCAAAGCCCAGCGGATTTTGCACCTTGGCGAACTCCACGACGCGATCAGCGCGTCCGTCGCCGTCGTCGTCGTGGAAGGTGAGGAGCGCGTCGTTCATCTTCCTGAGCGGTTCCCATTTCGGATACGTGGGCCACACGGCGGCCCAGAGGTTGCCCTTGGCGTCCACTTGCATCTGCACGGGATTCGCCAACTGCGGGAATCGAGCCTCGTCCGCGAAGAGATTCACGGCAAATCCCTTGGCCACCGCCATGTGCTTGATGCCTTCCTCGCCACTGATGTATTCGGACCGGCCTTCCTTCACCGCGCTGGAGCTTTTGCTGGCGCCGCCCACGTTCGAGACGACCGGCACGGGCTTGGGAACATTGCTGTCGTCCACGGGTTTGTCCTTGCCCGTGGCGCGTGCCCAGATGCGTTCGTCCCGGTTCGCGGTCATCACATCGAGCATGGAAAGCTCATGCTGCAACACCTCGGCGTTGCTCTGGCCATCGACGAACTTCAACGTGGAACGGCCGCCCCACACGTCGTTGCCATCGGAGGCGCGATAGCGGTTGCGCCAGTGCATGTCCTTGTCGAGCACGGCCTGGCGGAGGCTTTCCATCGAGGCTGGGGCGCTGACCGTTTTTCCGAGCAGCGCGCGCCCGATGACTTCGGCGAGCTGGCGGTTGCCTTCATCTGTCAAATGAATGCCATTGATCGTGAGCGGAGCGGCGGCGGACTGATAAAGGGCGAGGGAGGGATGGAATAAATCGACGAACGCGACGCCCGCTTCCTTCGCCGCCGACTCGGTGGCCCGGGTGTAGGCTTCGAGCCGCACATTGTTTTCTTGGCCATCGGGCACGTTGGGGTTGCGCGTGTTCTCATGGGCGATGGGGCTGAACAACACGATGCGGGGGAAGCTGGTGCCGTTGGGCTTGGTGCCGCGCGTCTTTTTCACGAACTCGACGAGCTGCTTGCGATAGTCGTCCGCCTTCTCCACTCCGGCATACGCTTCGTTATAGCCGAAGAAGCCGAAGACGACATCGGCCTTCACATGCTGCAAATAGGTCGTCATGGAAATCGCGCCGCTGCTGCGCGGGAAGGAATTCGGGCGGTCGCCGCTCGCGCTCATGTTGCGGAAGCGCACCTGCTGTTCGGGAAGCTGGCTCTGCAACAGCGTCTCCATCCAGCCGTCGTGCTGCATGCGATCAGGCAGGCCGTTCCCGAGAATCGCCACGACATCGCCTTTCTTGAACGCGAAGGGTGACGGATCGCGATAATCGGCCGGCACGTCGGCGAGGCCGGGTTCGGGTGTCGCCGCTGGCTGCTTTCTGGCGGCGGGCGTCGCGGGCGTCGCGGGCGTCGCGGGCGGCTGGGCTGCTGCCCCGGCGTAGGTGAGATAGGTCGGCTTACCCTGATTCTTCACATCGATCACGACGGACTCCGGCGCCGCGAGATGGTTAGCGCTGAAAACTTCCCTGCGATCCGCATCGAGGAGCTTCACCGTGAACCCATCCAGGCGGTTTTCAAATCCGCTCCGGTTCCAAATCTGAATCTTCTCCACTACGCTCGGCTGCCCGAGATCCACCTCCCACCACGGATTCGTCGAGCCGGCATTGGCCGTGTGCGTCTGTCCGCCCTTGTTGTAGTCCGAATTTTTGTTGCCATCGAGGGCCCGCGCCGCGCCGGCCGCCCCGTGCGTGCTCGACTGGCTGGCCTTTCCGCCAGCCGCGACATTCTTGCCGGCGCTGATGACTTCCACTTCCGCCAGCGTGAGGATGCGGTTGTCGCCGGGCAGTTCGATGCGGACGAACCGCGCTGCCTTGCCTGTGGTCGTCGTCGCGGCTTCCGCCTTCTTGTCGTCTGGCTTGGCCTCCGGCTTCTTCGCTCCGGCTTTCTTCGGCGCATTGCCTCCCGTGTTGTTGTTCGCCGGAATGGGACTCTCGAAGCCCGCATACATCTCGGGCTTGATGCCGCGCGCGGACCCGCCGCCGTTGAAGGTGTTCGGCTTGAATGGACCGACGAAGGCGATGTCCAGGTCGGGCTTGATCGCGTCCTCCATGCCCAGCGCCCAGAAGGCGCCATTCACGATCATGCGGCGATAGCCGTCGTTCGTGATGTCCTCCGACGTGCCGTAAAGCGTGGTGAAGACGCGGCCCGCTTTGCCCGAGGCGCTCTTGTAGCTGCGCGTCCATTCCGACGGCATCGGCGGCTTCGTCGCATCGGCGGGCGAGTCCGGCGTCATGCCATTGAGCGGTTGCGCCATCGTGAGGATTTCGCCGTCGGTGGGCTTGCCGACGTAGCCGCCCGCCTGCACCCAGATGTCCTTCACGCCCCGCAGAATCGGATGCGACTTCCTGTCCTCGACGATGGCGATGCGCGTGCTCTGCCTGTGATTCACGCCGTAGTGTCCGACCCAAGTCTGCCCGAGCACCTGATGCCCGAAACCCAGTTCGTAGCCGGTCACCTTGCTGTCGAAGGAATACTTGGCGAAGGGATCATCCTTGCTCGTCTTGAAGCCATGCGTCGCCGTGCGCAATCCGATCACCGGCCCGCCGCGATTCAGATACGCATCGAAGTGCTTCATCTGGTCCGCGGGAAACTGCTGGAAGCGCAGGAACACCACCGCGAGGTCGGCCGTGTCCAGCGCCTCGGTGCCCGGCATGTTCTGCGGTTCGCCCGCGCCGATGTGGCCCTCGTTGTCGATGTTGAACAGCACGGTGCATTTGAACCCGTGATGCTTCGCCAGCAGGCGCGCCAAAGCCGGCAGCGACTCCTCGGACCGATACTCATGATCCCCCGCGAGGAAGACGATGTGCTTGCCCTTGCCGGGACCATCGGTGCCTTGAAAGACCAGCGGCGCCGCGCGCATCGACGTCGTCGCCAGCGCGAGGAACGACAGGAGAGCCAGGAGAATGTGTTTCATGGGTTGAGTCTGGAGCATCCCTGCTCAGTCGGCGTTGGGAAACCCGAAAGGCTATTTTTTCTGCTGCTTCTTGGGACCCTTGTCCGGCTGGGGCGGACTCCACGAAGCGGGCTTGGGATCGGCGACTTCCAGCGGGTGCAGGTCGCCGTAGCGGGCCATTTCCTTTTCGAGTGCGGCTGTGAGTTGGGCGACCTTCGCGGCGTGCTCCGGCTTGCCCGCGAGGTCGTTCAGTTCGCGCGGGTCTCCTTGCAGATCGAAGAGCTGCGTTCTGTCCACGAGCGGGTAGCGGATGAGTTTCCAGCGATCATCGCGGATGGCGCGCTGGCCGTTGCGATACCCGGTGTAGAGCAGGTCGCGGACTTTCTTTTCCTTGCCGATCAGGATCGGGACAAGGCTTTTGCCCTCGACGCCATCAGGTTGTTTCGCCCCGGTGAATTCCGCGAAAGTCGGAAACAAATCCATGAGATACACAAGGGCCTCGCTCCGGCCCTTGGAGATTCCCGGCCCGGCCACGACGAGCGGGACGTGCATGCCGCCGAACTCGTAAAGGTTCTGTTTTCCGAACAACCCGTGCTCGCCCATCGACAGGCCGTTGTCACCGCTGAAGATGATGAGGGTGTTCGTCCACTGTCCGCTCGCTTTCAACTCGGCGAAAATGCGCCCGACGTGATGGTCGAGTCCGGTGATGCAGGCGTAGTAGTCGGCGTTCTGCTGCTTCGTGTCTTCCGGTGTGCGGGGCCACGGCGCAAGCGCTTCATCGCGCACGGTCATCTCGCCGTTGTCGAACGGATGTTGCGGCAGGAACGCGGGCGAGAGCGGAATCTTCGCCGGGTCGTAGAGCTTGTGAAACTGCGGCTCGGCGGAGCGCGGGTCGTGCGGCACGGGCGGCGCGAGATAGAGGTAGAAAGGTTTGCTCTCGTGGGTGGCGGCGCGGGACTTGAGGAACTCAATCGTGCGGTCGGCCAGACGACGGCTGGTGCCCGCCCGCTCGTCGCCTTTGCCTTCATCACGAATACTGGTTTGAAACTCGGAGAGCCCTGCCGGAAAACCATTGCCAGCCTTGCCCATGTGCCACGTCTGGTAGCCGGCGGCCTGGATGATTCGCGGCAGGAAAGTGGTTGGATCCTTGGCGTTGGGCGTCGCTCCGGGAGCTCCTGGAATGCGCTGCCACGAGCGGCCGGTGAGCATCATCGTGCGGCTGGGCGTGCAGACGGCGCCTACCATCGAGCCCATGGTGTAGGCGCGCGTGAAGGTCATCCCACGCTCGACCAGTGTGTCGAGATTCGGCGTGACGAGCAGGGGATTGCCCAGCGCGTGCAGGCCGTCGGCGCGATGATCGTCCGCGTGGATGTGCAGGATGTTGGGCCCGGGTTTTCCCGCGGCGTTCAATCCCACGAGCGGCGCAAGCAGCAGGACGGCGAGGAGTGTGATGGTGTGTTTCATGATGAGTCGCTGTTTCCGGACCCTGCGTGAAATGGTCTTCGGATGCACGTCGGTGTCGTCCGTGGCTTTGCGCCAGCCGGCGGATTCCTGGCGCAGACGAGCCAGCGTGTCGGCGTGCGCGGGTTCGGTGATAAGATTCTTCACGCCCCATGGGTCGGTTTCGAGGTCGTAGAGCTCTTCCTTCGGTGCATTGCCCATGCAGAGCCGACGGAGGAGTTCGTAGGGGGGGGACGGCTGCTTGTCCTTTTGGCGGACGGTTTCGTCGTGGAGGTCGATGGCGTATTGCGGGCGCGGCGGTTGCCGGACGGGTTACTCGGGGACGAAGAGCCCGGCGAAGCGGTTGGTCTGATTGAACTCGGGTATGGGACCAAGCATCAGCACCGCCGAGCCGTTTGGCACCGTGACGCGGGCCCCGAATGGTTTAAGCGAGGGATGATTTGTTGATAGGAGAGGCGGGGTGCCTTGTTCCGCAAATTGCCCCGGCGGGACTCCGCCAAAGACAAAGACTTCGAAGTCGGTCTGATGGTCAGGCCGGCTACGCAGCCGGCATTGGGAGCGGTGGTTCTGCACGAACGCCGGACCCCATGCGTCCTGTGGACTCGTAGCCTTGCCGCCGAAGCTGGCCAGGTTAGGCCGTTTCAGCGCAGACTCCTTCATGGCGGCATCAAGAATCCAAACCGTCACTCCCGCCGCGTTCGTGAGAATTGGAGCTCCAAGGTCCGCTGGAAGCGGAGAAGTGGTGTTGAGTTGATAGGAACGGTAGGTGACGAGCTGTGGAGGCTTTATCCATGTCGCCCGGAATTTTTGCCAAACTACGCTGACCGGCTGGCGCAGCGGCCCGAGGAACCACAGCCGCGACTGGTGGGTCGGCATCTCGGTCAGGAGTTCGTTCTTGGGAGCGCTGAGCCAGACGAACAAGCCCGCCAGCAGAACGACCGCCCCAACCGCAGCGATGGCAACAAGGAGCTTCCTCCCATTCCAGGACCGCCGCTTAGCCCCGGTTGTCTCGTTCGCTTCCATCCGTCCCACGTTTCACGTTGCCCCCATCCGGCAGCTGGAATCCGGGATCAGGCATCTGCTTCCCGTCACTTCTCTTCCAACCGCCCGGCCGCCCAGAGGACGCCGCGGCTGACGTAGTTCAGGAAGGCGGGATCGGCGAAGGTCGCGTCGGAATGGCCGTAGGTGGTGCCGAAGACGCGGGCTTTGCCGAACTGGTTGATCCAGGCCACGGGATAGGCCTTGCCGTCGGCTTCGCTCACGGAGGTGGCGAGGGCCTTGGCGTTGGGCCAGAGCTTCTCGATGACGTAGAGTTCGTCCATGGGCGTGGTCCAGCCGTCGGGGATATTCTTCATGATCGGATGGACGGGCTGGAGCTTCTTCACTTGATACTGGCTCTGGTGGTCGTGGCGGCGGCTGGTGACGCCGAGGAATTCGCGCCAGTCGTCGATGTCCGTGGCGCGGTAGGTGTGCATGGCGCAGTGGATGACGACGGCGGGCGTGCCAGCCTTGTGCGCGGCGAGGATCTTCCGGATGTAGACCGGGTCCGTCGTATCGGCGAAGCACTCGTTGTGGATGACGACGTCGTAGCCCTTGGCCCAGTTCGGGTCGTCGTAGAGGGCGATCTGGGCCTTGGTGCCATTGCCACCTTCGTTGACGACGCGCCAGAGGACCTGCGCGTGGGTCGAGACGGCGTTGGTCAGCTGGGCCGCTTGGAACGGGTAATTGTGGCAACAGCCGCCGGTGATCAACAGCGCGCGGATGGGTTTGCTGGAAGCGCTTTGATGGCCGGAGACGCATCCGGCAAGGAACACGCCCACGGCGAGGACAGCAGTGAAGTGGAGGAAGCGGCGGAGGATCATGCGCGGAGCTTCTGCGGCTGGCGGAAGCGGGTCAATGACGCGGTCGACAGGAGTGGCCAGGGCGAACGGTCCGACGAGGCACCGCCACGCTGCAGATTGGCAATCTGCGCTCCGGGTGAACGACGCCCTGCCTGCGCGTGCGGTCACGGGTCCGCGACGAAGATCTTGAGGCGCATGAAGATCGTGGGGTTGCCGTTCGTGGGGACGCTGAAGAGATGCGCCGGTGGGATGGCGGTATTCGTCAGCGGGTTCCACGGGCCGGGGGCGGGGTTCGGGCTCCAGTCGACGCCATAGGCGACTCCGCTCACGCCGGCGGGCTGGGTGAAGCTGAGGACGAAGTTGCCGTTCAACACCACGCCTTGCGGCAACAGTTTGGACGCGCTGGAGTTGGGGTTCAGGCCGAAGGCGAATTCCACCACGTTCGTCACGCCGTCGAAGTCCGCGTCGGCCTTGTCGGCGGCGAGGCCGGTGTTGGACGTGGTTCCGAAGTTCAGCTGGCGCCACGACTGGAGCGCGGATGTCCCGCTGCCGACGAGCGCCAAATCGAAGGACCCTTCGTCCGCATCGCTGCTGAGGATCTGGAGGCTGGCGGAACGGCTGCCCGACCCGGCCGGCGTGAAGGTCACCGTGAAGACCGCCGACGCTCCCGGCGCCAGGCTGCCGGGAAGGCCGTTTGTTCCGAGCGTAAACTCCCCGCTGTTGGCGCCGCCCTTCGTGACCTGGATGCCGGTCAGGTTGGTCCCGCCGGAATTGCGGAGGGTGAACGACGTCGTGACCGAGTTCGTCCCGGGCGGAGGACTCTTCGACGACACAAGCTTCGCGCTGATCCCCCACGCGCTACAACGGATAGAGAAGGCGGCGGGCTGTGGGCCGTTCAGCTATTGCGGCGCCGGGCACGGAGCAGGACGGCCGCGATGATGGCGAGAAGAACGGCTATAACGACCGCTCCGGGCTGCGTCAGCAGCCCAAGGATTCCACCGCCTTCCCCCTGTCCTTCCCTGGTGGTCATGTCGGAGGGTTGGTTGGAAGACGATGACCCATCGGTCGAATTTGACTGAGAGGTCGGGGGCGAAGGGGATACAGCGACGGCGAGGCGGCGCTCAAGTTCTGAACGCGAATCGCGCGGGTGCAGCGACTCGGCAGCGGTCTTCACGGTCAGTTGCTCGATTTCTGTCTCTGCCGCCTCCAGCTCCGCATCCGTCGCCTCCTTCGACAGCACCCGGAAGAAGTAGTCGTTGGCCCGGATGTCAAACGCATTGGTATCCGCCAACGCATGGCGCGCAGCGAGTCCATTTAGATTCACGACTCTCGTTGCACGCACCAAGACTGTTCCTCGATAAATGCCTGCGGCCCTGAATTCGAAGACCTTCTCAAGAGGAATGGTCTCGATCTGCGTTTGCCCTGGATACGAAATACGAGGCTGAACAGAATGCCTTTCGGCAGGCACCATGTTTTCAACCAGATACCTCTTGGGTATCTCTTGAAATCCATCGAACAGCCTCCATTCCTTGATAGTGGTTACAAGCGACTCATCGGTCTGCCCCCCGGACCAGCCAATGAACAACATAAAGACCACGGGGTCACCAACACGCACAGCTCCCCTGAGAACGCGAGCCGACAAAGCGACCCCATGGTTTGTAGGCCCATGGTAGGACGGAAGCAGGCTTTCAGGGCGGCTCGCAGCCACGTTGGTAACGCCGACCCGCTTCAATCGATACTCCAATTGCGAAACGTGAACCTCACTGGGACTGGTTTCCCGCCCAAGGGAAAACCAACTAGGCTGCTGGGCCAGAGCCATGCACGAGCAGTAACCCAGCAGAGTGCTTGTTAGTATTATTCTTAGTGGGCCCATCGGTTCTTTTGTTTGGCTATTCGCACATAACCGCTCGCTCGGCTGTTTCTTTAATTCCCTTTGTCCAAACCGGGAATCCGTCAGCTCGGCTTACAGAAAGCGGAATCCTTTCATCTCCATCATCAGTCACCGTGCGCACCCCTCCTGAAAATTGAATACGTTGACCGGTTGAGGACCACGAGAATTTGTGCGTTGGCACCCATATTCCACCAGAGGGTTTGAACATGAGCCAAACATCGAATGCAAGAGCCAACGATGCCTGTTGTGCATAGTCAGTCGCCCCCTCGCGAAACCAAGGAGATCCCAAAACCATCGACGGGCTGTCGACGAAACGCCTCCTACGTCGACTGTCACCTACCCAAACATCGTCACTTGAAGTCTCGTTCGGAAAGGAACCGTCCAGAACGTCTCGTTCGATGAACTCTGTGCAGAGAAAGGGATTCACGAAGCGTTTGCGCCCCTCAAATTGTCGAACAACCTGAAGGTAAGACCATTCCCCTTCGGCCGTTTGCTGGAAAACCGCTTCCGTGTGCATTCCTGGCCCGAGAGAATGGTAGGCCTAATATTTGAGTCTTGGTCCCGGATCAGACCATTCAGGGCTCTTGGACGCCGTGACCGTCGGCATCTGGGGCTCGGTGACATTGAACTTAACTTTGGCCGCAACGGCCACGTCCTCACATTTAACCGTGCAGACAGCGGAGAAAGAGCCCGGTTTGGGCCAGCCAAAAGAAATATCGGCCTCGTTCAACGGGCTCAAGGCTACCGGCCCGCCCTGGGTGGTCGCCACTGCGAAGTCCTTGACCGGATTTCCACCCACATTCCACAGGAACTCCTCCAGCAGGAAGGATTCAAGCCAATCGAGCCACGGCGGATACTTCAGGACACAGCGCAGCCCCACTCGTTCCTCAATCTGGACCGATCGTGTTGTATCCGTCACATCAAGGTCCCCGATGAAAATGGCCGGAACAGCAGGGACTGCTGAAACTGAAAAGCGGTAGTTGGGAATGGAGCTTGGAACTTTGACCGAAATGTCCTTTTTCTCGCCGGGTTTGATCTTGATAAGCGCCTGCCCGTTGAGGTCGACGGGAACCTGCCCAACCGACAGCAGGCTGGTAGGCACATCTTGCCCGGAATCCAGATCCTGCGCCCAAGCGGTAACCACCATGAACTATTCGCCTTCGGAGTCATCCCCGCCTCCGGACAAGGTAGCAGGCCCGCCCGACGACGGCGGGTCCGGCAGCTGGATCTGCACTTCTGTGCGGTGAAAATAGTAGCCACCCGAGAACGTCCGGTCCTCGTTCTTCCACTTGTAGGTCTGAGCAGTGTAGCTGGACGGAATATCTCCATACCAGCCGTTGTTGCAGCCCCATGAGCCCGAAAACGGCTGGCCATTGGTGCTCTGCGCGTAACTCCAGCAGTGGTCAAAACCGTAGCGCACGGAATACTCGTCGGACTTGTATTCGTGCATCTCCTCGTAGGTTCCATCAATGTCCGTCCGCTGATAGAAGGAGGTGGAGTCGCCGCCATAACCAGACGCCGTAGAATGAGTGATGATGTAGACCGGGAAGACGAAGTTCGCTTCGGCGGGTGATCGCCCTACAAACGACAGGAGAAATACCGCAATGAAAATGGCCGTCTTGGATACAAGCGGAGTGATGGATTTCCTTGGGATAAACGAAACGTGAAGAGCACGGTAATCCTGTCAAGAAATGCCTTGTTGCGCAGGGCCAGTTTCTGGCCGCCGGCCTCCACCACCGGTTGCAGGTCGCCCTCGACCGCGAGGCGGACACGGAGCGACTGGCCGTCGGTATTGCCCGCCGGGCGTTCGGCCAGGGTGAAGCCGTGTTCCAAGCCATTCGGCCGGTTCTCGAACCATTCCACGACCGCGGGAACCTTGCGCCGGAGTTCCACCCGCTGCCCCGCCGCCATGACTTCCCCGCGCGGCACCGCCGTCTACGCGTCGCCATAACCCACGGCCTCCAGCCGCCATTCGGAGGTGTAGCGGACGGCGTTCGTGCCGTCGCCCGTCCGTGCGGTGAGCCGCAGGCCCGTCGGGCTGAAACGGCTGGAGAATCCGTGCGACGGATTGGCCGCGAAGACGTCGCCGGACGCCGCGTCGGCCTTCGCCCCGTAGCGCGCGGCGGTGATGGCGGCCTGGAGGGAATCGAACTGCCCGTCGGCCTTCAGCCGCGCGATGGCGTTGCTGCCGGTGGCGGTGACCGGATGAACCGGATCCGCCCACGAAGACGCGACCGCGAGAGCCGAGACGATGCAGAGCAACAGAGTTTTCATGGCCTTGGACCGGACAAGTCTCCCGGAAGAATTCCGGAAGGTGCTTGAACGACTCGGAGGTCCTGATCCACCCATGCTGGGCAACTGATATTTCTCGGCCGTTGGGTGGCGCAGGCCTCGGGCCTGCTGTTCCGGGTCTCCGGCCCGGAACGGCTATGCGTGATCGGGACGGAGCCGGCGTGGCCCATCGGCCAGTGCGCCCCAGGATCCGCGAGGCGCGCGCGCCGGCCTTACCCACGCGAGCGCATGGGCCTCCGTGAAATGTGCGTGCTGGGAGCCCAGTTCGAGGGCGGAGTGCTCAGGCCCATTGTCTACCAGTTGCGGCTGTCCGGCATGCCGGCGACGCGGCTGCTCGAGTCGCTCAACGCGGAATCGGGCCCGGCCCTGACGGTCTTCCGCTGCACCCGTTGCGGGAGAAACCATTTGCACATCGACCAGATCTGAGGGTTTGCCGAAGAGAAGGCTACGGGCCCCTGGGACACGGCTATTTCCCATGCCCGCGTGGTTTCCCCGCTCCATCTTCGGCACCGTGCTGGTGGTCGTCTACCTGATCGGAGCCGGCATCGGCGCGCGGGCGAAGCTGGTGTTTTCATCGGCCAACTCCCCGCACCCCAGGAAAGGAGGATCCATTCGCGGCTTCCGCAGGAGCGAACTGCCGTCGGATCAACCGCCGTGCAGCTTCTTCAAGATCGGGCCGTTGAAGCTCTGGAGGTAACCGTCTGAAGACCGGACGCGGAGGGACTGCTTCACGATCTCCACCACGACGCCGGTGAAGCCGTTGATCTCGACCTGTTCGCCTAAGGCGCACTTGGGAAAGTTTTCCCGGCCGACCATGTCGCGAATCTGGATGACGGGCTTGGAGAAATCCGGCTCCTCGATGACTTCCCTGACCGGAACCGGAGCGACCTGCTCGGACGGAGCCGCGGCGGACTCGGGTTCCTGCCGCCGACGGGAAACCGGTCTGGGAGCGGGTTCGGAATCGACCGGGCGGGAGGTGGTGGAAGGCTGCGCTTCGATGGGCGCAGGCGGGACGAACAGGGTGCGCAGGCGGTTGACGTTGAAGCTCTGCGTGAGGCCTTCCGGAGGTTTGACCTTGATGGAGTGCTTCACGATCGCGACCACGACACCCGCGAAGCCGGAGATGTCGACATGTTCGCCCAGCACGCACTCGGGGAAATCATCACGGCCGGCAAAATCCTTCATGAGCCGGACAGGTCGGGAGAAATCGGGCTCACCCGGTTCGCCGGGCGTCGGAACGGAGGTGATGGACTCTACCGAACTGTCAGGCGAATTCGATGACATGAGCCGGATACCGTCGCTGATCCGTGCACAGTCCGACAATGCAATTCGCCCGCTATTAACCAGCCCATACGCCGCCGGTTCCCACTGCCGGATCCGCCGGCGATCACTCCACCGTGTCGAGCTGCGCCTCGCTCCGCGGCGCGCTGCCGATGCCACGTTGACGAACCTTGTCGTTGGGATTCGGACGCAGCATCCGCTTCTGCCGTTCGCGGTCGCCGGCGTTGCGCGTGATGGGGATGGGAAGCTCGCTGTTGATGTCGAGGCCCGTCACATACATCGCCGCCGAACCGGTCATCGGGAGTGGGATGAAGTCCTGCACCTGCTGGAGATTCCAGCCTTCCTTCTTCAGGAACTGTTCGACCGCGCCCATCTCCTTCTCGGTGCAACCGGGGAAGCTGGAGATGAAATAGGGCACGAGATACTGCTCCTTGCCGGCTTCCTCGCTCAGCTCGAAAAACTTCTCCATGAAGCCCTGGAAGTCGCCTGCGGGCTTGCGCATGCGCCGAAGGACGTCCGGATGCATATGCTCGGGGGCGACCTTCATGTGGCCGGAGACGTGGTGCTGCACGATCTCCTTCATGTATGCCGGCGTGCGCAACGCGACGTCCATGCGGATGCCGGACTGGATGAAGACGTGTTTGACGCCCTTCTGCGTGCGGGCGCCCTTGAGGAGGTCGATGCCCTGTTCTTCGTTGATCTCGAACACGGGACAGATCGAAGGCCAGAGGCAGCTCGGCCGGTGGCATTTTTTGCACTCGTCGGCGTGGCCGTTCTTCGCGGCGTAGAGATTCGCCGTAGGGCCGCCAAGGTCGGAGATGGTTCCGCGGAAGTTCTCCGACTCCGCGAGCTTGCGCACTTCCTTGAGCACGGAATCCACGCTGCGGCTGGAGAGGAATTTGCCCTGGTGGAATCCGAGCCCGCAAAACGTGCAACCACCGGCGCAGCCGCGCGAAACGATGATCGAATCCTTGATCGTCGCGAAACCGGGAACCGGTTCCGTGTAGCTGGGATGCGAGGCGCGCTGGAAAGGCAGTTCGTAAAGCGCGTCGAGGTCCGGCCCGTCGACGGGGAACGTCGGGGCTTCCATGATGACGGCGCGGTTGCCGTGCATCTGCACCATCCGTTTGCCGCAATGGGGCGTCATCTGCGCCTCGACGACCTTGGTCAGACGCATCAGGTGCTTCTTGTCGGCCTGCAGATCTTCCCACGACGGGAGCATGATGCAGTCGCTGAAGTCCGCGGTGGCCGTGGCCTTGCTTCCAAGGAAGAGCGCCGTGCCGCGGATACCGCTGAAGTCCCGGTTGTCATCCCGGAGGCGCTTCACGATCTCGCGCACCGGAGTCTCGCCCATGCCGTAGACCAGAAGGTCGGCCTTCGCGTCGGCCATGATCGAGGGACGCAGCTTGTCTTCCCAATAGTCGTAGTGCGCCACCCGGCGCATGGAGGCTTCCATCCCGCCGAGGACGACGGGCACACCGGGAAACGCCCGCCGGCTCATCTGCGAATAGACGACGGCCGCGTGGTTGGGCCGTTTGCCGGGCACGCCGCCTTCGCTGTAGACGTCTTCCTTCCGCTTGTGGCGCGCGGCGGTGTAGTTCGACAGCATCGAGTCCAGGTTGCCCGCCGAAACGCCGACGAAGAGCTTGGGAGTCCCCATGACTTGGATGGACTCGATGTTCGTCCAATCCGGCTGCGCGATGATCCCGACGCGAAGCCCTTCCGCCTCAAGGACGCGCCCGATCATGGCGGCGCCGAACGAAGGATGATCCACGTAGGCGTCGCCGGTGATGATGAGGACATCGAGCTCGGTCCACCCGCGCGCATCCATTTCAGCCCGGGACATCGGGAGGAAATCGGCCGCCTTCGCCGCGGGTTTCGCCTTCGGCTTGGGCTTAAAATTGATCGGAGAGACGGACATAACTGTGAACGAGAATGCTAGATCGAACCTCTCAAGGCAACCGGAAGCGGATGATTCTTGTCCGGTAAGGCAAACCGGCCCAACGAACCCTTGCCGAACCGAATCCGGCGCTTCCAGTCGTTGAACGGGTTCGCCATGTTTCCGGGACCACCATGCGCATCACACGCCTCGAAATCCGCGACATCCGCTTTCCGACCTCCCGCGAGTTGGATGGATCGGACGCGATGAACCCCGACCCGGACTACTCCTCCGCCTATGTCGTGCTGCATACGGATGGAGCAGGTGGGCAGGTGGGAAAGGGAGAAAGGGAGAAGTTCCCGCCAACTCCCCTGCCCACCAGCTCCCCTGCTCACTTTCCCACCTGCCCACCTGCTCCAACAACCGGCCACGGCTCCACCTTCACCATCGGCCGAGGCAACGACGTCGTCTGCGCTGCGATCAAGGCGCACGAGCATCTCGTCGTGGGGCTCACTCTGGAGGAATTCATCGCGGCGCCCGGCGCCATTTGGCGGCGGCTGAACGGCGATTCGCAGCTCCGTTGGATCGGGCCGGACAAGGGCGCCATCCACCTTGCGCTCGCCGCCATCGTCAACGCGCTCTGGGATCTCTACGCCAAACACGCCGGCAAACCGCTCTGGCGTTTGATCACCGATTTCACGCCCGAGCAGTTCGTCGCCTGCATCGACTTCCGTTACCTCACCGACGCCATCACGCCCGAGGAAGCCCTCGCCATCCTCCGTCAGGCCGAGGCAGGAAAGGCCGGACGCATCACCCAACTTCTCGCCGAAGGCTATCCCGCCTACACCACGAGCGCCGGTTGGCTGGGTTATCCCGACGACAAGATCCGCCGCCTCTGCCGCGAGGCCGTGGCCGAAGGCTGGATGCACATCAAGGTGAAGGTCGGCCGCGACCTCAAAGACGACCAGCGCCGCCTCGCCATCATCCGCGAGGAGATCGGGCCGGATCGCAAGCTGATGGTCGATGCCAACCAGGTCTGGGATGTGCCTCAGGCCATCGCGTGGATGAAGGAACTCGCGCAGTTCAACCCGTGGTGGATCGAGGAACCCACCTCGCCCGACGATGTGCTGGGCCATGCCACCATTGCCCGCGCCATGGAACCGCTGGGCATCGGAGTGGCCACGGGCGAGCACGGCATGAACCGCATCCTCTTCAAGCAACTCCTTCAAGCCCGGGCCATCTCGTTTTGCCAGATCGATTCCTGCCGGCTTGGTGGCGTGAACGAGAACCTCGCCGTCCTGTTGCTCGCCGCAAAGTTCGGCGTGCCCGTCTGCCCGCACGCGGGCGGCGTGGGCCTCTGCGAATTCGTCCAGCACATCAGCATGATCGACTTCACCAGCGTCAGCGCGTCGTGGGACGGCCGCGTCTGCGAGTTCGTCGACCACCTGCACGAACACTTCGTCGACCCCTGCCGCATCCGCCGCGGCCGCTACCTCGCGCCGGAACTCCCCGGCTACAGCACCGAGATGCACGCTTCGAGCCTGGCGGAATACGCCTATCCGGATGGGCCCGTCTGGAAGTGACCCGAGACCAATCGGGCCCACGGCGTAGCCGTCAACGCGCCGGAGCCGCCGAGCCGAGTTGGTGAATCGTGTTGTGGACGGTTCGGGTGAAGCCCGTGCCATCCGCACCGCGCAGTTCGTATTTGATCTCCATGCCCCAGGTCGGTTGGAGCCCGGGAATGTTGAGCCAAACCGATTTCTTGTCCGCCGCGAGGATGGCGCCGGCAACCTTCAGCGGATGTTCATCGATGTGCTTGGACCCGTAGTTGGCGGAGCGTTTCAGCGACCAGACTTTGACGCCGTAGTTCGCGGCGTCGTTGGCCGTGGCGGGATCAACCGGATCGCTGAACCGGATCTCCATTCCCTCGGGCTTCGCGGCCAACCCCGTCGGCAGATGGGCCGGCTTGCCGGTTGCGCGCACGCGGAAGAAGCCGCCGTCCAACTGGCGGTTCCCGGCCCACGCATACAGGCCGCAGGTGTAGAGGTCGCCGTTACCGGGATGGAAGCGCCCACGCATCGTGCCGGTCGGGAAATCAGGGATCGGCAACTGCACGACGCCGCCCTGGAACTGGCCGCCGACCTTCTCGTGCGGCACGACGAAGATGCGCCCCGTGCCATAGGAAAGATTGAGCAGCGACCCCTTGAGCGGCCCCCATTTGTCGCTCGTGACCCAGAGCAGTTCGCCGGGCGATCGGTCCATGTCGTTCGTGATCCAGACCAGCGGTTGCTCCATGTCGGCGTCCGCGCTGCTGGTGCGGTCGTGGTAGCCGAACATGTTTCCATAGAAGCCGCCCGGGCGCACGAGGTTGATGCGGTTCTTCGGTGTCCAATGGCCTTCCTGGTCCGTGACGAAGAAGCTGCCGTCGTCGTTCACCGAGACGCCGTTGGCCGCGCGGAAACCGGTCGCGAGAATCTCCGTGCGCGACCCGTCCTTGGTGACCTTCAGCAGCGTGCCGTGATGCGCCACCACCGCCGGGAGCGCATGTCGGGCGGATTTCGCGTAGTAGAAATTCCCGTCGCGATCGGTCTGCAGGCCCATGGCGAATTCGTGGAAGTGTTCGGTGACCTGGTGGTCGTTGTTGAAGTTCTCGATGAAGTCGATCTCCCCGTCGCCGTTCAGGTCGCGCAGCCGGGCGATCTGGTCGCGGCAGGTCACGTAAATGGTTTCATCGACGATCTTCACTCCGAGCGGCTGGAACAAACCGGACGCGATGCGTTTCCAAACCAGTTGCGAAAGATCGCCCTCCACCCCGCTGACGATCCACACGTCGCCGTTCCACGTGCAGATCGCGGCGCGGCGGCCGTCCTTGAAGAAATCAAATCCGCCGAACCGCATCCACGTCTGCCACGGATTCGTGGCGTCGGGCGGCGGCGTCAGTTCGTCGATGGCGAAGGCGCCGTCTTCCTTGCCCAGCTTGCCGCGCGTGGCGATCGGAGTTTCCCAGCGCGGTGAACCACCCCGCGTGAAGGGCGTGAGGTCCGCGGTCGGCGGCGACACCAGCCCGAAGGCGAACAGCGTGCCCGCGTCCATGCCCGGACCCGGATGGGCGATGAGCAGCTTCACGTTCAACGGCGTGGCGGCGGCCGGGATGCGGAGCACTTGGAAGCCGTTCGTCTGGTCGACGGTCGCCGGGCTCTTACCGACGAGCGCGACCGGAGTCGCGTCAGGCGCCACCCGCAGCAGGAGGTCGCGCGAGGATTTGCCGATGTTGAGCGTGCGCGAATAGGCGATGGCGGCGCCGCTGCGTTCATAGCCCGGCTGGTCCAGCACCTTCGCGTCGCCCACGGTGTAGGAAACGACGACGCGGTTGCTGTGGAAATAGGTCCCGAGGTAATGCACCCAGTCGCGGGGCAACGGACCGTAGGGCTTGTTGTCGCGTCCCCGGAAACGCGGATCCTCGAAGCTGCCGGTCTGCGGATGCGCCCAACCGGGGCCGACGGGATTCACGAACGCCTTCTCGCCCTTGATGCTCGTGTGCGTTCCATGCGACCCGTCGAAGGCGATGCCGCGCCAGTCCACGAACTTGTCGCCCGTCCACGCCGCGGCGACGCGCATCGTGTCGTGGTCGTAGAGCATCCACGCGCGGCCCTTCGAGACGCCGCCCGGTCCGTCGTCCAGACGGACGGCGATGCCCTTGTAGGCGATGTTGTTCGTGTCCACCTGCAACGTCCAAAAGAGCGCCGGCCCGAAGTCCATCCGCAGATACTTCGGTCCCTTCGCGAATTCGATCATCTCCGTCGTCTGCACCCCGCGCCCGGCGCCTTTCGGCAGGCTGGCGAGGTAGTCCGGCGTCACATTGAAATACGCCGTGGGGTTGTGCGGTTTGACGAACTCCTCGCGGATGAAATGGATGGCGTCGTAGCGCTGCTCGGGCGTGAGGAACGTCCACGCGGGCATCTGCCCGAGGCCCTGGCTGAGCGTCTTGTAGAGGCTGAGGGGGTCATTGCCGTTCTTGAACGGTTCCTTCCAGAACGGCCGCGACGTCGGCAACGAACCGGCCTGGGTCAGGTTGCCATGGCAGGTGATGCAGATGCCGTTGTAGAGCTTCTCGCCGCGCTTGAGGCTCTCCGCATTCCAACCGCGGACGATGCCTGCGTGGTCGATCGATTCCGCGGCTGGCGGATTCTCGGCGCCACTCACGGCGAATCGAGCCATCAAGCCAATGGCGAGGCCAGAGATCAGGCGGACAATCCGACGCAGCGCTGGTGTGGACATGGGAAACTGCATAGCGGCTCGCGAAACCCGATGCACCCCCTAAAACGAAACGGCGGCTGACGTTTCCGCCAGCCGCCGTTGTGTGCAGTCAAATCAGGTCAGTTGAATTTGTTCTTCCGATACGCGCCCATCGCGGGGGCGTCCGGGTTCACCTCGGGGCCGAAGTAGCGGAGGGTGACGAGCGGTTCGGTCTCGCTGGTGTTCTCGAAGGTCACGCCGTTCTTCGCGCCGTCTTCGGTGCAGAAGTATTCGTCTTCGGTCAGTTCATTGAAGCGGATCAGCTTCGGAGAATTCAGCGGCAGGCCATTGATCTTGCCGGAGCCCTGCACGCAGATCAGGCCGTAGGCGCCGGTGTCCTTGATGGTGACCTTGGTGCCGGGATCGACGGTGAGTTCCTTCGCGGTGAAGAGCTGTTCGCCATCGACCTTGCCGTAGACGATCCAGCGATCGACGAAGCCTTCCTTGCGCGTGTCGGCGACCGGGACGGGTTCGAGGTAGTGGTTGTCCTTGAAGTTGGGGTCCACGTTCTTTTCCCAGTCAAGCTGGTCGACGATGAAGTCGATGTCCTTGTGCTTCGACTTGGGCATGTCCTTCACGAGGAGCGACCAGGGAACCTCACGGCCTTCTACGAGGTTCTGATACATGCCGAAGACGTCCGAGCCCCACTGCGGCTCGTAGGTGCAGAGGGAACCGGGCGCGTGCAGGATGCACGGATCGATGAGCCAACCGGTGCCGGGCTTGAGGCGGTAGGCCTTGGAGAGATCGAGGATGCCGTTGTCGCCCTTGTTCCAGTTGCGGATGCACTGCTT
>CANJSG010000015.1 GCA_947476875.1 Verrucomicrobiota bacterium | reverse complement strand
GTTCCCAAAGCCTGCGCGAAGGCGGTTTGGTTCGTGAAGGAGGCAACCAGAGACGAATAGTCGGCCGAGTTGGAGGCGATGATGGCGAGTCCTCGCAGCGATTGACCCCCTTCCTGAAGTTCTCGAAATGAGCGGAGTTGGGATTCCTTCAACTCGGAAGTGCTGAGGAGGTTCGTCATGGCGAATTCACGTTCGGCGGCGAGTGCGGTCAATTCCACGCCCCTGCGATTCGGCGGGGTGTTGGTCTGTATCTCCGCCCGCCGGTCGGCGATGCCTAGGTCGATCGCGGCGATCCGGGAGAGCGTCACCGGTGAAAGGTGCGCGTAGGGGCCCGTTTGGAGGTCCGCTTGCTGTTGTTTAAGCCGGGTGCTGCGCTGCTTTTCCACTGACAACGCGGGCTCGTGGAAAAGATCTGACAGCAGAGCGTGGCGACGGTTGTCGGCTTCTTCGATGGGCTTTACCGCGAGCTCCAGTTGGGCCTGGGCGTTGGTGCTTCCGGTCAGGCAGTCCCAGAGCAGGGGATGTTTCTCAGTCGCATGGGCGTGGATGAAGGTGGCCAACTCGATCCAGGTGGCACCGCGGATAATCGCTTCGATGGTGTCAGAGGGGCAGCCGATCATGCGGAGGTTCGCGACGTAGTTGGAGTAGTTGGGGGACTGGACGGAGGTCCAGCGGAACGGTGGCCAGTTGGTCGTGGGTGTTTCGACCTGAGCGCGCGGCCGCGGTGGAAGAGTGATCGGTTTGTCGCGAAGCCCCGGAATCTTGGACTTCGCCGTCGGCATCACGATCTGGGCAGATTCGCGGTGAGCCAGTTCGAGACCGACCAGGATGGCGAAGACGATGTTCGCCCCGAGCGTCAGCACGGTGAAGAGCCTCCAACCCCGAAGGTTCATGGCTTCAGCCCTTTCGCCATGTTGGTGATCCACTGGCCATGCTGCTGGAGGTATTCCTTGAAGGCCTTGTCGGGGAGAAGTTGCTGGACGGCCGCCACGGTGGACTGGCTTATGGCTTTGAGTTGTTCGTCTTCATCGGCGGGCTCCAAATCCTGCGAGTCCCGGAGGCGTTTGGATTCGTCGAAGCCGATGTGCTTCACGTCGCTGAGGGCCTCGGCCATGCGCTGCGGGAGTTCATGGGATTGCGTGAAACGGACCGAATCGTCCCAGTGTTCGTCGAAAAGCCGCGTCAATTGCGCGGCTCGGCGCGGGCCGAGGGCCTTGGTGACCAGCGGAGTCAGCGCTTCCATCCTTTCATCCGCAGAGGGTTCTGGTGGCAGTCCGGCGATGAACCGTTCGAACTTTGACACTTCAGAATAGCCGATGATTTCGTTGAAGGCCGTGAGGTCGCGCGGCAGCACCAAAGCGATCCGCCGGAGGTCTTCTGAGGTGACGCCCGTCGCTCCGACCCCTGCTGAATTGGCGCCGTCCGGTATAAGCTGGCGAAGGCTGGCGAGTTGGAGGAGTTCAACGGCCCTTTGCTGCCCAACAGCGGCTTCCGCCTGGCGGAGTGTTTCTTCACGCATTTCTTTTAGGCGGGCGATCTCCGATAGCTTCAGAGGTTGCCCAACTTCTGCCATGAAGTAGCGACGCTGGAACTTGGCCGAATCAAGAATCCAACACGCATTCTCGACCGATTCGAGGTTTGGAATGGCCGTGCCCCAGCAGTAGATCGCCCACTCATACTTGTCGGAGGCGGCTTGCGGCCAAGTGCCTTCAACACCGAGAAGGGCTTTCAGCACGCTGCGTTGTTCCAGTTCAAGGCGGGCACTCGCGATTTCCCTCCGGCGTTCGTCCGCATAGCGCTCGTCCGCTGTCCACCAGAAGGAGTCGACGCGGGGAAGGTTAGAACGCCGAGCGTCGAAGAGTCGCTGAATCTCGTCCGCGACGATATCGCGAACGGTGCGTTCGGGGCATCCGACTCGGCGAAGATTGGCAATAAAAGTGGGGAAATCCTCGGACTCAATGCGCCGCCATGGGGGAACCGGGTCTGATCTGACAGGGGAGGGGATTCTGGGCTCAGGAGGAGGGCTGGATCGCGGCTGGAGGCTGGAACTTTTTGTCTGGCGGCTGCGATCGGGTGAGAGGGCCGAATTCGCTGGAGATCTGGTCGAACGGAGATTCAGCCAGGCCGCCGCTAGGACGACGTTGAGCATCAGTGAAAGGATGCCGGCCAGCCGAATGGACATGGCTCGATTGGGCTGACAGGGATGGCGGAGCGCAAGCCCGAACCGGGCGAATCCGAATAACAAAAAACCCGCCGGATTGTTCCGGCGGGTTGAAAGAAACCTCGGGTAGATCAGCGTTTGCTGAACTGGAAGCGCTTGCGCGCACCGGGTTGGCCATACTTCTTGCGTTCCTTCATGCGAGGATCGCGGGTGAGCAGGCCGTTGGATTTCAGCGCCGGTCGGAGATTGGCGTCTGCGCCGATCAAGGCACGGGAGATTCCGTGGCGGACGGCACCGGCCTGACCAGCAGGTCCTCCTCCGGTGACATTGATGCGAACATCGTAACGTCCCGCAGTCTCAGTCACACGAAAGGGCTGGCTGACGAGTTGGCGAAGGCTGTCGGTGAGGAAGTAGGCTTCCAGTTCGCGGCCGTTCACCGAGAACTTGCCTGAGCCGGTTGCAAGACGGACGCGGGCGATCGAAGTCTTCCTGCGGCCCGTTGCGAGATATTCCTGTGTCTTTGGATCCTGTTTGGCCATGGCGTGTCAGAAATTTAGTTTGCGACTTTGGTAACGACGGGCTTCTGGGACGCGTGGGGATGCTCTGCGCCCTTGTAAACCTTCAGTTTGGTGATGATGCGGCTTCCGAGGCGGTTTTTCGGGATCATGCCCTTGACGGCATGCTCGATCAAGCGCTCCGGGTGCGATTCACGCACCTCGGCGACGGAGCGGAAGCGCTCGCCGCCTTTCCAGCCCGAGTAGGACATGAAATACTTGTCGGTCTCCTTCTTGCCCGTCAGGACGACCTTTTCAGCATTGATCACGACGACGAAGTCGCCTGTGTCCATGTGAGGGGTGTAAATCGGCTTGTTCTTCCCGCGCAGGATGTCTGCAACTTGGGCGGCGAGGCGGCCTAGAACGGCTCCGTCGGCATCGATTACGTGCCAGGCACAGACCGGTTCACTCGCTTTCGGCAGATAAGTCTTCATCGGAATCTTTGGTTCAAAGGAGCGGTGAGTCTACCGGAGGACTCACTCGGGTCAATAGGTATCACTCGGTTTTCTTCAAATCAGGACTTGCCATCAAGTTCTGCGCTGCCTAGTTTCACCCCTCTTTTCGACGGCCGGAATGTGGGGTCGCAGTGATCTCGACAGGCTGGGAAAGGAAACGATTTTATATGCCAGTCCGAATTCGCCTGAAACGCATCGGGACCAAAAACTCCCCCGTCTTCCGCCTTGTTGTCGCGGATGGTCGCAGTCCACGTGACGGGAAGTTCCTCGAGGAGATTGGAACTTATAATCCGCTCAAGGCCGGTGAAAACTTCACCGTCAATCTTGAGCGGGCAAACTATTGGATCGGTGTTGGTGCCAAGCCCAGCGAGACTGTTGCCAGCATGATCAAGAAGGCGACCAAGGCGGCTGCGGCTGCTCCCGCCGCCAACTGACGTCCTGCCATGCAGGCCTTCGTTGAATATGTCGTCAAAGGCCTGGTGGCCAATCCGGACGATGTGGTTGTAGCCGCCACGGTCAAGGATGGCGCAAGCCTCTATGAGGTCCGCGTCAACTCGGATGACATGGGCAAGGTGATTGGCCGGGAAGGCCAGACGATCAACATCATCCGATCGCTCCTGCAGGTTGGCGGGTCGCGGAAAAATGTTCGGTGCTCGGTTGAGTTGGTCGACGAGACCGGGGCTCGTCGTGAGGCCCGAGTCGAGCGGCCTCGTGAACGCCGTGGTGGTCGCCGGTGAAAGAACTGGTGTCGGGATGAAAATTGACGTCCTGACGACGTTCCCGGAAATGTTTTCCGGACCTTTGGACAGCAGCATTGTCCAGCGGGCCCGCTCTGAAGGTAGATTGGATCTGGTGATTCATAATCTCAGAGTTTGGACCCATGACCGCCACAAGACGGTCGATGACCGGCCATTTGGTGGCGGGGCTGGGATGGTCCTGAAGGTAGAACCGATCTTTGAAGCAGTTGAGTCTTTGTCCAGTCCGTCGACCAGGGTGATCTTGGTCGCGCCTACTGGACGATTGTTCAACCAGAAGACTGCCGGAGAGCTTTCTAAGGAAGCTCATTTGGTGATCCTGTGTGGAGCCTACGAGGGATTCGATCAGCGGATCCATGACGAGCTAGTGGATGAAGAAGTATCGATCGGCGATTTCGTTCTCACCAACGGGGCCTTGCCGGCTATGGCGATTATCGATGCTGTGACCCGGCTGTTACCGGGGGTGCTCGGAGACGATGAAAGTGCGAAGGATGAGTCCTTCACAACCGGACTGCTGGAGTATCCGCAGTATACGAGGCCGGCCGAGTTTCGGGGTTTGAAGGTTCCGGATGTCCTGCTTTCCGGGAATCATTCGGAGATCGCCAAGTGGCGGAAAGAGCAGGCAGTGGCCAGAACGCGTGAGCGGCGGCCGGATTTGCTGGAGCGTGGTTTGCCAGAGGATGGCAAAACGGGTTCCGGAAGTAAGTTTTGAAACGTGGCCACGGCCACAAACAGAGTGAAGAGCCATGAACCAAGCATTGTTGGACAAGATCGAATCGCAGTTTAAGAAGAAGCAAGTTTCGCCGTTCAACGTCGGCGACTCCGTGCGGGTGCACACCAAGGTCGTCGAAGGCGACAAGGAGCGAATCCAGATTTTCGCCGGCATTGTCATCGGACGGCGTGGACATGGCCTCAATGAGTCCTTCACAGTCCGCCGAATCAGCTACGGCGAAGGCGTCGAGCGGGTGTTTCCTATTCACTCGCCCCGGGTCGACAAGGTCGAGGTCGATCGGCATGGCTCCGTTCGGCGTGCCAAGCTCACCTATCTCAGAAACCGCATTGGCAAGGGTGCCACGCTGGTGAAGGAGAAGGAATCCGTCCGTCCCGTCAAGGCGGCCAAGTAATTTTTGGGTAAGGAACCGTGTGTGGGCGTCCGGTCGTGAGGCCGGGCGCCTTTTCGTTTTTTTCGGAACCATCACCGTTCGTGCCATTGAAGGGTCGGTTTGCGCGGTATCCAATCGATCCGCTTGAATTTTTTTCCGCGCCTACCTTCCATTTTCGGTTTCGTTCTCGCTGCGGTCATCGGCGGTGGACTTGGACTAGGCCGTCTCTCGGCCGGCGATGATGGCGACCTCTATTGGAGGCGGACCCATCCCGGTGAGTGGTCCGGATTCCTCGCGGCGCCGTCTGATCATTCAGACGAGCTGGCCGGGACAGTTCCCGCCATTTCCGTCAACATCGCCCCGAAAGCGCCGTCGCGTCCGAGGCAGATGCTCTACAGCGGCGTCGACCCTACCAACCTCGGAAAGGGCGACTGGATCTGGCAAATTCCGGCCTGCCAGACCGCGCTCGGGGTTAATTCCGTCCAGGGGATCATCGACTACGAAGTGGCCCGGGGCATGAAATGGATCACCGTAAAATGTGGTGATGGCAGCAGCATCTGGACCCAGTTCAATGCCGACTTGATCACCCGCGCCCACAATGCCGGCCTGAAAATCTTCGGCTGGGCCTACGTCTACGGGAACAGCGTCCAGGGCGAGATCAATGTCGCCTTGAACGCCCTCAACCTCGGTGCCGACGGGTTCATCATCGACGCGGAAACCGAATACGAAGTCCTCGCGAACAACTCCGCTGCCGCCGCCCAATACTGCCAAGGCATCCGAGCCGCCTATCCCGACCGGTTTCTCGCCCACGCGCCGTATCCGATCATCAGTTCCCACAGCGGGTTTCCCTACATCACGTTCGGCCGCTACTGCGACGCCGTCATGCCGCAGGCCTATTGGAAGGACATCGGGAACACTCCCACATTTATGGTCACGAGGATGAATTCCGAATGGCGGACTTGGCAGAACTCCCTGACCGGGGCCGACACCAATGCCATCAAGCCGATCATCCCCATCGGCCAAGGATATGCCTCGGTGAACGGCGCCATTGCGGCCGGCGAAGTGCACTCCTTCTTCAACGCGCTCAAGACGAACACACCATCCGCTACGGCTGGTGGCTACAAGGGAGCCAGTTTTTGGAGCTGCCAACACCACTCCTCCATCGTTTGGGACGAGATGGCCGCCGCCACCATCGGCACCAGCAACAACCCTCCGGTGATCATCACTCCGCCATTGCCCAGGTCCACGGGCGTGGGCAGCAACGCGGTCTTCAGCATCAGCGCCGCCGGTGACGCGCCCATCTCCTACCAATGGCGCCTGAATGGCATGAACCTCGTTGGCGAAACCGCCGCTTCGCTGAGCCGCAACAACCTCCAGCTCTCGCAAGCCGGTGATTATTCGGTCGTCACCACCAACCTGTTCGGTTCCGCCACCAGCCCGGTCGCCAAGCTGGTGGTGAATCGGCCGGTCGTCTGGCAGGCGCAGTTCTCCGATGATTTCGAGACCAACAGCGCGGCCCGGTGGAATCTCTTCCAAGGCTCGGGCAACGGTGTGTCCGACTACGCCGCGGACTGGTCGTTCGACTACGCGGCGGTGAAATACTCCTTCAACGGCGCTACCAATTTCATTCCAGCCGCACCTGGTTCGGTGACCAAACGCGCGCTCAAGCTCGCGGTGAACAAGAACGACGCGACGGCCGCCACCGCAGGTGTGAGCCTGTATCCCAAGGGCCAGAGTTTTTCTGGGAACCATGCCCTGCGTTGCGATTTGTGGATCAACTACAACGGTCCTCCGGGCGGTGGTTCCGGATCGACCGAGTTCGTCACCATGGGCCTCAACCATGCCGGCACCCGCGTCAACTGGGGCGCCGGCAGCGCGTCGGCCAGCGACGGCGTCTGGTTCGGCGTCGATGGCGAAGGCGGGGCCTCCAGCGATTACCTCGCCTACGTGGGCAATCCTTCCGGGAATCCGACATCGCTCCCGTTCGCGTCCTCCGGCTTCGCGGCCAATGGCGCCCAGGGAGTCGATGACGGAGATCTCTTCTTTCAGGGGCTATTCCCGGCATCGCCCTACGAGACGGCGGGCGTTCCCGGCAAGCGCTGGGTCCGCGCCGAGATCAGCCAGATCGACGGCATCCTGACGTGGAAACTCGGTGGCGTGGTCGTGGCGCAGCGGACGAACAACTCGGCCTTCACTTCCGGCACGGCCATGATCGGCTACATGGACACGTTCACGTCCATCGCCAATCCCGCCGCCGACAACTTCCTCCTCGTCGACAACGTCCAGATCCTTACCGAAGTGCTGCCGCCCGTCCTGCTCACCCATCCGCAGCCGCTGACCATCAACGCCGGAGCCAGAGCCACGTTTTCGGTTTCCGCTTCAGGCACGGCTCCGTTTGCCACCCAGTGGAAACTCGATGGGGCGACCGTCTCCATCGGCACCAATCTCCAGCTCCTGCTGACAAATGTGGCTTTGGCACAGGCGGGAAATTATTCCGTGGTGGTCACCAATCTGGCCGGATCGGCGACCAGCTCGAACGCGCGGCTTGGCGTCGCCCAGATGCGGATCGATCAACTGAGCTCCACCGCGACCAATGGAGTCTGGCTACTCACCGCAACGGGTGCGCCGGGAACAAACTACTCCGCCGAGGTTTCTACCAATCTCGTCGACTGGACGACGGTGGCTTCCCTGGTGAACAGCAACGGCATCTTGCAGTTCCTTGATGTGCTGGCCACGGATGCGTCGCTGCGGTTCTACCGGTTCTCGGCTCCTAAGTGATTGGTGGGGCCGAGTTGTAACTGATGAGCGCTTAGTTTCTGCGTTTCGCCACTCCCATTCGGCCATTCGCCACAGAACGATTGTTGATTGGAGCGGATCTTGGATTCATCCGGGTAACCCAAGCCCATATGACACATCCAACTCTTGCCCAAACCCTCCGTTCTTCTCTCCTAGTTCTCGCCTGCGGCCTTCCCTTCGTGGTGGCCGATCGCGCGTCGGCCCAAGGCTGCGTCGCCGTCCGTGGGGGCGGCTTCTGCATGTTGCCGCACAAAGAATCCGAGAACGAGCCTTGGACGGTTTCGGTGGGCCATCGATGGCTCCATTCCGACCGCCACTTCGTCGGCGACGTCGAACAGACCCAGCGCAAGGCCCTAGGCACGGAAGTCATCAACGACTCGCACTTCATCGACATCGGCGTCAGCTACCAGATCACGCCGCGCGTGGGCGTCACGCTGACCCTGCCTTTCGTCTACTCGGATCGTTCTTCCTTCTACGAACACAGCGGCGGTTCTCCAGCGACCGGCGCCCAGCGAGGCCAATCGGAAGCCGGTGGCATCGGGGACGTGCGCCTGAGCGCCAGCACCTGGCTCTGGGATCCGTCGAAACATCCGAAGGGCAACATCCAGCTCGGCCTGGGAATCAAGCTCCCGACCGGTGATTACAAGGCGACCGACACCTTCAACACCGTGCGTGGCCCTGAGGAACACTACGTCGACCAATCCATCCAGCCCGGTGACGGTGCCGTGGGATTCTCGGCCGAGTTCTACGCCTACCGCGAAATCTTCGAACGGACATCCGTCTACGCCCAGGTTTTCTACATGTTCAATCCGAAGGATGTGAACGGCGTCTCCACCGAGATCGCCAATCCGCGCAGCCGCACGATCACCGCGCTGAACCGCACCATCGCCAATCCGGCTTCGACTCCGGCGCAGGTCGCCACCGCCCAGACCCGACTGAACGCCGCCACCGCTCTCGGCTACAACAACGGCTACTCCCTCGAAGACGTGATGTCCGTCACCGACCAGTATCTGGCCCGTGCTGGCATGACCTTTACGCTAGTTAAAAGCTGGGGGCTGGCGGTGAGCCTCGGTGGTCGGATCGAAGGTGTGCCGGTCGAGGATGCCCTGGGCGACTCCGATGGTTTCCGGCGGCCCGGCTATTCGATTTCGATCGAACCCGGCATCACCCTGATGAAGGGCCGGTTCTCCGCCTCCATCTACGCGCCGGTGGCCCTCTATCGGAACCGCCAGGCCAGCGTGGCCGACAAGCGCTGGGACCAGATCGTCGGTGGCGGCACCACCGGCGGCGATGCGTCCTTCGCCGACTTCGTGATCACCACGAGCGTCAGCTACCGTTTCTAGGCTGAACCGTTTTCAACCCCAAGCGACTTGGGTTGGATGCTGCCGGAGTCAGGGGGTGGGGACGCTGGCTCCGGCGGTTCTTGTTTTGGAGATGGGGCGACTGCCATGGTTGCATCGCTCGATAGATCCCGTATGCGAAAACCTTGGGCCCGATGCTACCTGATGTGCTCCTCAGTCCTGCTGGTCGGCGTCGCGCTGGCCTATGGCATCGATCCCGCCGCCGTGCTTCCGACGGTCCTGGGCTTTCGGGTGGAGAGCGTCGGATTGATCCACGTGTTCCGCGCCGTCATGGGGCTCTACCTCGCGATGGCGTGCTTCTGGTTCGTCGGCGCTATCCGACCATCAGTCGCGCGTGCTGCTGTTCTCAGTGAGATCGTCTTCATGGGTGGCCTCGGTCTCGGACGATTGCTGAGCCTGTTGCTGGACGGCTGGCCTGGGCCGATCCTCTTCGCGGGTTTGGTTGCCGAGTTTGTTTTGGCCGGGCTCGGCATGTTCGTCCTGAAAAATCTTTTGAAGGACCCGGGCTGAAGAGATTCCCCAACGAGACTCAAGCGTAGGAAAGGGAGCCGGGCGACGAAGAGTTTTGAGGTCAGTCAGGTTCGTGTCTAAGGTGCCGTCGCTCCCAATGAATTCATATCCTCGTTACCTGGCGGGCGTGCTGTGGGTCGCCGCCGTCGTCGCGTCTTTCGGCGCCGATCAGTCGAGTCCAGCGCCCATCCAACCCGTCCCCCGGGCTGACGCCAATTCGCGGCTTGCCCACGAGCAGCTTCTCGCCAAGGCGAAGGCCGGCCGGATCGATCTCTACTTTGTCGGCGATTCCATCACGCGGCGTTGGGGCACGAGTGACACGGCCTACCGCGAGTTCTACGCGAACTGGAAGACGAACTTCCACGGCTGGAACGCGGGCAACTTCGGCTGGGGCGCCGACTCGATCCAGAATATCCTCTGGCGCCTGACCAACGGCGAACTCGACGGTGTGAACCCGAAGGTGATCGTCCTTCTCGCCGGCACCAACAACCTCCGGCCCGGCCGCACCGGTGCCGAAGACGACAAGCAGATCGACGAAGTGGTCGCAGGCACCCGTGCCATCCTGGATGTTTTCAAAGCGAAGGCGCCCGGCGCTTCCGTGATCCTCATGGGCGTCCTACCGCGCAATGAACGGGGTGGCAGCACGGCGCTCATTCCCACCATCCGCCGGATCAATACCCGCCTCGCGGGCTTGGCCGACGGTGAGAAGATCCGCTTCCTCGACATCGGCGACCGCATGGCTGACGCCTCGGGCAAGCTGGTCGAAGGCGTGGCCGTCGACGGCCTCCACCTCTCGGTGAAGGGCTACCAGGTCTGGGCGGATACGCTGAAGCCGCTGCTCGAAAAACGCCTCGGCCAACGTGCCAAAGTCGATCTGGCGCCGCCGGCCACAGGTGACCCAAGCGCGACCAAGCTAGGGGCCAAGTAGCCTTCGAACTTGGTAGGGACGGCTGGCTCAGCCGTCCGTCGAACGGGCGGAGCGAGGCGAACGCAGTGAGCATCTCAGTCCGGTCGAGAATCCCGGGCCGAGATGCTCGCGTGGCTCGCGCAGTCTTCGCCTGCAAATGGGGACGGCTCGGCGAGCCATCCCTACCTTGAAGGGAATTCTACTTCGCAGGTGCCGCGGGAATCGTGTGGCCGAGCTGTTGGCTGGCCCACTTGATGAAGTGCTTCATGTTCGACCGGCTCTCATGTCCGCCGGTGTGCTGCCTCCACGCCAGCTGGCCGGCGAGGTATTCCGTCTCCGGCGCCGGCATCTGCGCAGTTCGGTAATCTTCGGTGATCCCGAGGTCCTTTGCGCCGAGCAAACGAAACGCCGGGCCCGCTGCGACGGTCGCCATGTAGCTGCCCTGTTGATCGAGCCAAAGTGCGTCGCCCTTTTCCGGAACGCCGTAGCTGATGAACGTCCTGCGCGGCGCGCACAAGGCGATCAGCTGATGCGCATCGACCGGAATGTCCCCGGCGTTCTTGCTGCCGAAGGACGATTCGGCCGCGCCGTATTTGATGAAGTTGCCGGCCATCCAATGGTATTCGCCCCAGCCCGTCAGGCTTTCGACCGCTTCGCCGAAGTTGCGGCGATGCAGCTTGGCCCCGCCTTCACCAGACGACGCGATCAGGCCGGCCGCGAAACGCGGCTCGAACGCCAGCGTGACCAAGGCCGCCTTGCCGTAGCGGGACACGCCCTCGATGCCGACCTTTTTCGCGTCCACGGCCGGATCGGTTTCCAAGTAATCCAAGCCGCGAGCCGCGCCCCAAGCCCAGGCTCGGAGCGAACCCCAGTCCTCGGGTTTGCGCGGCTGTCCTTTGTTGACGAGGCCGATGATGCCCTTGGTCAGTCCGCCGCCGTTGTCGGCTTGGACGCTGCCGGGATTGATCGTGGCGTAACCCCAGCCCGCGGCGAGGAGCTGCTCTTGCGACGGCGGATCGGCGAAAGTGACGTTGCCGAACCCGCGGAAGCGGTTCGTCGGTTCGGGTTCGCCCGCGCGCCGCGGCATGCCGTCGCCACCAAAGCCGCCGAACATCATCAGCACCGGCACCGGGCCCTTGGCCGACTTGGGCGTCACCACGGTCATGCGGATGTCCACCGTGATTTCCGGATAAGCGGAGTTGTCGACATGGCCGATGAGCTGTTTGCCCACCGCCGGGAATGTGCCGACGACGCCGTCGATCGTGTTCGAGACGGACCAAGTGACCTTCGGAACATTCTTCGGCACACGGCCGATCACCTCGCGTTCGAAGTCCTCCACGATCTCGGGCCGACGCTGCTTCCACCATTGCTCGGCGGTTGTGACTTTGGTGCCGTTCTTGGTGACGAGAAGGTCCGGGAGATTGGGAAAGGGATTGGCCTTGGCGGGATCGTAGTTGGCCGAATTGGTCCGGCCGGTTTGGCCGCTGGGACCGGGGCGAAGCACTTTGATGCCGAGTTGCTCCATCATGTTCCGGTGATCTTCCTGGGTCGTCCAACCGGGCTTGGCGGCGGACGGCGTCTGGGCGTGAAGGGTTCCGGCGGCGGTGAGCCCGAGACAGACAACAAGCATCCGGGCGAGGGTTGAGCAGGGCAGGGCAGAGGTTTGCATGGGATGACGTGGGCGGCTTGGGAGGATGACCACACATTAGCCCGCCGGTTACAAGAGCGATGGCCGTTCGCCCCGCATGGGCGGCATTTCGCCCCAGCCGGCTTGAGTTTCGGCGGATTGCCTTCATCTATCTGGGATCGGAAACCCAGCATTGACGCCATGAGTGAGCCGTTGCCGCCCGCCGCCAACCCCACGCCGCCCAAGAGAGTATCGAAGACGGTCACACCCGGCCTTCGTATCGCCTTGTGGGCTGTCTTCGCGCTGACCGCGTTGCTTGGCGTCAACTCCGTCTATCTCCTCGCCATCCGTGGACTGGAATGGATGAAGGCGGCGACCTATCAGAACTATTTTTACCAATGGATGTTCCTCGCGCATCTGGTGCTCGGAATCCTCCTGGTCCTGCCGTTCATCATCTTCGGCATCGGCCACGCGCTGAAGGGCAAGGACCGCCCCAATCGCCGGGCCGTCCGCGTCGGCTGGGCCCTGCTGAGCGCTGGAATCATCGTCCTTGTCTCGGGAGTGGCGTTGATGCGCATCGAAGGTTTCTTCCTCCAGAACCCTCTTTTTCGCTCCACCGCCTACTGGGCCCACGTCATTGCGCCCGTCGTCGCCGTCTGGCTCTACGTGCTGCACCGGTTGGTGGGTCCAAAGATCAATTGGCGCATCGGCATCGGCTGGGGGCTGGCCTCGGCTTTCCTCGTCCTGGGAATGGTCGCGCTGCACTCGACCGATCCGCGCAAGTGGAACGTCGCGGGGTCGAAGGAAGGCGCGAAGTATTTCGAGCCGTCATTGGCCCGCACCTCCAACGGCAAGTTCATCCCGGCCGAGTCGATGATGAACAACGAGTATTGCCTCAAGTGCCATGAGGACTCCTACAAGAGCTGGTTCCACAGCGCGCACCATTTCAGCTCGTTCAACAACCCGGCCTACCTCTTCAGCGTCCGTGAGACGCGCAAGGTCTCCTACGAACGCGACGGCGACATGAAGGCCGCCCGCTGGTGCGCCGGATGCCACGATCCCGCGCCGTTCTTCAGCGGCGCGTTCGACGATCCCAAGTTCGACGACGTAAACCATCCGACCTCGCAGGCCGGCATCACCTGCACGACCTGCCATGCCATCACCCACGTCAACAGCACGCGCGGCAACGCCGACTTCGTCATCGAGGAACCGGTCCAATATCCTTTCGCCTTCTCCACCAACCGCGCGCTCCAGTTCATCAACAACCAGCTCATCAAGGGAAAGCCCGACTTCCACAAGAAGACCTTCCTCAAGCCCCATCACAAGACGGCGGAGTTCTGCTCCACCTGCCACAAGGTCAGCCTCCCGCAGCAGCTCACGAAGTATAAGGAATTCCTCCGCGGCCAGAACCACTACGACACCTACCTGCTCAGCGGCGTCTCGGGCGTGAACGCCCGCAGCTTCTACTACCCGCCGATGGCCCAGCAGAACTGCAACGGTTGCCACATGCCGCTCCAGACGGCCAAGAACGACTTCGGCGCCCAGTATTTCAATCCGACGAACAAGGTGCTCTCCGTCCACGACCATCTTTTCCCCGCCGCCAACACCGCCATTGGCCACTTCAACAAACAGCCCGACATCATCAAACGCCACCAGGACTTCCTGAAAGACTCGGTGCGCGTCGACATCTTCGCCCTGAAGGAAGGCGGGACGATCGACGGCAAGCTCCTCGCGCCGCTTCGTCCGAACGTCCCGACGCTCCAACCCGGCCAACGTTACCTCGCCGAAACCGTCGTCCGCACCGTGAAGCTCGGCCATCCCTTCTCGCAGGGCACGGTCGATTCCAACGAGATCTGGGTCGATGCCGCCATCCGCGATACCGATGGCCGGATCGTCGGACGCAGCGGCGGAATGGGCGCCTACAACGAGGTCGATCCTTGGGCGCACTTCATCAACGTCTACATGCTCGACCGCGACGGCAAACGCATCGACCGCCGCAATCCGCAGGACATCTTCACGCCGCTCTACAACAACCAGATCCCGCCCGGCGCAGCGGCCGTCGTCCATTACGGCTTCCGGGTGCCGAGCGATGTGAAGGGTCCGCTCACCGTCGAGGTGAAGCTGCAGTATCGGAAGTTCGACTCGATCTACATGCGGCACGTCTTCGGCGACACCTTCACCAACGATCTGCCGATCACCACCATCAGCGCCGACAAGATCGTCTTCCCCGTCGCCACCATGGGGCCCGCCGCCATCGCCACCGTGACCAATGCGCCCTCGGCCATTCCGCCGTGGATGCGCTGGAACGACTACGGCATCGGCCTCTTCAACCGCGGCGACAAGGGCAGCGAGAAGGGCGAACTGATCCAGGCCGCCGCCGCCTTCGCCGAAGTGGAGAGGCTTGGAAAGCCCGACGGCCCGCTCAACCTCGCCCGCGTCTTCAACAAGGAAGGCCGCCTCGACGAGGCCGTCACCGCGCTGCAACGCGCCGCCGATACGAACCGCTTCAACCCGCCCGGCAACTGGTGGACGATCTCGTGGCTGAACGGGCTCGTGAACAAACAGAACGGCTTCCTCGACCAGGCCATCAAGGAGTTCACCGCCATTTTGGAGAACCGTTCTGCCGACATGATCGAGAAGGGCTTCGACTTTGCGCGCGACTACGAGGTCATCAACGAACTCGGCCAGACGCTGGTGGAACGTTCCAAGATGGAGCGCGGCGACAAGGCGGTCCGCGACACGTTCCTCAAGCAAGCCGAACGGCGCTTCCTGCGGACGGTGGAGCTGGATTCGGAGAACCTCACCGCCCACTACAACCTCGGCCTGATCTACACCCAGTTTGGCGACGCGGCCAAGGCGGCCTTCCACCAGAAGGAGCATGAGAAACTGCGGCCCGACGACAACGCCCGCGACCGCGCCGTGGCCATCGCCCGCCGCACCAACGCGGCCGCCGACCACGCCGCGCAGGCCGTCGTCATCTACGATCTGCAACGCCCCGGCGCCCACGAACTCCCGCCCACCGCCGCCACCGCCGCGAAATGATCCGGCCATGTCCAAGTCCGCGCTGGCCCAAGGTAGGGCGGGCATCCTGCCTGCCCCGTCCTGACCAAGGCATTTGTTTGGAACAACGGTCTGATCCGACGTCGGTGTTTTCCCTTCGCCTCAAGACTTCCATGGGCAGGCTGGAAGCGCTGCCCGACCTTGCGGTCGCCGCTCCGTTGCGACGGAACGATTGGGTGGTCTGGGCCGACGAAGGTGGGCCAAGTCGCGCTGCGACTCGGCGGCCAGCAGCAGCGCGGCTGGCCCCACCTCCGCGCTGGAGTGTTCGGTTGAAGCGCGCCGAGTCACCTCGGCGGCTACGAGGTGGTGAGACAGGTAGGGCGAAGGCTCCCGCCGAGCCGCCTTGTGATTTCCTTCCGACCACTGGCTCCAGCGGCCACACGCGGGTCGTCCGTCAGCCGCAGGCTTCCCACGGGAAACCGGTTGGGCGTTCGCAGGCCGAGAGGCGGCGCGGCGGGAGCCTTCGCCCTACCAGCGGCTGGCAGATCGGATCGTCTGACGAACCTGCGCCGAGGTGGATGACATGGGCTTCGAGGTTGCCTAGCCTTTCCTGAGATGGAGATGGAACCGCAAACCGAGCAGCGATCAAACCGAGCGATATGGATCGTTGTCGCGTGCCTCTTCGTCGGGCTGGTCGTCTTTGTGTTCGTTGGCTTAGGCCGAAGTGAACCTTCGATTCGTGGACGGACTCTGACTGACTGGATTGAGAGAATGTGGAACGAACCCGCGGGTTCTCCGGGCCATCTTGAAGCGCGACAAGCGATACTCGACATCGGAACCAATGCGATCCCGCACCTGCTCTACTGCCTTGAGGGTAAACCGACACCCAAGGAAGAGGTTGAGGAGTATTTGATGACGAAATTCTTCACAAAGACCGCCATCTGGGTGACCGGCAAGAAGGATTACAGGCGTAGACCATCGTATGCTGTAGCCGGTTTCAAGCTTCTGGGCACCAATGCGGTTTCCGCGCTTCCGCGATTGGTCGAGTTGCTTGATCGGCCTTTTGGACAGACGACGGGGCGGGATTTGGAGTTTGTTTACCCAAACACCGCATACTCGATGTCCTTTCTTGGTCGGGGAGGACAGCTACATCTTTTGGCTCGCTTTAAGGATACTGTCTTGTGGAACCGCTCCCAAAAGGCGGTCCACTGTGTTCATGCCCTTTCAAATCTGGAGCAGTTTGAGCCTGAGGTTCTAGAGGCGATTTCACTTTTGGCGGCGCGCACCAACAGGGAAACCAAAGCAGTGTCGACTATCGCGATCATGAATCTTGAAGGTAGCTTGGATCTGAAAAGGTCGCTTCTCGATTGGTGGTTCAAGAATTTGTCAGCCGTTGACGACGCGGTGATTTTGAGAATCTTCGAATCGACTCCGGAGCTGATTCCCGAATTCCGCGACCGAATTGTGGCTTTGCCTTCTGCCACGCTCCAAACCCGCTTGTTGACCCGTTCTCAGGCCGTTCCCAAGTAGATTTCCCATGCCCACCGTTCCCACCCCCAACACTCCCGAGCCCGAGCAGGACGATGCCATCATCGGCAAGGCGTTCCGGGTTTCCCTCATGGTCATCGCCGGCGTCGCCGTGGTCGGCGGCGGATTGTATCTGGCGCTGAAGCCAAAACCCGCCAAGCCCGAGGCCAAGAAGGTCGCGGTGGAGGCGCCCAAGGCGGCGGACTTGCCCAAGGCGGAGGTGCCGGGCGTCGGGTTCACGGACATCACGGCGGCGTCGGGCATCACCTTTCGGCACAATAGCGGCGCGCGCGGCGAGAAGTTGTTGCCGGAGACGATGGGCGGCGGCGTCGCCTTCCTCGACTTCAACGCCGACGGCCGGCCGGACCTGCTCTTCGTCAATTCCACCTGGTGGCCGAACGGCGCTCCCGACGGCGCCAAACCGACGACGCACGCGCTCTACCGCAACGACGGCGGCGGCAAGTTCACCGACGTGACGGCCGGTTCGGGCTTGGACGTCTCGACCTACGGCATGGGCGTGGCCGTGGGCGATTATGACAACGACGGCTTGCCCGATGTGCTGATCACCGGAGTCGGGGGCCAGCGGCTCTTCCACAATGAAGGGCAGGGGAAGTTCCGCGACGTGACGGCGGCGGCCGGTGTCGGTGGATCGGCCAAGGACTGGAGTTCCAGCGCGGCGTTCCTCGACTACGACAACGACGGCAAGCTCGACTTGTTCGTCTGCCATTACGTGCGCTGGTCGCGCGAGATCGACTTCGAGGTCGGCTACAAGCTCACGGGCATCGGCCGGGCCTACGGGCCGCCGATGAATTTCGAGGGCGCGTTTCCGCAGCTCTTCCACAACGAAGGCGGCGGCAAGTTCCGCGACGTCTCGGCCGAAGCCGGTGTGCAGGTGAAGAACACGGCCACGGGCGTTGCGTCGGCGAAGTCGCTGGGCGTCGCGCCGGTGGATCTGGATGGCGACGGCTTCATCGACATCGTGGTGGCGAACGACACGACGCCGAACCACGTCTTCCACAACCAGCGCGACGGCACCTTCAAGGAGATCGGCGGCGTGAGCGGCGTGGCCTTCGACAGCTACGGCGCGACGCGCGGCGCGATGGGCATCGACGTGGCGCGGTTCCGCAACGACGAGGCCGTCGGCATCGGCATCGGGAATTTCGCGAACGAGATGAACGCGCTCTATGTCTCGCAGCCTGGCAATCCTCTTCGCTTCACCGACGAGGCCATCGTGGAAGGCATCGGTCCCGCCAGCCGGCTGCTGCTGAAGTTCGGGTTCTTCTTCTTCGACTACGATCTCGACGGGCGTCTCGACGCGCTCACGGTGAACGGCCACATCGAGGACGAGATCGGCAAGGTCCAGTCGAGCCAGACCTATGCCCAACCGGCCCAGCTCTTCTGGAACGCCGGTCCGCACAAGACCGGTTGCTTCGTCGCGACGCCGAAGGAGAAGGCGGGCGCGGATCTCTTCAAGCCCATCGTCGGACGCGGTTCCGTCTACGCGGACATCGACGGCGACGGTGATCTCGACGTGGTGCTGACGCAGGCGAACGGCGCGCCGTTGCTCCTGCGGAACGAAGCCTCGAAGACCGGCAATGGCTGGGTGCGCTTCAAGCTCGTTGGCAAGAAGGCGAACCGGGATGCCATCGGCGCGTGGGTGAAGCTGACGGCTGGCGGTGTGACGCAGTGGCGGCAGGTCATGCCGACGAAGAGTTACCAATCGGCTTCGGAGCTGCCGGTGACATTCGGTCTGGGTTCAGCGACGAAGGTGGATTCCGTGGAAGTGATCTGGCCGGGCGGGCAGAAGCAGACAGTGGCGGTGGCGGAGATTCGGAAGCTCGTCGTGGTTGAGCAGGCGGGTCAATAGGGCCAGCCGACGCCTTCCCAAGGGCCCGGGCAAATCGCCTTCTGGAGTCGTCGCAGGTCCTCGAGTTCATCGGGTCCTGAAACAGGTCGGCCCCAGATGCCCGGAGACTTCCTGGTCTTCCAGCGCCACCGCTCCACATGGCCGTCCGCAAAGGAGAAGTTCGAGCCCCGGTTGTGCCGGTCGGATGGGATTTCACCCCAAGTCTCCTGGGGTAGGCTTTGATCATACATCCATGGGTTGGTGGGCGGGGCGGTCCCGAAGTGGGCATCCACGATGCAGTCCTCGTGGACTTCGGTGAACACGAAGACATTGGACGGCGGGGGTTGGCGCATCTGCGAAACCTTGGTGTAGACCGAGACCCACGGGGTGGCCGTGCAGCCGACGGTTCCGTTCATGTTGTAGCTCCGCGTCCTTGGTATCTCCACCGGCAGTCCGGTGATGCGATCGACCACCTTTGAAGTATCCGCCGGGCAGTGGTAGATCGCCGCACTGGTGTTATACGTCCACAGAACACCGTTTTTGAGCGCCGACGGTTCCGTGTCGTAACGGGTTTCTCCGGCGCACCACGTCAGCTGGCGCGCGAGAGCCGGGCCCGTGTTGTAGTTCACGAAATTGTTCGGGGCCACGCTGTTGTCGTTGTCGTGGGCATACATGTTCCAGCACGTCTGGAGCTGTTTGAGATTGTTCTGGCAAGCTGTGCGCAGTGCCCGTTCCCGCGCTCCCGACAGCGTGGGCAGCAGCAGGGCCGCGAGGATGCCGATGATCGCGATGACGACCAGGAGTTCTGTCAGCGTGAAGCCGTGAGGACCTGACCGTGGCGGGACGGGATCAAGGGACTGCCAAATTGCCGGACGGAGTCGCATGGAACTGCGGGAGACATTAGCCACGGCCGATTCCCTGTCCACTGCCAGGCTGGATGTCCGGTGCGTGCGTTGTGATGCACATACTCAAAAAACCTTTTGCCCGTGAGCTGGTGCAGGTCTGAAACTGCCCTGGTGAGCTCCAAGAAGTCCGCGCCGAAGGCGAAACATGGCAATGCCGCTGCCCGGTCGTCCGGCGTGGTGGTGTTCATCACGGTAGGTCTGCCGATGATCGTCCTCACCGGCCTGATCATTTGGATGCTGCTGCCGGCGCGGCCGATCGCACCGGCGCCGTCTTCGCCTGCAAACGGGAACCGCGCCCAGGAGTCGCCGGCGTCCGCGGCCCCCGGGGAGTCCCGGATGCCCGCCTCGACCGCGATGCAGGACCTTCCGCCGAAGGGTGAGCCGAGCACCCCGCCGCCGCCGGGAACTGCCAAGGAAAAGGCGACGGCGCTGGTCAATGAAGGCGCGAGGCTCTTCGAAGAAGGGCGGACGGAGGAGGCCATGGCCCGTTATGAGAAGGCCTTGGAGTATTCGCCGGAGGACGAGGACATCTTCTTTAGCCGGGGCGCCGTCTATGCCCGCGCCGGCCGCATCAGCGAGGCGATCACGAACTACCTCCGGGCCATCGAGATCTTTCCGGGCTATGCCGAAGCCAAGAACAACCTCGGCAATCTCTACGTCAGCCTGAAACGGTTCGACGATGCCATCCCGCTGCTCGAATCCGTCATCGAACTCCGGCCCGACACCGCGTCCGGATACAACAATCTCGGCACCGCCCTCGCCCGGCAGCGGAAGTATGCCGAGGCCGCCAAACGATTCGACGAGGCCGTCCGTCTGCAGCCCGACTACGCCGAGGCCCTCGTCAATCTTGGTGTCGCCCAGATGTCGTTGGGAAATCTGCAGAAGGCGACCAACTCGTTAAACGCCGCCCTCAAACTGCGTCCCGACATGCCCAATGCGCTTCAGGCCTTGGCCAAAGCCATGAACGCCTCGCGAACGGCGACGACCACGAACCCGGTTCCCCCCGGCCCGTCCGGCGCCAAATAGGGGTGTTCGGTTTCCTTCCTGGCTTTCTGCTCAGGGCAGCTTGATCACGTCTTTGCCGGCGGTGGGAATGATCACGGCTTTGCCGCCGGGCATCGTGACCCGGACGGCGGCGGGGCTTATGCCGCCGATCCAAACACCAGCCGATCCAAGGGTTCTCGCGGGTCCGGTGGGCTTTCCGTCCATCGAGACTGGAACGACCGTCGCCCCGATTCCGATGCCGGTTTCAGAGGTGCGCACGTGCAGCCAGTGGTTGCCGTTTCGGTTCAGGAGAAGCCGTGTGGCGTCGCCGTTCTGGGTGATGGACAGCGAAGGTTTGCCGTCGCCCGCGAAGTCGCCGACGCCGACGGCGCGTTGCTCGCCGTAGATGATGAGGCCCGAGTTCGCGCCCGCCATCGGGGCGAAGTCGCCGTTGCGCCGGTTGATCAGGAGCAGGCTTCGGCCGGCATCCAGGCGCGATTGCTCGGGATGAAGCGGAAAAAAATTCTGGGCGATCACCAGATCGTCGAGGCCATCCCCGTCGGCGTCAAAAGCGGCCAATCCCATGGCCGGGGAGAGCTGCGCTTCGTTGGGAAGAGGGCGCGCTTCGAAGTGGTCGCCACGGTTCAGAAAAACGGTCGAAGCGAGAGTGTTTACGGTGAGGTTGCGCGCGGATTTGCCGCGTGGACCCAAGAGCTCCGGCAGGCGGGCCTTGGAGAAGGAGTTGGCGTCCGCATACGTGTCGCGCAGGAAGGGCATCGCACTCGCGAGCGCGGCCAACGAACGGCGCGGCGCGAGTGTGCCGGGAGTCAGTTCGGAATAGTATTCGACGAGATCCATCGCACCGAGTCCCCCGATGTCGCCGAAGAACAGGCCGGCGGGATTCTGCGGCGTCGCGCGGTAGCCGCTGTTCAGTCCCCAGTTCCCCGCGACGATGTCGAGGCGGCCGTCGCCGTCGGCATCGAGGATCGCGAGGCTCTGCCACCAGCCGGTGATGGCGCCCAGCCCAAGGGCTTGGGTCGCATCCTCGAGAACGCCGGCGCGGTTGAGGAACACCCGGACGGCGCCCCACTCCGTCGCGACCACGAGATCCGATTGACCGTCGCCATTCAAGTCCGCGAAAACGGCCGCGCGGGTGATCCCGAGGCCGGCCAGCTTGGCCGAGTTGGGTGCGTCGATGATCCACGAACCGTCCGGTTGGCGACGGAGGAGCATCGACTTGTCCGCTTCCGGATAACGCCCCGGAAGAACGCTCCCGCCGACGAACAGGACCGGAGTGCCGCCTGTCAGTTCACCGAGTGCAAGCGGTCCGATCGACTTCGGGAGCGGCAACGCGATCGGCTTCGAAGTTGTCGCATCCTTCGAGAACGTGATCTCCACAAGGCTTGGAGCCGACGTGTCGCCGTCCTCGTAGTTCGAGCTGGCGACAAGGACATGGGCCACGCCACCGCTGCGCCACGCGGCGATTCCCGTCTGGTCCCGCACGACCACCGCATCGAGCGCGGGAGCGGAAAGGGGGGAGAACTTGCCGGCTCCTTCGCTACGGAAGGCCGCCAACTTTCCGCCCGCGCCGGAACCGATTATCAGATCGTCGCGGCCATCGCCATCGAGATCGACGACGGCCAGCGCGGGACCGCCCTGGCTGAGTTTGCGGAAGAGCAGTGGCTGGCGCGCCAGGTCGTCGAACGGCCTGTCCGTATGGCGATGGTTGAGCGCCTCGGACACATCTTGAAACAGGGGCACCGGTTTGGCGGCGGTGGCGACTGAGGGCTCGGCCTGGGCCCCAGCTTCGTCCACTTCGTAAAGGCGGTTCGGTTTCGCATCGGGCACCCGGCTGATCGTCCCGTTGCGCCACGTGACTTCAATGGACAGCGCTGTGGCCTTGCCGGCGGCAAAGGTCCGGATGGGCTGGTCGCCGGAGAGGTAGCGTCCGCCGGCGATCATTTCCTGGGACTGCGGAACGGGCCCGCCGAGGACGCGGATCTTGGCTCCGATGCCGGCGGTGTTCGGCGAATTGCCGCGAAGCTGCACGGCGATACGCGGGGCGGGGGAATCGTTGCGGTAGATGAGCGGCGGGCCGTTGAACGTGTTCGCCACCACGTCGAGATCACCATCGCCATCGAGGTCCGCGAGGGCGACGCCGTGGGTGACGAGCTTGGAGTTGAAGCCCCATTGTTCGCCGACTTCCTCGAACGTGCGGTCGCCGCGGTTGCGGAAGAGGACATTGGGCGTGGCCAGCGCGGGATACATGCGGAGCAGTTCGTAGCTCTGCCGAGGCGTGCGGCTGTTTCCGAGCGAGCGCACCTTGTCGTTCATGTCGAGGTCCTGGGTGTCGTAGGCGTGGCCGTTGCTGATCAGGAGGTCCTCGTAGCCGTCTAGGTCGACATCGAGGAACACGGGGCACCACGACCAGTCGCTCGCGTCCACGCCGGCGAACTGCGCGATGTCCGCGTAGGTGCCGTCGCCACGCGAGCGGAAGAGCGAGTTGCGCCGGTTCTGCGGGCGTTCCGAATCCGGCTCGAACGTGTGGCTGCGCGGCGGCGGCTCGGAGTTCGACTGCGTCATGCGCAGCGAATGAAACCGGCTGAGCATGTCGCAGACGAAGAAGTCGACGTGGCCGTCGCGGTCGATGTCGGCGAAGTCCACGCCCATCGAGAAGTGCGGCGTGGCGCGGATGGCCGGACGCGGGATCGCGCGGAAGTGTCCCTTCCCGTCGTTCAGCCAGATGCGGTCGGGGGTCTGGAAATCGTTGCAGACATAGAGGTCGGGGGCGCCGTCGCCGTTGAGGTCGTGGAACGCGGCGGAGAGGCCCATGTCCATCGGGGGGAACGAGAGCGGCCGGCCTTCCTCGTCGAGGAAAGTGCCGTCCCTCCAGCTGGCGGCGGTGAAGTTCCCCTTGCCGTCGTTGCGGTAGAGGAAGTGCGGTTCGCCGAGCTCGATCATCTTGCCGTCGATGATGCGGATGCGGTTCGCGAAGCGGCCGGACGGGGTGGACTTGCCGTTGACCGTGCGGATGCTGATCTCGCCGCCGCTGCGCAGGACGGACATCGCGCCGTAGTTGGCCACGTAGAGGTCGAGCGAGCCGTTGCCGTCGATGTCGGCGAGGGCGAACGACTGGCAGCCGTTCTTCGACTTCAGCCCGGCGGCTTCGGTCATGTTGGTGAACGTGCCGTCACCCCGGTTGATGAAAAGCTGGTTGGAGGTTCCGAAGCCCGAAACGAGCAGGTCCGGTTTGCCGTCGCCGTTGACGTCGGCGAAGACGGCGCCGTTGGCCATGTAGTTGTCGAGCAGGACGCCGGCCTTCTCCGTCACGTCCTCGAACTTCCAGTTCCCCAGATTGCGATACAGCGCGGTGCGTCCGCTCTTGTTGCAGAAGTAGATGTCCGGCCGGCCGTCGCCGTCGTAGTCCCCGAGCGCCACGCCCGAGCCGTTGAGGTAGTTGTGATTGGTGACCGACGTGTCGTAGGCGAGGTAGTTGGTGTAGCCGATGCCGAGCGCGGTATTCGGCATGAGCGTGAAGCCCGTCTTGCCCGTGCCGGCCGGCGCCGAGGCCATCGAGCGGAAACCCTGGCCGGATTCCCATGTGGCCGCGGCGAGCGGCAAAGCGAGGCCGAGGACAAACGACGTCGTGGCGAGGGCGGGGAACTTCATGGATACGTCCGGAAGGTGGCGGAACGACCGGAAAATTCCAGAGCCGTTTGGAGGTTCGGGCTGCCTGAACGGCGTGAACGTGGGTTTCCACGCCGTTCAAGGCACCGGGCACGACCCTTGCGCCCCGAAGAAGGTGCAGGCGTTCCCCACGAAGCACCCGACGAAGTAGTCGCTGAGCGGAAGAGCAGAACTATTTCACGGTTTCCGCTTTGGGTTTGCGAGTGGGTTTGGCCCGTTCGCTCTTGCGGGTGCCGCCGGCCTGTTCGTATTGGGTGGAATCGGGACCGTAGGTGGCGCGGAAGCCGGATTTGGTCCGGGTAACGAGTTCGCTCAGTTCCGAAGCAAGGGAATCGCGTTTGTTTTTGAGTGCGGTTAGTTCCATTTCTCCGGTTTCGATCTCTCCAAGGGTGGAATCAAGCCCGTCTTTGACCTCCTTGAACTTGGCGAGTGTTATGGCCCCCAGCTTGAAGTCCGTATTGGCTTCCCAAACTTGGGTGATGCGCTGTGAATCTTCCAGAACGAGGGATGAATTAATGATGGTCGGCATATGTAGGTTGTTCCTTTCATTTTCAACCTCGGCCAGTCGGGAATGATGGTTGAGTAGAGGTTGTGATAGAATCGATTTAGGACTTGCTCGAGCGGACGGAGCTTGGTAACAGAGGAATAACCCAAGGACGCCGCTGTTATGACTTCACAAGCTTATCTAGGACTATTGGTTGGAGCAGTTTCGCTTGCGACCCTACAGAGCGCTGTCGCCGATGCCGTCCCGTTTCAGGTTGAGACACGCTACCACCACTCGGTTGTGGATCTCTATCAGTCGCCGACATATTTGGTCACCAGGTCGTCGTTCGAACAGAAATCGGAGCCTGGAAAAATCGAGGAAGTCTATTCGACGATGAACTTTGATGAGTATTTCGTCCGATACGGAGACTTTCGGCGTGAAACAGTCTGGTGGGATTCCGGCAGCTCGCTTTCCCGCGAATGGCAATTCAACTCGCTGACCTACGACGGTCCAGCGGCTAGCTATCCGCTCAATCTTGTTCCAGTTTGTTCCACTGTCTTTTGGACAACAGGTGTTGAGATGTCGTTGGTTACAGTCAATTCCCATGCAGAGTTGTTGGTGGGAGATGCAAATGGCGGCGGATGGCAACCACCCACCGACCCAAACATTGATTCGACAATCCTGTCGACCACTGGGGATCCTTCCGATATCCAGCCGTTAAAAGCGATGGTTACAGCGACTGATCAGGCAACCGGAAACCAAATTTCTGTGGCTGGCATCAAGGTAAATGGAAATTATCAAGATGCGTCGGGGTATGCGGTTTTCCCAACATCGGCAAATCAGAAGTTTATCGCCCAAGTCTCGGTCCCTGGAAATAACGATTTCCGGTTTTCAGTATCAGGCACCACCCACCCGCCGCAAATTCTGATTCCCGACTCCGAGAATCCGTGGTTCTGGGGCGATGACATTTCAAAGGAAACAACAACTGTCTGGGCGGGGCAGTTTGTCACGCTTGGATGCGTTTTGGGCGGCGCAAACCCTCCGCCGGTTGAGAGCTACGAATGGGTCGTGGATGGAGATGCCGTAAAAGAGGTCCAACTGGTCAATACAAATGGGTTCTTCAAAATTCCTCTGACGGTCAAAACAAATTCAACGATCACATTCGCTTGGCTTGGAGCCAGTGCGAATCCTACTGTTACATGCAAAGTTAAGATTAAGGGCCTTGAGTTTTCCCAGAAAACAAGTTTCACAGTTTCAAAGCCATACTGTAAAGAGAAAGCCCATAGAAATGGCGTCATAGCCCCACTTCCAAGCGTAAGCTCAGCAGATGGGGTAAAGTTGACTCGAATTCAGGCGCCCTTAAATTCAAGCGGAGAGATTAATGGTTATTTGGCAACTGTGACTACACGTAGGGAGCTTGGTTTTCTTGAAACAGATTTTCTCTTTTTTCAGAAGATTGCTTCAAGTTTTAGAGAGCAACGAAATGCTGATGGGCTTGTGATCCCTGAAGAGTTTCGTTCGTTCCAAGACCGCCTAGACCTTAGTGCTCCGTATCCAAGTGCGGCTGATTTTGGGAATTTTTCAAACTCGGTGGATCCTGATCGTGGTCGAATTCTTCGTGATTCACCCGAGATGCCAATTGCTGCTTCTGCTGTTAGAGCGCAGGTGCTTGATACGTTTGAAACATGGGTAATATTCAAAACTGACGCGCACCCGAGCACGTATGTCCCAATTGCGAAGAACTACTGGTTTTGGCATTGGATTTACGAAAGACCTTCCAGCGGAATTGGAGTATTATCCTTTGATTCATGGAACGTTAGTGGATTTGAATCTACGAACGAGTTCCCAACTTGGACAAAAATTCATGTTGAACAATAATAGCATGCGCTTTTTTAGTGTATTATTGTTGAATGTAATATTGGGAGCTCATTCAATCTTTGGCGGGCCCGTAGCGCGACTCATGATGCCCGGCGACGCTCAAGGTCTTGCTTCCAAATTCGGAAGCCCAGTGAAAGGTCTCGAGCTTGGGTTGTGCATGCAATGGGAGGACCTTGATGGTCAGAAAACGTTGATTGGCTACGTTCAGCTCAAGAACACCGGCACCAATGGTGTGTTTTTGAGCGGTTCAGGTCCTCGTTACGTGACTCTCGATGGAGGAACGATGAATGGAGGACGGGTAGCTTTCATCAACTTTCGCGATTTAAACGTATCTCTTAACCAGGGTTTTGTCTTAGCACCTCCCTATGTGATTGAGCCTAGAATGGTTTCAACGGTTCGATTTAACCTTTCCAAATATCTCCGTGTAACTGCTATCGGAGAATATCATTTTCTTGTTTCCGCTCAGATAAAAATATCCGAGACCATGCCTCCGACAGACAAGTCTCTTGAGACGATTGATCTGCTGTCGGGAGCTGTGGAATTGGATGTGCCATCCATTCTTGTGTCTAGCAGCACCAACTGGCCTCCCAGTAGCGCAGTCGCGATGCCGATAGAGGCGAGTTTGATCGATCCATCCACCGCCAGAACGCCGGCTGAACGCGAAATGATCCAACGGGCCAACGAGAGCACGACCAACTTCTTCCGCCAGCGTTGGCCGCACCTCCTCGGGGAAGCGCCGCTCAAGACCAACGACACAAACGTGGCCAGTCCAGCGCTGGTATCCGTTCCAATCGCGGAAGTCGAAGCCGGCGGAAACGACATTTCACGCTGGTGGATAGCCGGAGGAGTAGTCGCTACCACGGCTGCCGTTGGTTTCGCTGTCTACCGGCGTGCGCGAAACCGCTCGCGCAGCTAGGCTCTCGAGGTTGGGCGATTTGACCAGTGGATGGCCGTAGAAGCCGAGGTCGTTGTTCAGGTCGTCGGTGGCGATGAAGAGAACGTTGGGCCGCTTGGCGTCGGCCGCGTCGACGGCCGCGATCAGGAGCGAGGCGAAGGCGATCGTGGCGGCGATCCGTCTGATCAGGGGCTTCATCATGTGCTTTCGGTTCAGTTGGTTTTCGCCGCGTCCTTCTTCTTCTGGTTCTTCTTCGCCGGATTGGCCGAACCTCCGAAGACGCTTGGCGGTTCGACTTCCGGCACCTTCAGTTCCTGGCGGAGACGGGCGAGTTCCTTCTGCAGATCCTCGGTGACCTTCGCGTAGGAGGGATCGCCGAAGACGCTCTTCATCTCGTTGGGGTCCTTCTGCAGGTCGTAGAGCTCCATATAGTCCGGGCCCATGGCGTAGAAGCGGACCAGCTTGTAGCGGTCGGTGACGACGCCGTAGTGGGGTTGGACGCGGTGGGGTTCGGGATACTCGTAGTAGTGGTAGTAGAAACTCTTGCGCCAGTTCGCCGGGGTGTTGCCGGCGAGGACGGGAAGGAGATTGCCACCTTGGACGTCGTTGGGGACGGCGACCCCGGCCGCGATCAGGAACGTCTGGGCGAAGTCGACGGTGGAGACAATGTCCTTGTTGACGGTCCCGGCCTTCGTGTGGCCCGGCCAACGGACGAGCAGCGGCGTGCGCAGGGATTCCTCGAAGATCCAGCGCTTGTCGAACCAGCCGTGCTCGCCGAGGTAGAAGCCCTGGTCGGACGCGTAGACGAGGATAGTGTTGTCGGCCAGGCCTTCCTCATCGAGATACTTGAGGACCGCGCCGACGCTTTCGTCGACGGCCTTCACCGTGCCGAGGTAGTCGTGCAGGTAGCGGTTGTATTTCCAGCGGACGAGGTCCTTTCCGGTCAGCGCCATGTTGGTGAACTTCTCGTTCCGCGGCACGTAGTAGGCGTCCCAGACCTTGCGCTGTTCGGGCGTGAGGCGGGGCATGGCCGTCAGCTTGTTGTCGAACGGCGTCATGATTTTCTCGATCGTCATGTGCTGGTCTTTGACGGCGAATCCGCGGCCTTCGTAGTCGTCGAAGAGCGTCGCCGGCTCGGGATAGACCCGGTCCTTGTCGTGGCCGAGATGGCGGAGGGCGGGGGACCATTCACGATGCGGGGCCTTGTGCTGGATCATGGCGAGGAACGGCTTGGTCTTGTCCCTCTTCTTCATCCATGCCAGCGAACGCTCGGTGATGATGTCCGTCACGTAGCCGGGCTCCTGGACGGTCTCGCCCATGCGGATCATGGGCGGGTTGTAGTAGACGCCCTGGCCGGGAAGGATCTGCCAGTGGTCGAAGCCCGTGGGATCGCTCGCCAGATGCCATTTGCCGAAAATGGCGGTCTGGTAACCGGCCTTCTGGAGCAGCTTGGGGAAAGTGGTCTGCGTCCCGTCGAAGCGGCTGTTCGAGTTGTTGGGGAAGCCGTTCAGATGGGAATATTTCCCGGTCAACACCGTGGCCCGGCTGGGGCCGCAGATGGAGTTCGGCACGAGGCAACGGTCGAAGCGGACGCCTTCCTTGGCGATGCGGTCGAGGTTGGGCGTATCGAGCAGCTTCCTCGGATCGCCGTAGGCGCTAATGGCCTGGTAGGCGTGGTCGTCCGAGAAGATGAAGACGATGTTCGGCTGCTTGGCTTTGGCGGCGTCCGCAGCGGAAGCGGTGACGCCGACGACGGCCAGAGCCGCGAAAAGAATAGAGGCGAGGCGCATGGAAGATGGGGATTGCCGGCAATCGGTAAGCCAATCGGCACGCGCTTGGAAGCCTCGACTTGGAGCCTCGATCCAGCTTTCGGCTTCGTCCCCGGGGCCTATTTCTTCTTGCCGGCCTTGTCGTCTTTCTTATCGCCGCACTTGCAGAGCCACTCGGCGTTCTTGCAGGCGGAGCAGATGGTCGCGTCGTATTCGAAGCGTGCGGTGACGAACTTGGTGGAAGGCTTCTCCTTGAATTGGACCACCAGCAGGTAGGAATCGCCCTTGAGCGCCGGGAAAACGAAGTGGTCGCCGGACTTCTCGACCTTGGGTTTCTCGGGATTGGCGCGGTCGCCGCCGGTCACGATCAGGGTCTGGTCCTTGAGCGCGACCGGCTTCATGTCCCTGTCGAGGACGGCGACGTGGAACTTGCCGTCCTTGAGCGTGACTTCGCCGTGGATGGTTTCGTTGGTGCTGAACTCGAGGATGCGGCCGCCGTTCGGGCCGAGTTCAACGCCGCCGTGGCCGAATGCGCTGGAAATGCAGAGCAGCAGCCCCGCGGCGATGGTGAGGAGTGGTTTCTTCATGTGGTGTCTGCGTGATGTGTGGTTAGTCGGTTGAAAGGAGGATCAGAGATGCAGTCCGCGCCAGCCGTGGACGCCCATGTAGAGGGCGATGACGACCAGCAGCGTGCAGGAAACATAGGGCGCCCGGCGCATGAGCGAACCGAAGTTGCTGAACCGTTTCTGGGCGTGCCGGACGCTCCACGCGGCCAGCGCCCCCGCGGTCACCATCGTCAGCGCCAGTCCGAAGCTGAACGCTCCGACGAGGGAGAAGCCCAGTGTGGCCCGTTTGAGCTGGAGGCAGATGACCAGGATGCTGAAGGCGGCCGGGCAGGGCATCAGCCCGCCGGTGATGCCGAACAGGATGATCTGGGGTGTCGTGACGCTGCGGCCGCCGAAGCGGCGCTCGATGTCGCTGGCGTGCGCGCGTTGGTGCGCATCCTGAAACTCGGCGTCCTGCGGGCCGGCATCGTGGTGATGGTGGGCCGATTCCCGGAACTCGATGCGGTTCGTGTGTGCGTGGCCGGCGTGCGCAATCGTCACGTCCGCGTCGAACTCATGCGGCTCGGGAATGGCATCGGTGGATTCGAGGAACCCATCCTTGGACCCGAAGGCAAACGTCTGCCGGGCGCCATCGGGCCGAATGGTTTCCAGCGTCACGTCCTTGGCGGAAGGCAGGTGCTGGCCGGCTGGAGCGTGCACACGAAAGACGGGCGGCACGCCGTCCTCGAAGACGCTCAGCTCGACCTTCCCGTGGCCTGTATCGATCAGGAATGATTCGCTGTGGGAATGATCGTGATGATGGGCGGCTTCCTCCCGCAGTTCGCGGCGGGTGCGAAGAAACATCCACGCGGCCAAGCCCAGGATGATCACGGCGGAACCGATCTGGAGATAGGGTTCCGCGGATTCGGCGTTCCATTGATTGCCGAACTGGAGCGCGAGCGCGGCCAGCAGCCAGATGATGAGGGAATGGGAAATGGCCGCCGAAAGCCCGAGCAGAACCGCCTGCGCGATCGTTCCGCGAACCGCGATGATGAAGGCGGCCATCATCGTCTTCGAATGTCCTGGCTCCAGCCCATGAAGTGCGCCGAGGAGGATCGCGCTGGGGATGAACAGCCACAGGTTGGCCGTTCCGTTCTGCAGGGCTTGGACGATGTCTGTCATGGTCGCGTTACAGTAGCAGACATCAGTGGGAGGCTCCGGATTCGTTCGCGATGGCCCTTTCGGCCGCCTTGCTCCCGAACGTGAAAAACACGGTCGGAGTGACCGCGAGGCCGAGCAACGTGGAAGTGACAAGCCCGCCGACGATGACGACGGCCACGGGGTGGAGAATCTCCTTGCCCGGCTGATCGGCGGCCAGCACGAGCGGGATCAAGCCGATGCCGGCCGAGAGGGCGGTCATCAGCACGGGCACGAGGCGTTCCTTGGTGCCTCGGATGACCATCGTCTTGGTGAAGCCCTCGCCCTCGTGCTGCATGAGGTGCAGGTAGTGGGAGATGAGCATGATGCTGTTCCGCGCGGCCACGCCGGCCACGGCGATGAAGCCGACCAGCGTGGCGATGGAAATGTTGTTCAGCATGATCCAGGTCAGGACGAGTCCTCCGACCAATGCCAGCGGGATGTCGAACAGCACCTGGAAGGCGAAGAACGGCGTGCGGAAATAGCCGTAGAGCAGGAAGGCGATGACGACCAAGACCACCGCGCTGAGAAGCGCGATCCGTTGCGAGGCGTCGCGTTGTGCCAGGAACTCGCCCTCGAAGGAAACGAAGTAGCCTTCGGGCAACTTCACCTTGGCGGCGACTTCCTGCTGCAGCTTGGGCACCAGCGACGAGACGTCGCGCACGGTCGGTTTGATGGCGAGGGCGAAGCGGCGTTGGCTGTTCTCGCGGAAGATGACGTTCGGTCCCTTGGCCTCGCGGACCTCGGCGACCATCGACAAGGGCACGTATCGGGTCGTCGCCTCCCCGTCATGCACCTCGATCGGAAGTTGGGCGATTCGTTCCGGCGACTCCCGCCACTCCTGAGGCAGGCGGATGACGAGATCGACGGTGCGTTGGCCGTCGCGCAACTGGGCCGCGGCCTTGCCACCGATCAGGGTCGAGAGGGTTTCGTTGAGCTTGCCCGGCGTGATCCCGTAGGCGGCGGCTTTGTCGCGGTCGGCTTCGATGCGGAGTTGGGGGATGGTCGATTGCTGGTCGAGCTTGCAGTCCTCGAATCCCGGAATGGTCTTGGCCACCGTCTGGATCTGGATGCCGATGGCGCGGAGTGTTTCGAGGTCGCGTCCGAAGACCTTGATCGCAACGGGCGCGGAAACGCCGCTCAGCATGTGGCCGATGCGGTCGGCCAGCGGGCCCATCACGACGCTGAACGTGCCGGGCACGGCGCGGACTTTCTTTCGGATGTCTTCGAGTATTTCCGCGCGCGGCCGCCCTTTGGCGGCGCCGTCCGGTTCCCGGAAATCGACGTCGAATTCGGCTGTCGACACGGGCACCACATGGTCGCCGCGTTCGGCGCGGCCGAGACGGCGGCCGACCTTCCGCACTTCGGGGATGGCCAGCAGTTCCTGTTCGATCACGTCGGAGATCTTGTTCATCTCCTCGAGCGACGTGCCCGGCGCGGACGTGGTGGAGATGAGCGCGGTCTCTTCGCGGAATGCCGGCAGGAAATCCTTCCCCATCTGCGGATAGAGCGAGAACGCGGCGAGAACCGCCAGTGCCACAAGGCCGAGGAGCAGGTAGGGCTGGCCCAGGCCGAAGCGAAGCAGCGTGTGTTCAAGCAGCCATTTCATGCCGCGCACAAGCCCGCCGTCCTTATGTTCCCTGCCTTCTTTCGGACGCAGGATAAACGAGCACAGCACCGGGATGACGGTGAGCGAAACGACAAACGACGCGACCATGCTGAGGATGGTGGCGATGGCGATGGGCGAGAAGAGCCGGCCCTCGACGCCGCTCAATCCCAGCAGCGGCAGGAAGACGAGGATGATGAGCAGCGTCGCGTAGAGGATGGAGTTCCGCACTTCGCCGGAAGCGCGGGCGATGACTTCGAGCGCGGGGCGCCTAGTGGCACAGGCGCCCTCGCCTGTGGCCGTTATCCGGGCGCCCCCGCCCGGAGCTTCTCCTGCCAAACCGGAAGAACAGGCGGGGGCGCCTGTGCCACTTTCACCGGCGAGGGCGCCGTTGCCACTAAGGCCCTTCGCCGCGTTTTCACGCAGCCGACGATAGACGTTCTCCACGTCCACGATGGCGTCATCCACCACCATGCCGATGGCCACGGCCAGGCCGCCGAGCGTCATCGAGTTCACCGAGATGCCGAACCATTTGAAGGTGAGCAGTGTGATGGCGAACGACAGCGGCATGGCCATCAGCGTGATGAAAGTGGTCCTGAAGTTCAGGAGGAACAGGAAGATCACCACCGTCACCATGATGGCCCCGTCGCGGATGGCTTCCTTCAGGTTCCCAATCGCGTGCTCGATGAAATCCGCCTGACGGAACAGCACGACGGCGTCGACGCCCTTCGGCAATCCGGGCTGAAGTTCGGCGAGCGCGGCCTCGATCTTCGTCGTCAGCGCGAGCGTGTCGAAGCCCGGCGACTTCGTGATGCTCATGATGACGCCGCGGGTGCCGTTCACGCTGCCGTCGCCCCTCATCGGCTCGATGCCCCAGTCGACCTTGGCCACGTCGGAGATGCGCACGGGCCGGTCGTTGATCCGTTTGACCACGGTGCGGGCGATGTCGTCGAGCTGCACGGTCATGGCGAGGTTGCGGACCATGATCTCGGTGGAGCCGGAGTTGATGAAACCGCCAGTCGAGTTCCCGGCCGATTCCTTGGTGGCGAGTTCCAGCTCCTCGTAGGTGACGCCGTGGGCCTGCATCCGCATGGGGTCGGGCTGGACCTGCACCTGCTTGATGCCGCCTCCCATGTTCAGGATCTCGGCGATGCCGGGAATGCTCTGCAGGCGCGGACGCACCACCCAGTCGGCCAGCGAACGAACCTCGCGGGGAGGAATCGCCGCGTTGGTGCTGCGCAGGCCGACGAGCAGGATCTCGCCCATGAGCGACGCGACCGGGGTGAGGAACGGTTCAACGCCGGCCGGCAAAGTTCCGCGCACGCCCTGCAACCGCTCCTGCACGAACTGGCGGGCCTTGTAGATGTCCGTGCCCCAGCCGAACTCGGCGTAGACGAGCGACAGGCTGACATCCGAGTTCGAGCGCAGCCTCGTGAGGCCGGCGACGCCCATGAGCGAGCGTTCGATGGGCAGGGTGACGTTGGCCTCGACTTCTTCGGGCGCGAGACCGGGGGCTTCCGTGAGGATGATGACCGTCGGTTTGGTCAGGTCCGGCAGCACTTCGACCGGCAGTTCCCGCGCCGTCTGTGCGCCGAGCAACAGCACCATCAGCGACAACCCGAGCACGATGGCCCGGTTGTTCAACGCATGGCGGATCAGCTTATTCAGCATGGCTCGATCCTCCCGTGGTTGGCTTCCCGGTCGGGGCTGCGGACGGTTCTCCGGTCGCCGGGCTGCGACGCAGCGTGGCGACCACCAGCAGCACGAGGAGCACACCGTTGCCGATGAGCGAGAACAGGGTCAGGGCGGAAAATCTTCCGCCGCCGGAGCCGTCGTGATCGTGACCGTCCCCTTCCGCGTGGCCGGCCGACTTCGCACCCTTGCCGAGTTCGCTGCCGTCGGCGTTGTGTTCGTGGCCATGCGCGGCGTCGAGGGCTTCCTTCAAGGAGACGCTGCCCTTGCCCGCGAAAGCCAGCGAGTAGGCTCCGGCCGTGACGACCTTGTCGCCCGGCAGCAGGCCCTTGGTGATCTCCGCATGCTGGTCGTTCATCGCGCCCACTTCGACCGGCACTTTGACGAAGGCGTTGGCGATGCCGTCGTCGGCGACATAGAGAAAGCGATTTGCCGGTTCGCCCTGCAACGCGGCGCGTGGAACGGACATCACTCCCTCGCGGCTGCCCGCGATGATGCTGAACTCGGCCCGCATTCCCGGGCGCAGCGAGTAGTCGGGGTTCTCGACGTGGAAGGCCGCTTCCAATGTTCCGGAGGCTGAATCCGCTTCGGCGCCGAGATGGGCCAGTTCGGCGATGAATTCGCGGTCTGGGAAAGC
>CANJSG010000014.1 GCA_947476875.1 Verrucomicrobiota bacterium | reverse complement strand
GGCCATCTGGCGGCGTTGGTTGGCGTGTCGAACGGCCACGCCGAGCTGGAGGGAACTCTCGGCGACGATCGCAAACAAAGCTCCGCGGTGCAGGGAATCCTCAGCTTTTACGGTGGTGCGAACCTTACGACCATCCTCAAGCAGTCCACGCCGCACGGATTGAACGTGCGCGTGCCAGCGCTGGATCTGTTGCTCGGTGGCCAGCCGGAGGCGGTGCCGGAGTTGGCGCGGTTGGCCAGTCCGGTCTTTCATGTCGATCGGTCCGATCCGCCGCTGCTTCTGCTGCACGGGGACCAGGACCCGCAGATGCCGATCAACCAGGCCCACGAATTGATGGGCGCCTACAAGAAGCTGAGTCTCCCGGCGCAGTTGGAAGTCGTCCACGGCGCGGCCCATGGCGGCGCGGCCTTCTACGATGCGGAGCGGATGGAGATCGTGAAGGCGTTCCTCGAACGCCACTTCAGCAAGTGAAGAGCCGTGCCTCGGCGACCTCGGCTCACTTCGTTTTCAGGTTCCGAAACCAAACCGCGTTGCGGGTCTCCCGGCCGGCCAGGATCAGGTCGAGGCGGCCGTCGCCGTCGAGATCGACGGCCTTCAGGTCGTAGGCTTCCTGGTTGTTCCCGGTGTCGATGTCGTGCGGGATGAACGAACCCTTCCCGTCGTTCTCATACCAGCGGACCAGTTTGGCGCCGAAGGATGCGACGGCGACATCCAGATCACCGTCGCCATCGAAATCGCCGACGGCCAGCGCGTGCGGATCGCGCAGGTTGGCGTCGATGATGTGCTTCTTCCAAGCGGGCCCTTCGAACCAGAACACGCCGGTGCCGTGGCCGCAGCTGGCGACGACATCGGGCACGCCGTCGCCGTTGACGTCGGCGGCCTTGAGGTTGGTCGCGCCGTTTTCCTTCGCGATGAGATGTTTGGTCCAAGGTTGGTCGACATTGGAGCCCTGTTCCCACCAGGTGAACGTGCCGCCGCCGGAATCACCGACGAGCAGGTCGCGTCGGCCGTCGCCGTTCAGGTCCGCCACATCGAGGTAATGGGGACGCCCGTCCGCGCCTTCCCGGGTGATGACGTGGCGCTTGAATTCCACTTCGCCGCGCTTGGGCGCCTGGAACCACGCGAGGCTCTTGGGGAAAAGCGGGCCCATGATGCTGTCGGCCACGAGGTCCTTGCGGCCGTCGCCATCGATGTCGCCGGTCCACAGGCCGTGGATGCCGTTGAACTCGCGGTCGACGACGTGCAACGGCCAGGGCTCGCCGACGCGCCGGATGTTCTCGATCCAGGCGATGCTGAACTCGGGGCCCTTCGGTTCATCCGAGGCTTTGCCCGCGGCCTTGGCCTGGCGATGTTCGATCCACGGGACGCGGTAGCGGCCGATGAAGATGTCCTGATCGCCGTCGCCGTCCGCATCCAGCGCGACGCAGTAGAGCATCTTGGGTTCCTTCGAATCGAACAGCACTTCGGGCTTCCAGTCCGGCGCGACGAGCGCGAACACCTTGGTCTCACCCATCGCGATCAGGTCCAGCTTCCCGTCGCCGTTGGCATCGACGGCTTCCACGCTCCAGATTGATTCGGGCAAGGGAACCGAAGTGCGCGTCCAATGGATCGGCCCCGGTTCCGCGGCAAAGGTGACGGCCAGGCTGGATGCCAGCGCGGCGACGCCGAGGAAGAGCGAAGGCCGGGGCGACAAATGTGATTTAATGGAAAGGCGGGTCATGGGATCGAATGGATTTTGGAATCCTGGTGGCAGTCAGTTGGAAGCAGCCTTTGCCGGCTTGAAGGCGGTTTCCGCAAAGTCGATCTGGTAAACCATCCCCTCGTAGCCGACGACGTAGAGGTTGCCCTGTTCGTCTTCGGTGAACGAGGCGATGCCCTGCGGCGACGTGCCGATCTGGATCACGGACTGGAGCACGCGCCCTTCCTGCTTCACGCCCCAGATGCGGTGCGAGGTGTAGTCGCCGCAGATGTAGACGCCATAGAACGATGACTGTTTGTCGCCGCGATAGACATGGCCGCCGGTGACCGAGTTGCCGAACTTGCGGCGGTAGGCGAACACGGGCGGCGTGAAGCTGGCGCCGGTTTTTCGGAAGGCGTTGGAGAAGGGCTCGAAACCTTCATACACGTTCCAGCCAAGATTTTCTCCGCGCCGGACAATGGAAACTTCCTCGACCCGGTCCTGCCCGACGTCGCCGACCCAGAGGTCGCCCGTCAGGCGATCAAAGCTGAACCGCCACGGTTCGCGGAAGCCGAACGCCCAGATCTCGGGACGCGCGCCGGCGAGGCTGCGGAACGGGTTGTCGGAAGGAATGGCGTAGGCGAGCCCGGGATCGGCGTGGTCCACATCGATGCGCAGGATCTTGGCGAGGTGCAGCGTCATGTCCTGCCCGTGGCCCTGCGGGTCCTGCTGCGGACCGGTGTCGCCCATCGCGATGTAGAGGAACCCGTCCGGCCCGAAGCCGAGGCAGCCGCCGCTGTGATCCTGCGTGGTGCTGGTCACGCTCCAGAGGCGGCGTTCCGGCTGTCCGGAGTCAGAACGCAGATCGGCTGAGGCGAGGCGTTCGGCCACGGTGGTCACGATCTTGCCGCCTTCGAAGACCTGATGCTTGACGAAGTAGCGGCGGTTCTCGCGGAACTTGGGATGGAACGCGACGCCGAGCAGGCCGTTCGGTCCGCGTTCGTTGAAGATGTCCTTCGAGATGTCCGCGAAGAGCGTCTTGGTTTCGTTCGTCCCCGACTTTTCGAGCAGCCAGAGTTTCCCGGTCTGGTGCCCGGCGAGGAAGGTGTTCGGCGAACCCGGGAGCTGGCCGAACCAGACCAGCCCGGACCGGATGTCGCCCGGCTTCTGCACAAAGGCATGCGGGAAGCGAAGCAACTCGCTGAAGAACGGTCGCAGGGTGACCGGCTTGGCCAGCTCTGGAATCGTCGACGGCATACCGCGATTACCGGTGAGCGCGGACTCGGGCTGCTTCAGGGTGACGAGGTATTCGACCAGGTCGGCAAACTCCTGCTGGGACATCCCGGCGTGCAGGCCTTCGGGCATGAGCGACACCGCGGTCCCGCGCTGTTCCTTGATGTCCGCCGTGGCGATGAGGGTGTGTTTGCCATCGGCGCCCATGAGGTCGAGTCCGCCGTCCGGCGTCGACTTGATGATGCCCTGGAACTGTTCGCCGGATTTCGTCTCGACCATCGTGGTGCCGTAACCAACGGCGATCGTGGCCGAGGGTTCGAGGATGGATTGGATCAGGTCGCGCCGGGGAAACTTGTCGCCGACCGCCATCAGGTCAGGCCCGGCCTTGTTGCTCGTGCCATCGATCGAATGGCATTTCACGCAGGCGGCCCGCGCTTCGTCATGGAACAAAATTCGGCCGCGTTCGGCGTTCCCTTCGCGGCCCATGGCGAAGTCGCGATAGGACCGCAATTGCCGTGCGGAATCAGCCGGCGGCTGTTCGGCCGCCTGCGTGGCGAGGCCCAGGAGGACGGTGACGACGAGGATGGCTGTGCTCTGCATTTGCGTCATGGGATTGATGGAACACCGGATAACCTGACCGGCCCGAAATCGCTTGGCGAGTCCCGGCAGAGAACCCGGCTTAGCGCTTGTTCCATCGCCCGAGAACGGCCATCTTTCCCGACACTGTGACGCGGCCCAATCCCAATGGTCGAAGCTGGTCTTCCGCTGCCCTTGCCCGGCTGGCGGGTCCTTGCGCTCTGGCATTGGTCACGCTCGCCGCTTCGGCGGTCGCCGCTCCCTTGCCGACCACCGTCAAATCCGCGGTCAGCCAGTATTGCCTCGATTGTCACGACGGCGAGGTGAAGAAGGGCAACTTCGACATCGGGAAGATCCTCAAGGACGATTTACAGCCGCACTCCGTCGAATGGGAACGAGTCGTCCGCAAACTCGCCGCGCGCCAGATGCCGCCGGTCGGCAAGGACCGGCCGTCGGAAAAGGATTTTGAGCGTCTCGTGGCGACGCTGGGTTCGTCGCTCGACAAGGCGGCGGCGAAGAACCCGAACCCCGGCCGCACGGACACGTTTCGCCGGCTCAACCGCACCGAGTATCGGAACGCCATCCGCGATCTGCTCGGCCTCGAGATCGATGCGGCGGCGTTGCTGCCGAAGGACGACGCGAGCCATGGCTTCGACAACGTGACCGTCGGCGACCTCTCGCCGACGCTGCTCAACCGCTACATCTCCGCCGCCGAAAAGATCAGCCGCCTCGCCGTCGGTGCGCCGATGAACAAACCGAACGGCGACACCTTCCGCCTCAAGCCGGATCGCACGCAGGAGGAACACGTCGAAGGCCTTCCGCTCGGAACGCGGGGAGGCACCCTGATCCGCCATACTTTTCCCCGCGACGGCGAGTATGAGGTCCAGGTCCGTCTGACGCGCGACCGCAATGAAGTGGTCGAAGGCCTCAACGAAATCCACGAACTCGAGGTCCTGCTGGACCGCGCCACAGCCGCGCAGTTCAAGGTGGGACCGCCCAAGGGCGACCGCGACTTCGAGAAGGTGGACGCCCATCTGAAGGCCCGTTTCTCGGTGAAGGCGGGCGCCCACGAGGTGGGTGTGACGTTCCTCAAGAATCCGTCCTCGCTGGTGGAGACCAAACGCGAGCCCTTTCAAGCCCGTTACAACATGCACCGGCATCCGCGGCTCACGCCCGCGGTCTACCAGGTCTCCATCACCGGTCCCTACGAGTCCAAGGAAGCCGGCGACACGTTGAGCCGGCGGAAGATCTTCGTGAGTTATCCGGCGAAGCCCGCCGAAGAAGACGTGTGCGCCGAACGCATCCTGTCGGCCTTCGTGCGCAAGGCCTACCGGCGCCCGGTCACTGGTGCCGATCTGGCCAAGCCCCTGCAATTCTACCGCGAGGCCAAGGCGGCCGGCGGCTTCGAGGCGGGCATTGGTTCGGCCTTGAGCGCCGTCCTCGTCAGTCCCGAGTTCCTGTTCCGGATCGAGCGCGATCCCGCCGACGTCGCGCCGGCCACGGCCTACCGGATCAGCGACGTGACGCTGGCATCGCGCCTATCGTTCTTCCTGTGGAGCAGCATTCCCGACGAAGAACTTCTCGCCGCCGCCGAACGCGGTGAACTGCATCGGCCGAAGGTTCTCGAGAAACAGGTGCGCCGGATGTTGGCAGACCCACGCGCCGGGAGCCTCGTCGAGAACTTCGCCGCACAATGGCTCTACCTGCGGAACCTCGACTCCTTCACGCCGGATCTCCGGCTCTTCCCCGACTTCGACGACAATCTGCGCGAAGCCTTTCGCCGCGAAACGGAGCTCCACTTCGAGGCGCTGCTGAAGGAGGACCGCAACGTCCTCGATCTGCTCAAGACCGACCACACGTTCCTCAACGAGCGACTGGCGAAGCATTATGGCATTCCCAACGTCTACGGCAGCCAGTTCCGCCGGGTGGCCCTCGGGCCTGACAGTCATCGCGGCGGATTGCTCCGGCAGGGAAGCGTGCTCACGGTCACGTCCTACGCCACACGCACGTCGCCGGTGATCCGCGGGCACTGGATCCTCGGGAACCTGCTTGGAACACCTCCACCACCACCGCCCGCCAATGTCCCCAACCTGAAGGAGAACACCGTTTCCGACTCGCTTCCGATGCGCGCGCGGTTGGCCGAACACCGCGCGAACGCCGCCTGCGCGAGCTGCCACAACCTGATGGACCCGGTCGGTTTCTCGCTCGAGAACTTCGACGCCATCGGCCGCTGGCGCGTGGCCGAGGACGGCGTGCCCGTCGATGCCAGCGGCGGCTTTCCCGATGGCAGCAAGTTCACCGGCGTGGCCGGACTCGAAGACGGGCTGCTCAAGCATCCGGAACTTTTCGTCGGAACGATGACCGAGAAGCTGCTCACGTTCGCGCTGGGCCGCGGAGTCGAGGAGCATGACGCGCCGGCCGTCCGCAAGATCGTCCACGACGCCAAGGGCGACGGAAACCGCTTCTCTTCGGTCATCATCGGAATCGTCAACAGCACCCCGTTTACCATGAGGAAAACACTATGAGTTTCATCACGAAGAAGTTCATGCCCCGCCGGACGTTCCTGCGCGGAATGGGAGCCACGATGGCGTTGCCGCTGCTTGAATCGATGGTGCCCGCCGCCACGCCGCTGGCGCAGACGGCCGCCCATCCCGTGCGCCGGCTCGGATTCGTCTTCATGCCGATGGGCTGCGACAATTCGCGCTGGACACCGCCCGGCGACACGCTCGACGAACTGTCGCCGATCCTCGGTTCGCTCGCACCCGTTCGCGACAAGGTCTCCATCATTTCCAATCTGGAGCTGCAGAACGCCTATCCGGGCAGCCACGCCACTTCCAACTCCGCCTTCCTCAGCGCCGCGAAGGCGAAGCTGACGGAGAGCACGGACTATTATCTGGGAACCACCGTCGACCAGATCGCCGCCCAGCGGATCGGTCAGGCGACCCAGTTGCCGTCGCTCGAACTCGCGATGGACCACCTCCAGGTCGTCGGCCAGTGCGACAACGGCTACGCCTGCGCCTATCAGAACAACCTCTCATGGTCGTCGCCCACCACGCCGCTGCCGGCCGAGGCGCATCCACGCATCGTCTTCGAGAGCCTGTTCGGCGAAGGCGGTAACCTGGCCGAACGTCGCGCCGCGCTGAAGAAACGCGCCAGTTTGCTCGACTTGTTCACGGAAGATCTCTCCAAGCTGAAACGCGAACTGGGCCCCGGTGACCGCGCGAAACTTTCCCAATACCTTGAGACCGTCCGCGAAGTCGAACGCCGCATCCAGAAGGCCGAGGCCGACACGAAGGACAATCCGTTGCCGGATCTGGATCGCCCGGTCGGCGTGCCGGCCGCGTATGCGGATCATGCGCGGCTGATGTTCGATCTCCAGGTGCTCGCCATGCAGGGCGACGTGACGCGCGTCATCACCTTCCAGCTCGCCCGCGAGACGAGCAATCGCACCTACCCCGAGATCGGCGTGTCCGATTCGCACCACCCGCTTTCCCACCACGGCAACGATCCGGCCAAGATCGAGCGCATGTCGAAGATCAACGCCTTCCATGTGTCGCTCTTCGCCGAGTTCCTTGGGAAGTTGAAGGCCACCAAGGAAGGCAACGGCACCCTGCTCGACCACTCGCTCTATCTCTACGGCAGCGGCATCGGCAACCCGAATATCCATGACCACACCAACCTCCCGATCATCGTCGCCGGCGGCGCGGCGGGCGGCATGAAGGGCGGACGCCACATCAAGTTCGCGAAACCCACGCCGCTGGCGAATCTCCACCTCACGCTCCTCGACAAAGTCGGCGTCCGCCTAGACTCCTTCGCCGACAGCAACGGCAAGGTGGATGGGTTGTTCGAGCCGCTGGGGATTTGAGTTACGAAACCCTGACAGATCCTGACACGTGACTTCGTGAATAGAACTCAGGTCATTGCTCCTCTTGTTGTGTTGGCCATCATTGCTGTCGTCGTGGCGGCGAACCAAGGGCGGAGGGCTCACAAATATTTCGTCACCACACGGTCCTGGAACATCGGCGAGGATTTAATCAAAACAACAAATTCACTCCATCTAGTTCAGATCGGAGCGGGTTTGACAGAGCACCTTTCACGATTGCTCAACTCCTCAACACGGGTCGCTGAGGTTCTTGTTGGAGACGAACCTGGACCAGCAGGGGACGGTTCTGCTGATAGCAGGTTGGTGTTAGTGAACGAGCAAGGAAAACGCTTCGGTATTCGGCTACGTCAGGATGCTGACACGGAAAAGTTTCATGTATTGGGTTATTGGAACCTCAACGATGCACAAAGCCTCAAATAGCGCGGTGCTTGCGTCCGCCCTCATGGTTTGGCTATGCGCCACGCCATCCTCGTCGTTCGCTGCCAAGGCTCCCTCCTTTGCCGAAGCCACCGAAAAATCCGACCACGCCACCATCCGCACATTGCTCAAGCAACACGCCGACGTGAATGCGGCGCAGGCCGACGGCATGACCGCGTTGCATTGGGCGGCGCACCGGGACGATCCTGAAACCGCGAAGCTGCTCGCTTCCGCCAGTGTCGCGGTGACGAATCGGTTCGGCGTCACGCCCCTCTCGCTGGCCTGCCAGAACGGGAGCACCGCGATGGTGGAACTGCTCCTCGAACGCGGTGCCGATCCCAACACCGTCGTCCGCGGCGGCGAAACCGTCCTGATGACCGCCGCTCGCACGGGAAAACCCGGCCCGGTGAAGGCGTTGCTCGCCCGCGGCGCCAAGGTCGATGCGAAGGAACGTCGTGGTCAAACCGCGCTGATGTGGGCGGCGGCGGATGGTCACGCCGCCGTGGTTGAATTGCTGCTCAAGGCCGGAGCCGATTTTCGCACGCCGCTGCCCGACTCCGGTTTCACACCGCTCTTCTTCGCCGCGCGAGGCGGACGGACGGACGTGGTCCGTGCGCTCTTGAAGGCCGGGGCCGACGTGAACGAGGCGATGCAGCCGCGCAAACCCGGAGGCAAAGGGCCGGTCAGCGGAAGCAGTGCGCTCGTCCTCGCCATCGAGAACGGCCATTACGAACTCGCCCTTGCGCTGCTGGACGCCGGTGCCGATCCCAACGACCAACGATCAGGTTTCACGCCGTTGCACATGATGTCGTGGGTCCGCAAGCCGCCGAAGGGCGAGGACTACGGAGCGCCACCCCCGGCCGAGCTGGGACCGATCAATAGCCTGCGATTCGTCAGGGAGCTGGTGAAACGTGGTGCCGACGTGAACGGGCGCTTGGCGAACGGCAAGGGCGGGGCCGGTCAATTCACCAAGAAGGGCGCGACTCCGTTCCTCATGGCTTCGGCGACGTCGGATCTTCCCTACATGAAACTGCTGCTCGAACTGGGCGCGGACTACTCGATCCCCAACGTCGAGAACACGCCGCCGCTCATCGTCGCCTGCGGCATCCATGTCGGCTCGGACCAGGCCACTGAAGTCGCGGGCGAAGAACCCGAGGTGCTCGGAGCGGCCGCGCTTCTCCTCAAGCTCGGCGCCGACGTCAACGCGGTCGATGCCAACGGCGACACCGCCATGCACGCCGCCGCGCTCAAGAACCTGCCGAGGGTCGTGCAGTTCCTCGCCGACAAGGGCGCAAAGGTCGAGATCTGGAACCGGAAGAACAAGCATGGCTGGACGCCCCTCTCGATCGCCGAAGGCCACCGGCCCGGGAACTTCAAGCCTTCCGCCGAGACGATCGTCGCCGTGCAGAAAGTGATGCTCGCCGCAGGAGTCAGGCCGCCGCCGGAAGGCACCGCAGAGGCTCCTAAGCCCAAGCGCGGTTACTGAACAGCCGCGGGTCGCAAAGAAGAGGAGCGCCGGATTTCTCCGGCGCTCTTTTCGTTTGGTGAGATGGGTTGCTGTGGATCAGCGGCCGGGGATCGGCGCGGGAGCCGGGGCTCCCGGCGGACGCACGGGGAGTTGCTGCAGGATGTCGAGCTGCTTGAGATACCACTCGCGAAGCGGGCGCGAGAGCATCGAGTCCTTGAACTCCTTGAAGTTTGGAATGTTCAAGGAAGCGTCCACGTCGTCCTTGAGCTGCTTGTTCAGCTCGGTGCGGGCGTCGACGGCCCAGCCGCGGAAGGAACCGATGCGGTCGTTGAGCGTGCGGGCGGCGGCGAGCCGGGTGTCCTGGTCGAACTTGAACTCGACGACCTCGACGAAGCTCTTGTCGACTTTGCCCTTGAGCCGCTTCGAGTCGTCCTTGGCGGTGACGACCTGTTTGGCCATCTCGATGATGCGCTGCTCAAGCTTGGCCGTGATGTCGGCGTCCTCGAGGGAATCGTTGGCCGCCATGGCAAGGTCGCGCTGGGCGCTTTCGAGGCGTTGGCTGATCTGTTTGACCAGTTCGGTCTCAAGCTCGGCAAAGTATTTCTCCCCGCGTTTCACGATGATCTCCCTCTCGGCCGGCGTGAACGTATAACGCTTTTCGTCCGCCCCGACGAAGTTGGTGTAGGCCGGCGCATCGAGCAGTTTCTTCAGCCGGGCGAGCAGGTTGGTGGCATTGACCTTGTCGGCCACGGGCACGCCCTTCGGCGCGTCCTTCAGGTCCAGCTTCAGCTCCACGGGGATGAAGCTGAAGAGCGCGCGGTCGACTCCGCCGAGACGTTCGATCTGGCTGTTGAGCTCCTTCCAATGGGCCTTGGCGCGGTCCTGCTGGTTGAGTTCGCCGATGAAGTCGAACTGGTTTTCCACCCGCAGCGACCGGGTCTTCGCCGTGAACCACGTGAGAATGCCGGAGAAGGGTCCGGAGACCTGGGCCGCGCCGCTCGACGGTGAGAGGACGACTTCCGCCAGCGGAACACCGTCGCGGGCATCGCGGGGCGCCTTGGCCGAGATGAACGCCTCGATGACCGTGTTGGGCAGAAGGCGGATGGCGTCGGCGATCTGCGAGTAGGCGCTGATGACGGGCTCCACTCCTTCGTCGAAACGCTGGAGGTCCGAATAGGTGCCGACCAGTTCATCGGAGCCGAACAGGAGCTTCTTCTCGCGGGGTTCCTTGCCGCCGAAGTAGCCCCATTGGATCGCCGCCTTGTCGTGGGGCAGGGCGTTGGTGTGGGTGCGGATGTAGGAGCCGACCTGCACGGCCGCCTTGAAGACGGTGTATTCCATGATCGACGACGACGCGTAGCGGTTGGTCCACGGCGCCATGCTGTTGGTTCCGCTGATGTAGGCCTTGAACCACTGGTCCATCTCCTCGCGGTTGAGCGTGGCGGAAAGGCTGCCGGCGAAGTTGTGGCGAAGTCCCAGCACGTGGCCGACTTCGTGGGCCACGACTTCGCGGACGTAGTCCTGCGAGGCACGGAGCACGGCCTCGTCGGTCAGACCATCGTTGGCGAGCAGGTCTTCGAGGCCCTGGGCGTATTGGTGGGCGAACTCGACGGCGCTGATGTGGCAGAGGCCGTTGGCGGTCATCCACGGAAATCCTTGCGCCGCGTCGCCGCCGAAACCGGTGGCCGTCGCGCCCTTCTTGTCGGCCACGATATCGCGCATCGAGCGGAGCATCGCACGGGCGCGTGATTTGCCGCTGATGGCGAACACGCTGGTCATGTAGGCCTGGCCGTGCTGCGACTGGCCGGTGCGGGGATCGATGAGGATGTCGGCGTAGGCGAAGCCGGCGCTGTCCCACGGAACCCACTGCACGATGTTGTAACGCGGATCGGGCGCAGTGACGCCTTCCGGAGCCTTTTCGACGCGGACGAGGTTGGTGCCGAAGGCGCGGTTCCAGTAGAGAACGGCGTCCTTCACGGCCTGCACGTAGGGTTCGGGCGTGTTGGCGCTGTAGTGGAAGACGATCGGCTTCGACGTGTCGAACCGGGCCATCTGGGGCGAGGCGCGCCCGGTGGTTTCCTCAAGGCGGGCCTGCGTCTCGAAGAAACGCGAGTAACGGAGGTCGGACGCCTTCGCTTCCTTGCCCTGGAAGCCGCCGGTCGAATACGGCGTGAAGAAGTAGCGCACCTCGAACTGCTGTTCGACGTTCGACTTCGCCTCGCGGTCGCGGACTTGGACGCTCTGCCGGATGACGAGCTGGTCGTCGTTCTTCACGGCCTCGAACACGCGGGACTGCGGGATCTCCAGCGATTCGTCGCGCGACACGGAATCGAATCCGCGGCGGCCGCCATACCAGATCTCCGTGTAGAGCCGGCGCATGCCGCGGTTGAAGTCGATGACCACCTTGGTCGCGTCCTGTTCGACGATCGGAAACGTCGTCAGCAACCGCCGGGCGGGCAGATCCTTCGTGACGATCAGGCCGTCCGTCGCTTCGTAAAGATCCACGCCGTCATGGAACAGTTCGAAGCGGACGATCTTGCCGGACAACCCGGTCGACGTGGCCGCGAGCGCCTGCGGGATGCGCGAGGCGGACATGAGGTGCTCCTTGCCGAGGGCGGTGCGCGGGATGACGAGCGTGTTGTTCGTGCCGATCGACAGCTCAAGCGCGGGCTTCGGCGCGGGTTTGGCGGGCGCGGCGGCCTTCGTCTGGCCTTGGCCGGAAACCGTCAGGGTGGCCAGCAGGCAGACAAACGCGACGAGTTGCTTCAGAGGATGGGCGGCGACAGAAGCCGTCGGGGCATGGTGTGCAGTCATGGGATTGGGATGGACGTCGCAGAATTAAGTCGGCCGAGAGGACTCTGGCAACGCCGGACTCCGTCGTCGGATGGGACGCGAGTAGGATTGTCCGCCCGCCGTTTCAGCGGCGGACCGGCTGGGTCGGCAAAGGCAGCGTGTCGCGGCCGGGTGATTTGGCCGGCTGATGCATCCCGGGACCGAGGCGTTTGAGCGGGTCTTCCGACTCGCGGGAACGGACGGCGCGGTAGATCCAGACGGCGAGCGCCCCGGTGAGCAGCAGCAGGAGGATGGGGAACCAGAACTTCCAGTCGACCCGGCTGAGATAGTAGCTGACCCAGTCGAGGAATCCGCGGCGGCGGTCCGTCAGGGGCGGGTGTTCGCTGTGCTTCGCGCTGCTCTTGAGCTCGATCTCGAGACGCCCCATCACTGCGGGCACGTCCAATCGCAGCATTGCGGCGTAGGTCCGCACGGAGCCTTTGACGTAGACCGGCGCGGGGAACACGTCGTAGTCGCCAATATCGAGGGCACGGACATGGTCCGTCTTGATCTTCGTGCTCTCGGCCACCTGGTAAATCGTCAGGCCCATGGCTTCACGGGCGGCGCGGAGTTCTTCTGCCACAGTCGACATCTTCCGATTCAATAGCTGCGCAACGAAGCCCAACGCAAACGCCAAGTTGAAACCACGGGCGATGACCGCGGCCGATTGGCCCGTGCGGCGCCGGCCAGGACCGCTCCTGCGGCGACTCCCGAGCGCGTGCTGGCCGGCCCGCGATGGATTTCGCCGTTCGGTCCCTCGCGCCCTTGCCCGGCCTCGGGGCGGGCCTTAGGTTCGCCCCCATGTTTCGCTGCCTTCTCACCTGCCTGCTGGCCGGCATGGTGACCATCACCGGCTGTGTGCCGGAATCTTCGTCGAATGACGAGGAGCGCGACGCGCATTTCCTTGCCGGAAAACAACGCCTCGTAAACCGCGACATCGACGGCGCCATCGCCGAATTCGAGCAGGCCTTGCAGGTGAACCCGAAGAATGCCGCCGCCCATTTCGAGCTGGCCGTCGTCTACAAGTCGCTCAAGAACGACGACGCCTCGGCGATCTACCACTACCAGAAATTAATCGCCGTCCAGCCGGCCCATCGGCGGCGGCTTTTTGCCGATCAGGGAATCAAAGCAAGCCGCCAGGACATCGCCAAGGCGGAGCAGGAATCGTTGAACGGATCCATCTCCCGTTCCTATCAGCAGGCGATCAACACCAACCAGGTGTTGATGCAGAAGGTGCAGATGCTGGACGCCGAAGTGGCGCGCCTTTCGGCGCTGCTGCGGAACCTCGGTGCGAGCCCGGTGGTGCAAACCAACGACGTCCAGCCGCCGCCCGTCGCGATCCAAAGACAAATCCCCCGGACGAATGCGCCGCCCCAGCGCGGAGACGCGCCGAACCCGCCGCGTAACGAACCCCCCACGGCTCCCAGGCAGCGCTCCCACACCATCAAGCAGGGCGATACGCTTCGTAGTATCGCCACCCAGTATCGGGTGCCTCTCGACAAGCTTCTGGCCGCCAACCGCAACGTGGACGCCCGCAAGCTGAAGATCGGGCAGACCGTCGTGATCCCGACGCCCTGACGCGCCCGCCGCCATGCGTTCCAAGCTGATCCTTTCAGCCATCGCCGCCTTCTGGGCCGTGATGATGTTCCTTCTGGTCCGTTCCGAGTTCGGGCTTGGCGGTGGAGGCGTCTCCGGATCAATCGCGCCCGAAGTCGTCTGGGAAAAGATGCTGACCGCCCAGGACACTTCCTCGCTGGAGATCCTCTTTCGGGGCAAGAAGGCCGGGATTTGTCGTTGGTCCTCCGCCGTGACCCATGACGACGTCCTCAAGAATGCCACGGAGGACAGCTTGGCGGGCGAGGGCCGTGTGAAACTCGTCACCGGCTACACCATCGAGCTCGACGGCTCCGTTTCCATCGCCGCGCTGACGAACACCCTGCGGTTTTCCCTCGACGGAACGTTCGAGACCAACCTCCACTGGATCCATTGGGAGGCCCGTTCGACCCTCAAGCCCTTCCAGTTGGAACTTTCCGGCGTCGTCGGATCGGGCGAAGTGTCGATGGGTTTTGAGGACGGGGTGCAAACCATCAGGAGGCAGTTCACCCGCGAGCAGCTTCGCCGGCCGGAGATGCTTCTGGCCGAGGTCGCGGGCCCAGCCGGTCTCCTGATCGCCGGACAGGTGAAATCGGCCATGAACGCGGGCGGCACCTCCACCAATGCCGTATCCGCCTCCGCGATCCGCTGGGATGCGGGCTTCGATTGGATGGACCTTGGGCATGGCTCCCTCCGCGTCTACCTGCTGCGGGGCAAGCTGGGCGACAATCTCCAGATCAAGCTTTGGGTCAGCCGCGCCGGCGAAATCCTGCGGGCAGAACTGCCCTATCAGATCGTGATTGTGAACACCGAGTTGCCACGCCTGAAGCCAAGGAGCGCATGATCGAGATCGACCGTCTGGTGAAACATTTCGGCGACCTGATAGCCGTGAACGACATCTCGCTCACGGTGAAACCCGGCGAGTTCTTCTGCGTCCTGGGCCCCAGCGCCGCCGGCAAGACGACGACGATCCGCATGCTCGCCGGCCTCATCAAGCCGACTTCCGGCAGCGCCCGTATCGCGGGATTCGACATCCAGACCGATCCTCTCGCCGCCCGCCAACGCCTCGCCTACGTGCCCGACTTCCCCTTCCTCTACGAGAAGCTCACTCCCTGGGAGTTCTTCCGGTTCATGGGTGAACTGTTCCGCATGTCCGAGGCGGGAATTCAGCAGGCCGGCCGGGAGCTTTTCCCACGGCTCGGGCTTGAGCCCTTCGCCGCCAAGCTGATCGAGGGTCTTTCCCACGGCACGCGTCAACGCGTCGCCATCGCCGCCGCGCTCATGCACGATCCCGAGGTTTTCATCATCGACGAGCCGATGGTCGGCCTCGACCCGCAACACGCCCGCGTGGTGAAGGACCTCCTGAAGGAACGCGCCCTCCGCGGCATGACCGTTTTCCTTTCCACGCACCAGCTCGCCATGGCCGAGGAGATGGCTGATCGCATCGGCATCATCCATAAAGGCCGTTTGGTGGCGGTCGGGACCAAGGAGGAGCTTCGCGGCAAAGCCGGCACGGACGGGGCGCTCGAAAAAGCCTTTCTCGCGATCACGGCCGAGGACGCAGTAGGGCCGGGGACAACCTGAAGATTGGAAGAAACCTCTTGCACCGAGTTCCACCGCAGGGTTCATTTGCGGTTCCGCTGCGCACGTGGCGAAATGGCAGACGCGCTACTTTGAGGTGGTAGTGCCGTAAGGCATGCAGGTTCAAGTCCTGCCGTGCGCACCATTCCTTCAGGAGAATTCATGAAACCGATCTTGGCCCTCGTGGCCGCCCTGTTCCTCCTCCCCGCTTCCGGATGCATGTCGCGCTACGACATCGTCACGAACAACAACGTGAGGGTCCTCTCAAAATCGAAGCCGCGTCTGGACAAGGCCACCGGCGTCTACCACTACACCGACGTGAAGGGGAACAAGGCCACGATCGCCGCCATCCGTGTCCGGGAAATTGCTCCTTACAACCGCAAGCCCGACTCGAGCTCCAGCGGTTACTGAGTCCTCCGGGTCCGTTTCGGCCCCGGGCTGGACAGGCGGCGTTCCAGCAGTTGGTCCACGTATTTCCCGAGCAGGTCCGCCTCGAGGTTGACCGCGTCCCCGACTTTTCGTCCGCGCAGGTTGGTCACCTCGAAGGTGTGGGGGATGATCCAGAGCCGGAATCCTTTCTTGGTGATTCCCGAGACCGTCAGGCTGATCCCGTCGACGCAGATGGATCCTTTTTGGACGACGTAGCGCCGCACTGCGGCGGGAGCCTCCACATCCAGCACATGGTCGGCGCCTGATCGTTCCCATTTCACGATCTTGCCCACGCCATCGACGTGGCCGCTGACAAAGTGTCCACCAAAACGTCCGCCCGCCGCCAAGGCGCGTTCCAAGTTCACCGGCTCGCCCAGCTTGAGGAACTGGAGATTGGTGCGGGTCCAGGTCTCGTTGAGAAGGTCGAAATGGAGCCGTGCGCCGGCGGACTTCTTCGCGCGTTTCACCAGCGTCAGGCAGACGCCGTTGATCGCGAGGCTGTCGCCCAGTTTGAGATCCTTGGCCACCCGTTTGGCGGCGACGACGAACCGGATGCCGGTGGCCGTGGGCGTGATGGATTCGATGCTGCCTGTCTCTTCGACGATGCCGGTGAACATGGTTTGGTTAAGCCGGGCCGCAGCCTCGGCGGAAAGATTAAAACCACACTCGGCCCGGATTGAACACGCGCAATCCCGGGTTCCATCGGCGAAATCGGCCCGCGAGTGTAAAGCATTGGTAAAAGGCGGAGGCCGGCGGTGAAGCGACGGTAAAGTTCCTTGGGCGGAGAGATTGATCCCGCTTTCCTGCGGACATGAAAACAAGCCGCTCCTTCTCATGGATCATCGTTGTATCGGCCATCGCCCTCAGCCGGACGATCATGGCCGAGACATCCATTCCAGCCGCTTCATCCGTCTCCATCACGTCCACGGGCGTCTCTTCCAACCGCGTTTCCGTCCAAGACGCGGCCAACCGGGTCTGGGTCGTCGAACGGTCGACCAACCTGACCGACTGGTCGGAGATCGCCGCCTGGAAAATCCACAACGGAAACTTCCACAGGGCGCTGCTCAGGTCGCCCACGGAGAATGGATTCTACCGCGCGGTGGCCGCCCCGGCCCGTCAGCAGGACCTCTTGAGCACCACCGCGGAAGCCCTGAAGCTTCCCGGGTCGCCATTCAACTACGCCGCGCCCGTCCTGCCTCCGAGCTATCTGACGCCGCAGATCACCGGACAGGACAATACGCCGGCCAACAACGCCGTGACGGACGCCGGAGCCACTCTCGGACGCGCCTTGTTCTACGACAAACGGCTTTCGACCAATGGAACCGTCTCCTGTTCCTCCTGCCACCAACAGCAGGCCGGGTTTTCCGATCCGAAGAAGTTCAGCGTCGGCTTCAACGGCGGATTGACCGGAAGAAACTCGATGGGCCTGAGCAACGCGCGCTACTATCCGCGCGGCCGCTTCTTCTGGGATGAACGCGCCGCCACGCTGGAGGACCAGGTGCTGCAGCCGATCCAGAATCCGGTCGAGATGGGAATGACGCTGCCAACCCTTGTGACGCGTCTGTCGACCGAGCCGTTCTACACGAATCTCTTCGCCAAGGCGTTCCGCACCTCGGAGGTAAATACCAACCGCATCTCGCTCGCCCTCGCCCAGTTCGTCCGTTCGATGGTCTCCACGCAGACCAGGTATGACGCCGGCGTCACCAATGGTTTCGCCAGCTTTACCGCGCAGGAAAACCTCGGTCGCCAGATCTTCCTTGGCCAGGTCGGCAACGCGACGTGCGCGGCCTGCCACGGCACGGACACGTTCACCGTGCCCAACATCTTCAACAACGGCCTGGAGTTCCCCTTCGTCGACCGCGGCGTTGGAGCCATCACGGGCCGCGCGCAGGACGAAGGGCTCTTCAAGACGCCGTCGCTGCGGAGCATCGCGCTCACCGCGCCCTACATGCACGACGGCCGGTTCGCCACGCTTGAGGAGGTCGTCGAGTTCTACAACTCGGGCGTCGTCGATAATCCGAACCTCGCCCCGCAGCTCCGCAATCCTCCCGGCCAGGGCGCTCCCGGCGCTCCGCGTCGGCTCAATCTGACAGTCCAACAGAAGGCCGCATTGGTCGCGTTCATCAAGACGCTCACCGACACGGCGCTGGCGACGGACGCCAAGTTCTCCGACCCGTTCAACTACGGAGACTGAGCCAACTCATCAGGCCTCGCCGCCGCCGACCAGGGGCTGTGGCGTCGAGGTCCGCCAACTCGATGTCGTGGCGGAGTCCGTAAAAGGATCGGTCGATATACCGCTCCGAAAACGGGTGCTTGAAGCGGAAGAACCATTGTCGAAATCGCCCGGAACCTGTTCTACCATTTCGGCGGCATGAGTTCCGCCGACATCGTCAACATCCTCCAATCCTACCTTTGTTTCGTGATCGCGATCGCGGTCCACGAGGCGGCCCATGCCTGGGCCGCTTGGAAATGCGGGGATGACACGGCGCGTCTGATGGGGCGCATCTCGCTCAATCCGGTGGTGCACATGGAAGTCGTCGGCACGGTCGCGCTCCCGCTGCTTGGCCAGTTTCTGGCGGCGATTGGTTCGGCGGCGGCGGGCTGGGTCATCGGCTGGGGCAAGCCGGTGCCGGTCAATTCGGCGAACTTTCCGTCCGGGAAGCGCTACCTCTACGGCATGTATGTCGCGTTGGCCGGCCCGGCGAGCAACATCCTCCTCGCGCTGATCGGAATGATTGCCATGCGGATCGCGATCTTCGTCGGGTCCGATGAATTGCGGCATCTCCTCATGGTGTTCATCTTTGTGAACCTTGGCCTCTGTTTCTTCAACCTGCTGCCCATTCCTCCGCTCGATGGCTCCTACGTGCTCCGATACCTGTTCAACATCAGCGACGAGGCCTACCGGAGCTTGGCTCAGTTCGGGTTCATTGCCGTGTTGCTGGTTGTGAAGATCCCCGTGGTCCAGGCGGCCCTGTCCTTTGCCATGATGTCCACCTTCAGCTTCCTGAGGCTGATCGTCGGGCTTGGTTGAAGCACGGCGAACGGAAGAATCCACCGGGCCGGCCACGGCTGGATCACCGGCGACCAAAGCAGAAAAGCCTCACGGCTTCGCCGTGAGCAGAAAACCCGGCGCTACCCCGTCGAGCACCGCACGCTTTCGGCCTGGTTGGTGTGCCGATACGCCATGGTCGAAGACCTGTGCCAGTTGGATCCGTCCCCAACCACTTTGATGACCAAGCGGATAGGCATGGTTGGATCAGCCCAAGGACCAGGGCCCGGCGACCGCATTGGCACGGATTGAGACTTTCTCACGACGGAACGCCGGTTTGACACCCCTTGGTGTGGATTTTGCGGACACTTCGGCGCTTCGGCTTAACCCGCAAAGATATGAGCTAAAGGATTTTGCACCGGAGGACGATAACTAGATTCTACCTTATTCGCGGTTTCAGGGATGCAGCGGCTTTTATCGGACGGACTAGTCAGGTCCGTAAGACTAAGGCGCAACTAACGGCCTGGTGGCTGTCCTCAGTGCAGCGGAGTTGTGCCTTTTCTATTCCGAAGGAGGCCGCAGTGGTCCGGGCCGGTGGGGGTGGGGGGATCCAGTCCATGATGTTCAATCAAGCAGAGCGAAACGAAGGCCCGATGGGCCCGCAGTCCGTCACGTCTGGCGTGCCGCAATGGCCCGCCTTCTTGGGTCGGTTTCTCGCCGCGATGCAGCCTGCGGCCAAGCCGGCCAAGAAGGCGGGGGCCTTGGTGGCGGATGATCACAGGACGAAACTGGGGGTGTTGTCCGGATCGCTGGCGGAGTTGACGCGGCGGACGGATCCGGATTTTGCCGCGCTGGCGGCCGACCTCACGGAGCTTCACGCCTGCGCGGCCGAGTTGGCCCGGAGCATCGGCACGCACGCCGCGTCGGTCACCGAGACGCTGAAGCACAGCCGGCTCGGCGGCGACGACGGGCTGGCGGCGCGGTCGTTGGTGGGCCTGCGCGGGGGCATGGATGACGCCGCCCGCAACCTCACCGCGTTGGTCGGGGTGGCCGAGGCGCTCGGCCAGCTGCGGACGCAGGGAGACAACATCGGCCGTGTCGCCATGATCCTGAAATCGTCCGGCTACGCCTTCGCGGTCGAGAGCGCGCGCAGCAAACGGTGCCAGCAGTCATTCGGGGCCTTCGTGGAGGAGCTTCGCGGCCTGGCCGAAAAGATCTCGTCCATAGGCGACAGCATCGGAAGCCAGTCGAGGGACACGCAGCAGTCGTTGGAAAGCCTGACGCGCGTCATCCAAGGGGATCTCGGGCAGCTCCGGAGACTCACCGCCCAGTCGGAAGCCGCCGTGCGCCAAAGCACCGAGCAGATGCAGGGGTTGCTCGACTCCTCGCACCGGGCCCTCCAGGAGGCCGGACAGCGCACCCGGCAGATCGCCCGCCACGCGGGGGACGCGGTCTTCCACATCCAGTTCGGCGACATCGTCCGCCAACGGCTGGAGCACGTCGTCTCCTCGCTGGAGGACGCGGCGACCGCTTCCGGCCCGGGCAGGGACCCGGCCAAGGCGGCGCTCATCCTCGACCTCCAGCTCGCCCAGCTCGAGGCGATGCGGGCGGAGATCGGGGACACCCGCACGCAGTTGCTGGAGGCCTTTGGTGGAGTGGCCGGCGAGTCCGGCCGCCTGGCCGACGGCGTGCGCGGCCTCGCGGGCTCGGGCGCGTCCAACGACGACGGACGGAACCTGTTCGACGGCCTCAAGGCGGAGCTGCACCGGCTGGAAGAGTTGCAAGGCCAGGGCCGCGCCCTTTGCACGCAGGTCAACGAGACCTCCCAGCGCGCCATCGAATCCGCCGCCAACATCTCGCAGCACCTCGACGAGGTGCAGGACATCAACCGCGAGATGCACCTGCAGGCGCTCAACGCCATCATCAAGACCGCCCTGCTCGACGACGAGGGCCGCACGCTCGAAGTCCTTTCCGCCCACGTCCACTCCGTCTTCCAGGAATCCTCCTGCATCGTCCGAGAGACCATCCGCATCCTGGAACAGGTCCGCGCCAGCGCCCGCAGTCCGGGCGCCCCGGCCCCGGCCTGGGACGGGAACCGCGACCTCCAGGGCGGCCTCGAACAGATCGGCAGGGTCTACGGCGAGTTCCACGGCATCTCGACCAGCGCGCTGGACCTGGTGGAACGCCAGAACACCCGGCTCGAAGAAGTCCGGGCGCGGCTCGGGTTCCTCTCCGGACTTTCCGCCAAGCTCGACGAGTTCAACACCGGAATGCGCGCGCTCCAGGCCACGATGCCCCGGGCCCGTCCCGTCGTGGCGACGGAGGCCGAAGCCGGGCTGGCCCCGTTGAGCCGCCGCTACACGATGGAAAGTGAACGCGCGGTCCACCGGCGCGTCCTCGGAATCCCCGAACCGACGCGGGCGCCCCGGCCCGTCAGTGAGGGCGACGAGGGCCTCGATTTCTCCGGCTTTTCCGCCGCGTTGGCGGGCGGCGCTTTGACCGCGACTGCCGGCAAGCCGGCCAAAGGCCCGCTCATGGCCGACAACATGGAAATGTTCTGAGAGCACCCACGATGAAATTCACCATCAGACAAGCCGAGGACGGCGGCCCGCTCCACCTCGAGGGCGAACTCGACATCTACGGCGCCGCCGAACTGCGCGCCGCGCTTGAGAGCCACGTGCGGAACGCGTCTTCGGTCGCGCTCGATCTCTCCGACGTCTCCGCCTGCGATCCCGTGGCCGTGCAGCTCATCTGCTCCGCCCGCCGCAGCGCCGAGGCCGCCGACAAACCCTTCCACATCGTCCAGATTTCCGCGCCCGTCGCGCTCGTCTGCACGGCCCTCGGTCTCACCCCGGAACAACTCGCCCTTTCTTAGTCCGCCCCGATTCCCATGAGCAAAATCATCATGACCGTCGACGACTCCGCCAGCATGCGGCAAATCATCGCGTTCACCCTCATGAACGCCGGCTACACCGTCGTCGAGGCCGTCGACGGACAGGACGCCCTCAACAAGCTCACGGGTTCCCCGATCCACATGCTCATCACGGACCTCAACATGCCGAACGTCGACGGCATCGAGCTGATCAAGAAGGTCCGGGCCCTGCCGGAATACAGATACGTCCCCATCATCATGCTCACCACCGAGTCGGCGGATGACAAGAAGCAGGCGGGCCGGGCCGCCGGCGCCAGCGGCTGGATCGTGAAGCCGTTCCGTGGCGAACAGCTCGTCATGGTCGCCAAGAAATTCCTGAACTGATCCCGCCATGTCGCAGCCCAATCCGGTCAACACCTTCCTCCTCGAAGCCGGGGATCTCCTCGGGCAGATCGAGGAGATCGTCCTCGACGTGGACGCCGCCAGCCCGGATCCCGAGGACATCAACCGCCTGTTCCGCGCCTTCCACACGATCAAGGGTTCCGGCGCGATGTTCGGCTTTGACGACGTGGCCGCGTTCACCCACCACGTCGAGACGGCGCTCGACCAGGTGCGCGAAGGGTCGCTCAAGCTTTCGTCCGAACTGCTCGAGGTCGTCCTCGCCGCCAAGGACCAGATCAAGACGCTGCTCGACGCCGCGCAGGGCGAAGCGGCGGTCGTCCCGGGCTCCGGCGAAAAGATCATCGAGGAACTCGCGGCCTTGACCGGCCATGGCGGCGCCACGGCCGCAACGTCCACCCCGGCCGCGGCCAAACCAGCTGCGGCGGATGTTTTGCCCAGGCAGACGTTCCGCATCCGCTTCCGTCCCGACCGCGCCCTCATGGTCTCCGGCACCAATCCGGTGTCCCTGTTGAACGAACTGCGCGAACTCGGCGAGTGCACCGTCGTGGCCAAGACCGACGCCATCCCGCCGCTCGGCGAAATCCAGGCGGACCAGATCTACTTCTCCTGGGAAATCACCCTGACGACCGGACGCGGGCAGAACGCCATCAAGGACGTCTTCATCTTCGTCGAGGACGGCAGCGAACTTTCCATCGAGCCCGTGGCCGCGTTGCCGATACCGGACGAGCCGAGGAAGACCGCACCCGAGCCGACACTTGCAGAGGCGGCGCGATTCGGTGATTTGGCTCCGGCCGGCCGCGCTTCCGCGCTGAAGAAGCCTCCGACCAAGGACGCCACCGTGCGTGTGCCGTCCGAGAAGCTCGACCGCCTCGTCAACCTCGTCGGCGAGCTGGTCATGAACCAGTCCCGCCTCAGCCAGGTCGCCTCACGCTTCAACGAGGCGGATCTGGACGTGCCCGTCGAGGAGATCGAGCGCCTCGTCTCCGAGCTGCGCGACAGCGTGCTGGGCATCCGCATGATGCCGATCGGCACGACCTTCAACCGCTTCAAGCGTCTCGTGCACGACCTCTCCACCGAACTCGGCAAGGAGATCCACCTCGTGACCGAAGGTGCGGAGACCGAACTCGACAAGACCGTCCTCGACCAGCTCGGCGATCCGCTCGTCCATCTCATCCGCAACAGCCTCGACCACGGCATCGAAGCCGTCGACGTGCGCGAGCAGCGCGGCAAACCGCGCCAGGGCACGATCCGGTTGGCCGCCGTCCACACCGGTTCCAACGTCGTCGTCACCATCCAGGACGACGGCCAGGGCCTCGACACCGCCGCCATCCGGGCCAAGGCCGTCGAGAAGAAGCTGGCCACTCCCGACGCGAACCTGTCGGAGAAGGAAGTCTTCAACCTCATTTTCCTCCCCGGCTTCTCCACCGCCAAGGCCATCACCAGCGTGTCCGGTCGCGGCGTCGGCATGGACGTGGTCAAACGCCAGATCGACGCGTTGCGCGGCACCGTCTCCATCGCCAGCGAAGTGGGCAAGGGCACGACCATCTCGCTCACCTTGCCGCTGACGCTCGCCATCATCGACGGGCTGCTTGTCGAGATCGGCGACGACCAGTTCATCGTCCCGATGTCCGTGGTCACCGAGAACGTCGAGCTGCGCCGTTCGGACCGCGCCCGTAACAACGGCCGCAACGTCGTCGCCGTGCGCGGCGACCTCATCCCCTACATCCATCTGCGCGAGATGTTCGGCCAGGAGGAGGGCGAACCCGAGATCGAGAAGATCGTCATCGTCCGCCATGAGGACCAGCGCGTCGGCCTCGTCGACGACCGCGTCCTCGGCAGCCACCAGACGGTCATCCAGTCCCTCAGCCGCTTCTACCGCAACATCGAGATCGTCTCCGGCGCGACCATCATGGGCGACGGCCGCGTGGCCCTGATCCTGGACCTCGCCGGCGTGGTCCGGTCCGCCGCCACCATTTCAAAGCAGCTACAGGAAATTTCCGTCTAGCCGGCGCACCTCGTCGGCACGGTTGAACCTCCACAATACACGCATCCACACCCACCAGTCATGAAACTCACCAGCGGCAAAAAAATCGGGCCCGGCATCGCCAGCCTCCTTCTCATCCTCGGGCTCACCGGGGCCTGTTCCGTCGTCAAGATGAACGAGGCCGTCGTCGGCGCGCGCTACCTCTCGGAGGACTACATCCCCGAGCTGGACATCGCGGACAAGCTCCAGCGGAGCATCGCCGCCGTCTTCTCCAGCGACGACGTCGCCTGCCTCGCAAACCTCAGTGAAGAAACACGCTCCAAAGACCAAACCGCCTGAACCGGCACTTCCCCACATCGACAAATCACAGAAACGCAAAAAATGAAAAACCTCAAGATTGGAACCCGCATCTCCGTCGGCTTCGCCGCCGTCATTCTCATCGCCATCGGCCTTGGCTCATATGCATGCCTGAACCTGATGTCGATCAACCGCCATTCCGAAAAGCTTGCGCAGGACAGCATTCCGGGCCTCTACCGGATCGGGCAGATCCAGAACAACGTCGGCACATTTTTCTCAATGCTCCTGCAGCATGCGGTATCCGATGACAAGGCCGAGATGGCGAGCCTCGAGTCTCAGATCCGCAACCTCCAGTCCAGCAACGGGACCGTCATCAGCGACTACGAGAAAAACATGACTGACCCTAAAGAGAAGGATCTCTTCGCCACTATGAAGGCGGATCGGGCCAAATTTAATACGAGCCTGGAGCAAGTCCTCAAACTTAGCGTTGATCTCAAGAACAAGGAGGCGCTGGACCTGGTCAACAAGGAGACCAAAAAACACTTCAACTCCTACATGGCCAGCGCTTCGGCCGCAGTGGAGTTCAACTGGGACTCCGGACAGGTCGCTGGCAAGGCCATCGGGGACGCCGTGGCCAGCGCCAAACTCGGAGTAATATTCGGTTTGGCTCTCGCCGTCGTGATGGCCGTTCTCATCGCCATCTTCGTGACCCTCAGCATCACCCGCCCATTGGCCCGCGCCGTCAAGCTGGTGGAGCAGGTCTCTCTCGGCGACCTGACCAACAAGGTCGAAGTCGATTCGAAGGACGAACTTGGCGCGATGATCCAATCCATGAACGGCATGGTGGACAACCTCCAGGGCACCGCCAAAATCGCGGTCAAGATCTCGGAGGGCGACCTCACCTCCGCCCCCAAGATTCTCTCCGATAAGGACTCCCTAGGCCAGGCCCTCGACCACATGGTCCGCAACCTCCGCAACGTGGTCGGCGAAATCACCGCGGCCTCGACCAACGTCGCATCGGGTTCCGAGCAGATGAGCTCGACGGCGCAGCAGTTGTCGCAGGGAGCGTCCGAGCAGTCGGCCTCGGCGGAAGAGACGACCTCTTCCATGGAGGAGATGGCGGCGAGCATCCAGCAGAACGCGGACAACGCCAAACAGACGGACAAGCTGGCCAGCAAGGCCGCCGAGGACACCAAGGCCAGCGGCGAGGCCGTGGCCCAGACGGTCAACGCCATGAAGGAGATCGCGGAGAAGATCAGCATCATCGAGGAGATCGCGCGCAAGACCGATCTGCTCGCCTTGAACGCCGCCGTCGAGGCCGCCCGCGCCGGGGAGCACGGCAAGGGATTCGCGGTCGTCGCCTCCGAGGTCCGCAAGCTTGCGGAACGTTCTCAGACGGCCGCCGCCGAGATCAGCAAGCTGACGATCGACGGCGTCAACCGCGCCGAAGGCGCGGGCCAGATGCTGGTCAGGCTGGTGCCCGACATCCGCAAGACGGCCGAGCTGGTCCAGGAAATCGCCGCCGCCAGCAACGAGCAGAGCACCGGGGCCGCCCAGGTGAACAAGGCCATCCAGCAGCTCGACCAGGTGATCCAGCAGAACGCCTCGGCTTCCGAGGAGATGGCTTCGACAGCGGAGGAGCTTTCCAGCCAGGCCGAACAGCTCCTGGCCAGCATCGCCTTCTTCAAGGTCAGCGACTCCGCCGACAAGCGCGGCATCCCGGCAGGACCGGCCAAGTCGGCCAAACGCAAGGCCGCACCGGCGAAGGCGCACTCCGGCAACGAGACCGCCGCACCGGCCCGCGGCACCCGTCCCGCCGGCAGCCTCATCGAACTCGGCAACAACAAGGCCGGCCAGCTCGACATCCACGACAAGGAATTCACCACCTACTGAACCTCTCAGCCATTACTCCCATGAGCACCGTCATCAACGAGACCGCCCAATACATCACCTTCAAGCTGGGTGGGGAACTCTTCGCCATCAACGTCGGCCAGGTCCGCGAGGTCCTCGAGATCTCCCAGATCACCCGGGTCCCGACCGCGCCCGGCTACATGCGCGGCGTGGTCAACGTCCGGGGCCGCGCCATCCCCGTGGTCGACCTGCGGATGAAGTTCGGCCTGCCCAAGGCGTCGGACACGGTGAACTCCCGCGTCGTCGTCATGGAACTGGAGCTGGACGGCGAGACCACCGTCGTCGGCGGCATCGCCGACAGCGTCCACGAGGTCATCGAACTCGAGCCCGGCCAGATCAACCCGCCGCCCCGCATCGCCATGCGCTGGCGCACCGAGCTGATCCAGGGCATGGGCCGGCGTGGCGACGAGTTCATCATCATCCTCGACATCGCCGCCGTCTTCTCCAGCGACGACATCGCCCTCGTCGAGTCCGCCACCGAAGCGGCGGCGGCCACCTGAGCGGAGGGCGGCTCCGTCCCCCACAGTCCACCCACCTTCATGGCCAAAATCTTTGTCCTAGATGATTCCCGATCCGTTCTGGAGATGGTCGTCCAGATGCTCAAAAATGCTGGCCATGAGGTGCTGTCCTCCTCGTCCGGCAAGGAGCTGTTCAAGACCCTCCAGCAGCAGCCCGTCGATCTGGTCGTCACCGACATCTTCATGCCGGAACAGGACGGTCTCGAAGTGGTCTTCAAGACGCGGCGCGAGTATGCCGGGGTGAAGATCATCGCCATGAGTTTCATGACCGGACCCATGAACATGCTGCCTGCCGCCAAGTTGTTGGGCGCAGGAGCCATCCTGCAAAAGCCCTTCACCGAGGAGGCTCTGCTTGCGGCTGTGGCCAAGGTTCTCGGCCCGGAAAAAAAGGCGCCCGCATGATGACAGCCCAGCGGGAATTCACCGAAGAAAAGCTTGGCGCCGCGATGAAGATGACGGCGGCGAGCTTCGGCCGCTTCGCGAAGTTCATCACCGGCGAGCTGGGCATCAAGATGTCGGAGAACAAGATCCCGATGCTCGAAAGCCGGCTGATGCGGCGCCTGCGCCAACTCAACCTCGGCTCGTTGGAGGAGTATCAGGACTACCTCTTCGACTCGCCCAACGGCGAGCAGGAGCGGGTGCAGTTCATCGACGCGGTCACGACGAACAAGACGGACTTCTTCCGGGAGCCGCAGCATTTCGACTTCCTCACCCGCACGGCGCTGCCGTCGCTGCGCCGGCTCTACGGCGCCGGGACGTCATGGAATCTCATGCTCTGGTGTGCCGGCTGTTCCTCCGGCGAGGAGCCCTATACGGAGTCGATGGTCCTCAGCGAATACGCCCGGGAGAACGAGGGTTTCGACTTCGAGATCCTCGCCACGGACATCTCCGCGCGCGTGCTGGACCACGCCCGTCTGGGCATCTACGAGGAGTCGCGGGTCGATCCCGTGCCCCCGGCCCTTAGGCAACGGTATCTGCTGAAGAGCAAGGACCCGTCGCGCGGGCTGGTGCGTTTGATCCCCCAGCTGCGCCGCAGGGTCAGCTTCCATCGGTTGAACTTCATGGACGACGACTACCGGGTGAAGGGCCAGTTCGAGGTCATCTTTTTCCGGAACGTGATGATCTACTTCGACAAGCCGACGCAGGAAGCGGTCATCAACAAGCTCTGCCGCAATCTCAAACCCGGCGGCTACCTCTTCGTCGGCCATTCGGAGTCGCTGGCAGGATTGCGCATTCCCGTCGAGTCGGTGGGCTCGGCCATCTTCCGGAAACCCGTATGACGACCGGGGTGGCCGAACTGCCGCAGGTCTACCTGAAGCCGGGCGGCCTGCCCGTGATGCGCGAACCCCGGATCGTGAGCACGGTGCTCGGGTCCTGCGTCGCGGTCACGTTCCACAACGCCCGGCTCCACGTCTCCGCCATCCGCCACGGCCCAGGCAGGGCCAGTTCCGGAGCCGGCAAGGAGGAAGGACAGTTCCAGTTCGTTTCCGACGCCATGCCCGACATGGCGATGCAGTTCGCCGGGCGCGGCCTTGGGAGCAGGAACGTGCAGGCCGTCCGCGAACTGCTGGAGGACGCCTCCTTCCCCATCCGAGCGTCCAATGTCGGCGGGGACCGGGGACGCAAGATCCTTTCCAACACGTCGACCGGCGACGTCCGCGACAAACACCTGCCCGCCGGTTCCACAAAAGTCCTGCCATGAGAGGAAACAAGATCCGCGTGCTCGTCGTGGACGACAGCGCCACCGTCCGCCAGACGTTGAAGGGCATCCTGGAAAGCGACCCGGACATCGAGGTCATGGCCGCGGCCGCCGATCCGTTCATCGCGGTGGAACGCATCCGCGAGGAGACGCCCGACGTGATGATGCTCGACATCGAGATGCCGCGCATGGACGGACTCACCTTCCTCCAAAAGATCATGAGCCAGAGCCCCATTCCGGTGGTCATCTGCTCGACGCTGACGGAGAAGGGTTCCGAGACCGCGCTGGCCGCGCTGGAGAAGGGCGCTGTCGAGGTCATCACCAAACCCAAGGTCGGGACCAAGCAGTTCTTCCAGGAGTCCGCCATCCAGATCTGCGACGTGGTGAAGTCCGCCTCCCGCGCCAAACCCAGGGCACCGCGTCCCACTCTCAAGGCCACGCCCAAACTCACCGCCGACGCCGTCATCTCCAAGCCGACGTCCCGCGCGATGATCCAGACGACGGAACAGATCGTGGTCGTGGGAGCGTCCACGGGCGGAACCGAGGCGTTGCGGGAGTTTCTGGAAGCGTTGCCCCCGGACGCGCCCGGCATCGTGGTCGTGCAGCACATGCCCGAGAAGTTCACGGCCAGTTTCGCGGCGCGGCTCGACCAGCTTTGCCGCGTCACGGTCAAGGAAGCGCAGGACAACGACACCGTGCTGCGCGGCCAGGTGCTCATCGCTCCCGGCAACAAACACACCCTGCTCAAACGCAGCGGTGCCCGTTACCACGTCGAAGTCCGCGACGGCCCGCTCGTCACGCGGCATCGGCCGTCGGTCGACGTGCTCTTCCGTTCGGCCGCCCGTTACGCCGGCAAGAACGCCGTCGGTGTGATCATGACCGGCATGGGCGACGACGGCGCCCGCGGGATGCTGGAGATGAAGGAAGCCGGGGCCACGACCATCGCGCAGGACGAGGAGAGCTGCGTCGTCTTCGGCATGCCCGCCGAAGCCATCAAGCTCGGCGGCGTGGACACCATCCTGCCGCTCGACCGCATCGCGGCGGAAGTCGTCCGGCTGTGCCGCTGATCGCAGGCGTGGTCAGCGTCCTGGGAACTCGAGCTGGCCCTTTTTCTTGAGGACGTGCTGGGCTGAGAAGGGTTTGCCCGCCGAAGCCATCAAGCTCGGCGGTGAGGACACCATCCCTCCTACCGGCCGCGTCGCCGGAGAGGCGTCCAGCTTTGCAGATTGGCGTTATCCGCAGTCCGAGCTGTCACTGGAACCGGGATGCCGGATGGATGCGGAACACGGCGTGGCCGCGTGGATTACTTCTGTGACGCCCGCAGCGCGGCCGCAGCCTCGCCGAGACGCCCATAGCGCTCGAATTCCTCAAGACTGAGCGACCGGTAGAGCCCGTGTTCGTAGAGGTAGCTTGCGCTCTGGTAGAAGCTGATCGTTCCCAGGATGCCGTAGGCGCTCTCGGGCATCGGGGTCATGGCGCCGGTGCCGAGATCGTATTTGTAGGTCGATTCGCCGCGTGGGCGCAGAACGACGAACTCGCCTTTCTCAAGATGGCCGAGCTTCTGGTAACTGCCCACGAACGCGTGGGCCGCGTCCGGTTGGATCTTGCGCACATCGTGGCCGAAGAACCGCGAGGGGTAGCTCCAGTTGAGCAGGCCGAGGAGCGTCGGCGCGTAGTCCATCTGGCTGGTGAGGGTCTTGATGTGCCCCGCGGCGATGTGGCCGCCCGGCGCGTAGAGGATGAGCGGGATGTGGTAGTTCTGGACCGGCAGCTCGGTCTTGCCCGCGCTGGAGGCGCAATGGTCGGCCACGATCACGAAAACCGTGTTCTTGAACCACGGCTTTTCGGCCGCGTCGCGCAGGAACTTGCCGATGGCATAGTCGGAATACTTCACCGCGCCGGCCCGTCCGGAGACTTTGGAAGGCAGGTCGATGCGGCCTTCCGGAAAGGTGTAGGGCCGGTGGTTCGACGTGGTCATGACGAAGTAGTGGAAAGGCTTCCCGGAAGCCGCGCCCGCATCGGCCTCACGCATCGTCCAGCGGAAGAGGTCCTCGTCGCACGCGCCCCAGACGTTGGCGAAGGTGATGTCGGACCGCGGGCTGTTGCGGTCGATCACGCGGTAGCCGTTGTTGCCGAAAAAATAGTTCATGTTGTCGAAGTAGCCGAACCCCCCGTAGATGAAGGCGGTGTCGTAGCCCTTGGCGCGGAAGACGGAGCCGAGCGTGAACATGTCCTCGTTGCGCGGGCGCTTGATCATGGAACGGCCGGGCGTGGGCGGCAGCGAGAGCGTGAGGGCCTCCATGCCGCGGTCGGTGCGCGTGCCCGTGGCGTAGAAGTTGTCGAACACGAGGCTCTTGCCGGCGACCTCGACGAGGTTGGGAGTGAGGCCGGAAGCGCGGTTGAAGATGCCGAGGAAGTCGGCGCTCAGGCTCTCGACCGTGATCTGGATGACGTTTGGACGAAGCTCGGGGCCGGCATTCTTGACGTAGCGGAGCGTGTCGAACTCGGAGGGGCGGAGCAGGATGGAACCGTCTTCAACAAGTTCCTCCCTGAGCCGTGCGAAGGACTCGGCCTCGGGCAACGTCCGGTAGAACTGCCGGTAGTCGAGGACGTTGTTGTTGAACGCGGCGAAGAGGGACCAGACTCCGTTCTTGGCCAGCTCACGATTGAAGTTGTTGCGGAATGCAGGCAGGTGGTTTTCAGACAACAGAACTCCGACAACCAATGCAGAGGCGAACCACAACGCGCCGCTTCGGTAGCGCCGTCTCCAAGGCCCGTCCGGGGCGTCGAGCCACCTGTGCGGAAGCCGGCTGCGCCACAACAGCCAGGTGAAAAGGGCCGCCGCGACGGCGATCCCGCCCAAGATAAGCGGCATCGGGTAGGACTCGCGGATGTTGCCCATTACTTCGGTCGTGTAGACGAGATAGTCCACGGCGATGAAGTTGAAGCGCACGCCGAACTCGTCCCAGAACGTCCACTCCGCCGTCGCGCCGAACAGGAGCGCCAGCACGGTGGCGAATCCGGCTCCGGCAACCAGCCAACGCATCCATCCACGCCGCAACGCCCCGGAGGGCAGCAGGGTGAGCACGACGATGAGCGGCAACGCGATGAAGGAAGCGGCACCAATGTCGTAGAGCACGCCCCAGGCGAAGGCCGCCAGCAGGCTCGGCAACCAGGACACATCGTGCGCAGCCTTGATGAGCAGGGCTGCCCGCGTCAGGAACGAAACACCGAGGAAGAGGCCGTAGAAAAGAAGGATGCCGCCATGTCGCCCGCTCAATGCGCGCCGGAACAAAAGAAGGGCCGCTTTTGATGGGGCAAAGGAAATGGGCACAGACATCCCTACAACTAGGAAATGCTTTTACCCGGCCGTGCAAGCCAAGGAAGGCGGTATATTTTTGAACGGAGGCAACGGAGCTGGGCACCCAATCCCGACGCCGACGGATTAGTCCCGCTCCGGAAACTCGAACTCGACCTTGCCCTTGTCCTTCAACACGAGCTGGGCTGAAAACGGTTTGCCGGCGCGGCTGATGAACTTCTCGAGCACATCGGTCCGGCCATCCGCCAGGAGCTTGCCCGCCTGTTCGCGGTCGACGGGTTGCTGGAGGATCACTTTGCCGGACTTGAAGGCGCAGCGTTTGGTTTCGCGCTGGCTGTTCTCGCAGAGGTAGTCGGTCTCGGACTCGAAGACGCTGCCGCCGCAGCGCGGGCATTTGCCGACGGTCGTCTGCCCGGTGAAGTCGAGCTTCACCACGGGTTCATCGGCCTTCTTTGCACCTTTGGCACCGGCCTTCTTCTCGCGCGGAGCGAACTCGAAGCCGACCTTGCCGCCTTCGTATTTGAGGAAGGCCTCGAACTTGCGATTCGTCTTCTTGGAAACGAATCCCTTGAGCAGATCCGTCTTTCCATCGGCGAGGAGCTTGACGATCTGGGCGCGCTCGATGGGCTGCTGGAGAATGATCGCGCCGGTCTTGAAATCGCAGGTGCGCTCGGCGCCGACCATTTTTTCGCAGACGTAGTTCATCCCGTTCTCGAAGACGCGCGCGCCGCACTTGGGGCATTTGCCGAGCGGTTCCTTGCCGGTGAAATCGACGACGACGGCCTCGCCGTCCTCCTTCTTGTCGTCGCCGAAGTCGAACTTGGCCTCGAACTCGGGGGTGAGCTTGATGAGCGCGGCGAAGGGGAAACCCTGCTTGCTGCGGAAACCCTGGAGCGGGCCGATGTGCCTGTCGCGGATGAGCGCCTCGATCTCGGCGGGCTCGAACTGGCGGCCGGCCGCGATCTTCCACAGGGCGAAGTCGCACTTCTGGCACTGGAACTTCTTGTAGTTCTCATGCACCTGGCCGCCGCACTTGGGGCAGGGGACCTTGAGGATGCCGAAGTCGCCGGGGATGGTGTCGTGCTCGAAGAGTTTGGCCTTGCCGACGATCTCCTGCGTGAGCCGCCGGATCTCGTCCATGAAGTCCTCGCGCTTCAACTGCCCGCGCTCCATCTGCTTGAGCTGATACTCCCAGTTCCCGGTCATCTCGGGCTTGGTGAGCGTCTCGACTCCGAGACCGGTCAGCAGGGTGATGAGGGAAAACGCCTTCGCAGTCGGCTTCAGCTCGCGCAGTTCGCGGAGCATGTATTGCTCGGCGATGAGGCCTTCGATGATGGAGGCGCGCGTGGCCGGCGTGCCGAGGCCGCGTTCGCTCATGGCTTCGCGGAGTTCCTCGTCGTCGACGAGCTTGCCGGCGCCTTCCATCGCGCTGAGCAAGGTGGCTTCCGTGTAGCGCGGGGGCGGTTTGGTGACGTTGGCCTTCACCTCGACGGAGCTGGTGCGGACGCGCTCGTTCTGGTCGACGGGCACCAGCGTGGGTGATTCGTCGGAATCGACTTCCTTGCCGTAGACCTCAAGCCAGCCGGTCTTCATCAGCACCTTGCCGGCGCTCTTGAAGGGTTCGCCTTCGACGCGGGTGATGCGGGTGGTCTCGAGGAATTCCGCCGCCGGATAAAAGACGGCGAGGAACCGTTTCGTGACGAGGTCGTAGAGCTTCTGCTCGGGCTCGCTCAGGCTCTTCGGGAGAATGCCGGTCGGGATGATCGCGAAGTGGTCGCTGATCTTGGCGTTGTTGAAAATGCGCTTGTTCGGCCGCACCCAGCCTTCGTGGAGGATCTTGCCGGCGAAGGGCGCGTAGCTGGTCTCGGACAGGGACGAAAGCGTGGTGCGAACCGTCGCAACGTAATCCTCCGGTAGCGCGCGGGCGTCGGTTCGGGGATAGGTCAGGATCTTGTGCTTCTCGTAGAGCGCCTGGGCGAGGCCGAGGGTGTTCTTGGCGCTGAAACCAAAGCGGCCGTTGGCCTCACGCTGGAGCGAGGTAAGATCGTAGAGCAGTGGCGAAAGGGACGTGCTGGGCTTGCTCTCTTCGGTCACGACGCCGGCTTTGCCCTGGCACCTCGCCTGGATCGTTTCAGCCTTGGCCTTGTCCCATAGGCGCTCGGCCTTGAGTTCGGCGTCCTTGTCGTCGCCACGGGAAAATTTCTCGTCGAACCAGCGGCCGGGATAGCTGCCCTTGGCCGCGTCGAAGGTGGCCAGCACTTCCCAATAATCGCGGCTGACGAACTTCTTAATCTTCGCCTCGCGCTCGACCACGATGGCCAAGGTCGGCGTCTGCACACGGCCTACCGTCGTGAGATGGAAGCCGCCGGTCTTCGAGTTGAAGGCGGTCATGGCGCGCGTGCCGTTGATGCCGACAAGCCAGTCGGCTTCCGAACGGCAGACCGAGGCATCGGCCAGCGGACGCATCTCCCGGTCGGAACGAAGTTTGGCGAACCCGTCGCGGATGGCGGCGGGTGTCATCGACTGGAGCCAGAGCCGTTGGATCGGCTGCTTGGCGCCGGTGTGGGCGATGATGTTGCGGAAGATCAGCTCGCCCTCGCGGCCGGCGTCGCAGGCGTTGACGATGGCATCCACGTCTTTCCGTTTGAGAAGCTTCTGGAGGACCTTGAGGCGGTTCTCCGACTTCTCGATCGGCTTCAGGGCGAAGCGCGGCGGGATGTGGGGCAGCTTGTCGAAGGACCACTTGCCGCGGACGATCTCGTGCTCTTCCGGCACCGCGAGTTCGAGCAGGTGGCCGACAGCCGAGGACACGACGAACAGTTCGCTTTCGAAATAGTCGTCGTGCTTCTGGAATCCGCCCAGGGCCTTGGCGATGTCCGAGGCGACTGAGGGCTTCTCCGCAATGACAAGAGCTTTTCCCATCGGTTAGAGCCGGGTTTTAAGGGCAGGCGTTTGCAAAAGGCAACCATGCGTTTGAAATACCTCGGGGCTGCGAACAAACCCGGAGCCGCGACAAGCGCCGGTTATCCTGCCGGTGCCCGTAAAGAAAAACGGCCGGCCGCGTATCGCTGGCCGGCCGTTGGAAGATGAAATCGCTGGCGGTTCAGTCGCGGTGGATGCGGACGGGAGCCGTCTTCTGGTCGCGCTTGAAGAAGCCGCGCCTGGCCAGAACCAGACTGCCGGCGACCGTGACGACGAGAACAATGCCGCCAACCCACAGCAGGTTTGTCATGATCTGGCCGCCTTCATGGGCGTGGACGACGCCGGCAGCGCCGTGGCCCGGATGGGCGGCCGCTGAAGAGGCGAGGACGGTCAAAGCCGCAGCGGCGGCGGACAAGGTGCGGAAGCGTGCAACAATCATCGTGTGAAGAGGTTCGTGAGCAGACGTGGGTGCGTCAAGCGTCGCTTCGCGGAAATCCGAAAGGGCAAGGCCAAAGGCCGGATGAAACGCGAAGCATGAGGACCAAAATCCGAGGATGGGCCCCTGGGTTGGTCATTCTTTCGACCAGAGGTCTTGGCGCTTCGTCATTTCAGAACACCTCCGGCACTCCTTCTTCCAGAATGCGGATGTGCCGGCTCATGCCTTCTGCGACGGCGAGCTCCTGCAACCAGCGCGGCGGCTCCCCGAGATCCTCGAAGCTGAGCTTGAATGTGCCGTAGTGCATTGGGACGAACCATTTCGCCTTCAAGTCCCGGAACGTCTTCAGGGCCTCGTCCGGTCCCATGTGGACTACGCGGAACGAGTCCGGGTAGTAGGCTCCGATGGGCAGGAGGGCGATTTCCGGCGCGCAGCGTTCCCCGATTTCCTTGAAGCCCTCAAAGTAGGCCGAATCGCCGGCGTGATAGACCGTGCGACCGCAGTG
>CANJSG010000013.1 GCA_947476875.1 Verrucomicrobiota bacterium | reverse complement strand
CCCTGGTCGCCCGTCTCGTCCGCCGCTCTCCCACAACTTTCTCCGGACCATCCCAGGCCAAGCCATCATACGCCTCCGTCACGCCGCTCCAAAACACCCGTTCTTTGACGGGCTGCTAGGGTTGACCTTCTCCACAACCACAACAGAACGCCTACTGTGAAGACGAAGGCGACGAAACTTGCGTCGCCTTCAATCTTCAACCCTGCGTCATCTATTTTGAACATTATGCTAGGGATTCGGCCAGCTAGCAGGTCAGGAAGCAGGTTCACGAGTAGATCAAGGAACTGTCTTCCAACAAACGGCGGAGTCGTATGCATTGGCGGTCCTTTGTTGATGTATGGGGATGTTTCCGTTTCCCCTTCACTGCCCCATATTCAAGCATCGACCGTGCCACGCTAATCGTTAAGTTGTTGCTGCACAACTTGTTGTGTATTTTTTGAAAGTCTATTTTGAAATCCAGTCGTGAACCCTGGGCCGGAGTTGGAGCGGTTCTATCGGCCGATGCGTTCTTGAAATGAATGCATTACGGGTCTAAGAATTTCCGAGGGAAGCCGCGAGCGATGATCTCAATATGAAAACCAACGTGCTGATTACGACGACCGTTGTTTGGATCGCGGTAGCTGTGACCGCCTACTTTGCGGGAAAATCTTCAGGGAAGGTTGAGCCTCGATACGTCGACAAGATTGTCGAAGTCACCAAAACCAACACGGTCACTGTCTTGGTGGACAAGCCGGTCGAGGTCTGGAAGACCAACTTGGTCAGAGTGCCGGTCGAGGTGGTCAAAGAAGTTCCGGCAGCAATTCCTGAAGACTACGTTACGGCAAAACTGTTCGCAGACAAAGTCCGTGCAGCCAAATTCGTTACCAGTTACGCCTCGCTTGCTGGCGTGGAACGTGTCGCATTGGAAATCTATCTCTCGGACTTGGAGGGCGTGCTGACTGAAGCGGATATCAGGGATAACGTCGAACTTGAGCTCCGCAGAAGCTCAATACGTATTGACCCTAAAGCGGCCCACCGTCTGGTCATCGAAATAGACGCGCTCTGGGACAAAGACAAAAACTTTGCGACCTTCACTATATCCACGTTCGTATCGGAAGTGGTTACTTATTGGAGAAAGGCAGAAATTGTGACGTCATATGCCCATACTTGGGATCATGGATCGTTTGGTAAGATCACCAAAGCAGGTGGTAAACAATTCCTCAAGGATTCTGTAGCTGGCCAAGTGGTGAAGTTCTCAAACGAATACCTCAAAGCGAACGAGAAGTGACCGGATTCTCAGTCACTTAATTGGTTGGCCGTTCTTTTCAGTTCCAACCACCAAAATGTCATATTCGCAGACCGGCTTGGTGGGAAGCCGACGTTTGGGCATATGCGCATATGTTACGGCGAAGGGCATGAGAGGTTCCGTGTGTGCGGAATACCTCTCATGCCCTTCGCCTTGCGTTTATCGCCTCATATTCAGAAGTTTAGCGTCGGTTGCGCTCGTTCTCCCTCTTTCGACGAATGATGTTTTGTATGCGGCCAATACGCTCGCGCTCGCGCCTAATTTTCCCTTGGTAGTCAGCGATCTTTCGTCGCGAACTCGCGAGTTCCTCGTCTTCGAGCGATTCTGCAAGCAACACCCCTTGCTCAAAGAATCGGGCTAGACGTTCGGCCGAGTATTCCAGGGCCTTGCAGAGCTTCGACAGTTCCTCGGGTGACAACGGTGAATTCAATTTCATCCGTCCACCTCGTCTTCCCTGTTTTCGATCCGTTTCGCCGTTTTCCGGAGTTCGGCGCATTCCTCGGCGTAACCATCGTCGATTTCACTTTGGTCCTCGACGTCTTTACGCAACGAGCTGCGGCCGTGCCAGTCCTCGATTGCCGCGCGATGTTTTTCCTTCAGGTTAGCGAGACCCTCATTCAGCTCATATTGTATTCTTTTTTTACGGATTAGATTTAGCTCTTCAGTAGAGAGTTGATTTGTTGGTGTACTTTTTTTTCGATACATATAGGTTAGTAATTAATGTTAGGCGTAATTGCCTAACTGTTGACCATCTTATCATAGTTCTGTCCCATTTCGAGATATTTTAACTACTTGAGCTTTCTTATATTCTTCGCCCCGTCGGACAGATTGCCTGACGGCTTTTGACCATCCGCAGTGTTGGATCAATCCGGAACGCTTGGTGACATACTCCAAATGGTAGGGAATGAACTCGACTGCCGTTGCCATCCCCTTCTTCCAAGATGACGCCAGAAATCTGCCCAACTCGACTTGCTTCCCTCCTACCGTCCTCCATCGGATAATGTCATTTTCAAGCAGGAATCTGGCACCCATGAGGAGATGGACATGAAGTCTTTTTGATTCGTGTTCCTCCACCCGGAAGAACCAATGCATTTCTTTTTTCTTCCGGTGAACCTTGTCCCCGACTTGGGTCAGATATTCCAAAACATCCTTCTCCACTAGGAATTCATCCTTTGGTGAGTAGTGGTAGGTTAACGATACATGAAAGAGCCATTGAATCTCTGAAATGGATGGTAATAAGACATATTCAAGTTCATCTAGGTGTTTTGATTTTTCTAATATCATGGTCAATTTCTCCAAAGAAGTATCCAGAACCAGCCGGACCTTCGTGCCGCTTATCGCTCGGATAACCCGAGTGGCACCAAAGAATAAGTAGAAGTCGGCCAGTGAAAGCGTCTGTGATTCTGATTTGTCGGGCAGAAAACGCTGGAAGTAGCTTATAGAGAGGAGAATAGAGTTCCTTTGGTTCCATTCGTGCTTAGGCGATTTCCCTGCATATGTTTATTTGGCTTCAAACGGGCAGGGTGATTTCAAGTTCACAAACGCTCGTTTAGGAATTTGAAAAATTGTTCTCGCCTAAAAGTTAACGATACCGAATGCTGGCGGCGTGAAATCGTTTGTCACCTATCTACGCGTCTCGACGAGCCTTCAGGGAATTGAAGGGCTTGGAATCGAAGCGCAACGAACTGCCGTTTCCTCGTTCCTGAAGACTCAGGGTGAATCGGTGGTAGTCCGTGAAATGGTGGAGGTCGAGTCAGGTAAGAATGGAGATCGTCCCGTTTTGGCAGAGGCCCTTGAGCTTTGCCGCAAGGGGAATCACACGCTGCTCGTCGCGAAGCTGGATCGGTTGACCCGAGACTTGTTTTTCGTCTGTCAGCTCCAGAAATCCGGCACAGACTTCGTTGCTGCTGATAACCCCCACGCAACGCCGCTGATGATCCACCTGCTCGTTGCGTTTGCGCAGTTTGAACGGGAACAGATTTCCTCCCGCACCAAAGCGGCATTAAGAGCTGCAAAGTCTCGCGGCCAGCGTCTTGGAAATCCCAATTTATCGGACGCACGACTGCGTTCATCTGAAGCCAAACGGGCACAGGCTGCGTTGTTCCGAACGCGAGTGTTGCCAATCGTTGATCAGATCAAGGCCGCTGGCGTCTCTTCGCTGTCGGGAATTGCCAAGGCGCTATCAGCTCGCGGCATTGCGACGGCCTACGGTTCCGAGAAGTGGAGTGCTCAAGCGGTCAAGAATCTGACGACATTGGCGAGCTAGTCACGTGTTCTGCCAAATTCTGCCAAGAACGCTTATATTTTTATTTGTTTGCAGGCACTTATTGAGAGGTAGAAAAAAATCGCCTGCTGGCCCGTGGACACTGGAGTCCTCAACATCAAACAGTTACATTGATAAAAATTAAGGACGAGGTGCGGTTTTCGCGTAAAACAAGTTCGTAAAGCGTGGGTCGTCGGTTCAATCCCGACAACTGGCTCCATTTTCAATCAAGGACTTACAGTGATCTGACCTCGCCAAACTGAACCGGGAGGAAAGAGAGTCTGGGCCGAGGAATGGCACAGACGTTGAAAGACCAGTCTGTTGAGCACGAGGACTATCATGGCGATGTAGATCCTGGTGGTGGCGCTGGATTGGGTCTTCTCGCGGTCGCGGACCAGCCGCCGTTTGAGCCTAAACCAGCCGGAGGTCCCCTCGGCCATCCAGCGGCGGGGCTGGACCTTGAAGTCCTTCGGATCGTTGGAGCGTTTGACGACCCCGGCCTCCAGGTTCGGACTCTGCCTGCGCACCCACGCCGCGGAGTCGGGCCCGGAGAATCCCCCCCGTCCACCCACATCCTGTGCAGGGAACGGAACCACGGCAGCAAAGGTTCCAACAGCGCCCTGGCCCCGGCCCTCTCGGGGGTGTTGGCGGGGAGGACTCCCGCGTAGGACCACCCGAGGTTTGGCCTGTTACCTCCCGACCATGCGGTCTTCCAGCCTACCCCGAGCAGACCAGGCTTTTCGCCCGGATCGACGTCCTGACCGGCCCCCACCAGTTGGTTCCATGTCGGGAGCGATTTTGGCAGGCAAGACGCGCGGCCCTACCTTGAAGCAGGCGCTTCGCGGCCGCTTTCTCGACTGGGTGGTTCCGGTTCAGCGGCCTTCGAGAACAAACGCCAGACCCGCTCGGATGACGAACGGGATCGTCAGGAAGCTGACGACCGATGTCGCCAGGACGATGCGGACGGCCGTGTTCGAATCGCCTCCGTAGTGCCGGGCCATGACGATCGGAAACATCCCCGCCGGCATCGCCGCCTGGACGACAAGCACGCGCTTCAGCTCGTCTGAACAAGGAAGCACTCGGGCGACGACGAGGAAGACCACCGGGATGAGCGCGAGCCGCACGATACACGCGAACAGCATCACCCGTCCGCCGGATCGCACCTGCATGCCCCGCATCTGGTCCGCCGCCGTCGCGCCCACGATCAGCACGCCGATCGGGATGACGCACTGGCCCAGGACACGAAAGGTTTGCAGGAGGAACTTCGGCAGGAACTCGTAGATGTGGAAAAAATTGATGAGCAACCCGACGATGATCGCGATGACGGGCGCGTTGATCAGATGCTTCCACGCCTTGCCGCCCGTCGCTCCGGCGAGGAGCGCGAGGCCAAGCACCCACATGGCCGCATCGACCCCGACGTTGTGCACCAGCAGGACTCCACGCGTCTGCGGATCAAAAAGCGCGTCGACCAACGGGATCGGAACATAGCCGTAATTCTGCAAGCCGGCGCACAAGGCGAACGTCCGGCGCGTCCGCGGATCCTTCAGCCCAGCCAACGGCGCGATCAGATAGGCGATCGTCATGCCAAGCGCCACGCAGCCGAAGCCGACGACCGGCGGAACGAACACGTTGCCGAGTTCCTTGAGCGCCTTGTTCCCGAGGATCGAGTCCAGGATCAGGCAAGGCGTGAGCACGTTGACCGTGATCTTGATCAGGCTTTCGTCCGCCTCCTCGGTCAGCCAGTTGATGCGGCGCAGCACGACGCCGATCGCGATGATCAGGAATACCGGGATGACCGCGGTGAAGACCGGCGCGAGTTCGTTCATCGCGAAAGGTGGGCGACAACCGCATGAAACTCCGCGACCTGGACACGCTTCAAGGTCTCCGAGTCGAGCGTTTCGGCTTCGACCGCATCCACGAAACGCGATGCATCGAACACGCCGTTTGGCGCCAACGGCTCGGCTCCACCGATGAGTGCCACCTTGGCCCCGAGCGGCGCGAGAAACGGCAGCCCCAAGACGCGACGGAACCAATACTTCGCGTTCCAGAAGTCCGGCTCCCGGCGATGGAGCATCCCGTGGATGTAGGCGCCGACCCCGTTGGAAGCATCCTGCACGAGCGAATGAGCCGCGTCGTGATGGTCGTGCCAGAGCAACGCCAGCCCGCGGATCGCCTCGCGGCCGTCGGTTCCGGGCGCCGTAACCGCAAATGCGCGCTTCAACCCGGCGTCAACCTCCGCGACAGAAAGCCTGCCATTCCGGGGCCCGGGGCCGAGGTCGGGCGGATCCGCCGGATCAAACAACTCGATGAACACATCGTCCACCAGCGGAGCCTAGGGATGCAGCGCATCGGTGAGAAAGGGATTTCTCCACCGACAGTCCGGGTGGCGCAGACCGGAGGAGGAGCGGACGTCTGCGGCCAGCCAGTGCGACCAACGCTCCGCGAGGCGGATGCACCGGCGGTTTCTGCGAACCACTTCCGGGCGGGCGCCTCAAACCGTTCCGGGCGCGACGCCCGGAACAGCAGGCCGGAGGCCTGCGCCACCCTGCAACTTGGGATCGTGTCACGTTGGAGTTGGCGTGGCGTGCATGGGACCCCACATTTCAGCCATGATTCCTCGGATGACAACGTGGCTGCTCGCGTGTTTCACAGTCGTGGGGACATCCGCTCGTGCGGCGACCAATTTTCCCCTCGTCCAGATGCTCGTGCCGGGATTCACAGTCGAAGAGTTGCCGGTGCGGTTGAACAACGTGAACAACCTGCGGTTCGCCCCCGACGGAAGCCTCACCGCTCTCGGCTACGACGGACGCATCTGGCGCCTGACGGATTCGGACGGCGATGGACTGGAGGATTCGGCGAAGCCCTTCTGGAGCCGGTCAACCCTCAGCATCCCCGTGGGCATGGCTTGGAGCACGCGCGGGCTCTACGTTTCGTCGAAGGGCAAGCTGTCGCTCCTCCGGGACAACGACGGCGACGGTGAAGCGGACACGGAAGAGGTCGTCGCATCCGGCTGGCCGGCGACCGACGTCGCGAGCGGCGGGGTCGATGCCAGTTCCGTCACGCTGGACCGGGAGGGCAACGCCTACTTCGCCCTGCTCGTCGCCGACTACTCCAACGCCTACCGCCTGCGGAAGCACAGGGACCTTCGCCCGCAGGACAAGGCCTGGCTCGTCCAGCAGGGCAAGGCCGCCGAGGGGAATCCCGACGAGGAAGTCTCGCTCTACGACATCCGTTCCCAGCGCGGGACGATCCAGAAATGGGATGCCCGCACGAAGAAGCTGGAGACCATCGCCACCGGCATGCGTGTCCCCTACACGCTCGCCTTCAACCGCGCCGGAGACCTCTTCAACACCGACCAGGAAGGCGAGACCTGGATGCCCTACGGCAATCCCCTCGACGAGCTGAACCACATCGTCGCCGGAAGGAACTACGGCTTCCCGCCTCGGCACCCGAAGTGGCTCCCGGACGTTGTCAGCGAAGCGCCCGTCGTGGGTTTTGGCCCGCAGCACCAGAGCACCTGCGGGCTGGTTTTCAACGAACCCCATGGCGCTTTGAATCCGGCGCCTTCGTCCGACGCGACCGCGGTCGCGCTTCCATCCGGGCCAGCCCAAGGACTGTTCGGACCGAAGTGGTGGGATGGGGACGCGTTCGTGGCCGGTGAATCGCGAGGCCAAATCTGGCGGGTGAAGATGGTGAAGACGCCGACCGGCTACGTCGGCCACAAGTTCACCATCGCGCGATTGCAGATGCTCACGCTCGATTTCGCCATCTCGCCGAAGGGCGACCTCTATGTCTGCTGCCACAGCGGCAAACCCGACTGGGGCACCGGCCCCAAGGGCGACGGAAAGATCTTCCGCATCCGCTACACCGATCCGTCGGCCGCGCAGCCGACGGGAGCCTGGGCCAATTCATCGACGGAGGTCCGCATCGGATTCGACCGGCCGGTCGACGAATCGTTGGCCATGCGCGCCAAGGCGGAGGGCCGGATCGAATTCGGCGACTACGTTTCCGCCGGGGACCAGTTCGAGACGCTCAAACCGCCCTACGCCGTGGTGAAACAACAGGACGCCATTCCGCGCGGCCGGCTCACGATCCGCGCGGCCAAGCTGTCCGAGGATCGACGTGAGGTGGTGCTCACAACCGACGCGCATCCCGTCCGCACCGAGTATGTCGTGACGATCCCGGGACCGATCCCGCTCTCCATCGGCTACAACCTCACGGCCGGGAGCAATCCGCAGTTCCTTGTGGCGGCTCCGGCTTCGGTGGAGGCGTTCCACACCATCGCCGCATGGGCCCCGACCAATCGCCCTTCATCGGGAACTTCCAGCCGGCCAATGGCGATCGCCGGAGCCGACTGGGAACGGGGCTCGGCGCTCTTCCACGGCCTGAAGACACAGTGCGCCACCTGCCATCGCGTTCGTGGAAAAGGCGCGGTCGTCGGGCCCGATCTCAGCAACCTCGTGCACCGCGACGCCGAAAGCATTCTCCGCGACATCCGCAGTCCCGACGCCACGCTGCACCCGGACTACATCACCTACGAAGCCGAGCTGAAGGACGACACCTCGCTGGTCGGGTTTGTCCGCGAACAGACCGACACGGCGGTGCGGATCGTCGACGCGCAGGGCAAGGAAACCCCGGTCCAACGTTCCACCATCCGAAACCTCCATCCCACTGGGCGCAGCCTCATGCCCGCCGGCCTGATCGACGCGCTGACTCCCGGCGAAGTGAACGACCTGCTGACCTATCTGATGCACGAACCTCCCGTCCGCACCCGGGCCGATGTCGAAGGCATCCTGAAAGCGGCCGCAGGTTCGACGCCGGGGACGGACCGTCCGAAGATCGTGCTCGTCGCCTCGAAGCAGGACCACGGGGCGCTCCAGCACGACTACCCGCGCTGGCAAACCAACTGGCACCGGCTTCTAACCCCTCACGCCACGGTGACCAATGCCTGGCTGTGGCCGACGGACGAGCAGTTCACCTCGGCTAAAGTCGTCGTGTTCTATTACTGGAACCGCGCCTGGGACGACGCGAAGTATGCCCAACTCGACGCCTATCTCGCCCGGGGCGGCGGGGTCGTCGTGCTGCACAGCGGAACCATCGAGGACAACGATCCGGAGAAGCTCGCGGCCCGTATCGGCCTGGCCGCGCATCCCAAGCGCTCGAAATATATCCACGCGCCATTCGATCTCTTTCTCGCACCCGCCGAAGACCAACCGCTGACCGCCGGCCTTCCCCGCAAGATTGCGCTGATCGACGAACCCTACTGGCCCATGATCGGCGACCGGTCGAAAGTGGATGTGCTCGCCACCGTCCGGATGGACGGCGCCGACCAGCCGGTAGTCTGGACCCATCGTCCGGGGCCGGGCCGGGTCTGGGCGACCTGCCTCGGGCACTATTCTTGGACGCTGGACGATCCGTTCTTCCGCGTTCTCGTGCTGCGCGGGATCGCGTGGGCCGCTGGCATGGGCAAGCCCGATTCCCTCATCCTGCCGGACACCCTTGTGGCCTACGAATGACCGCCCGGATCCCGAAGCCTTGCCTTGGCGTCTGAACGCCCGCAACGTCGCACCTGTCTTGCATTGCGTGAGTCCCGTGTTTGAAAAAATGACCTGCTCCGCCGCCGCGCGTCCCCGGATGTTGCGCGGCCTTTTCCTGTTCATGGCCGCGCTGTCGCTGGTTCTCGGCGCCAACCGGGCGTCCGCGCAGATCCCGGGAATCCAAGCCGCCCTGGACCGCAACACCATCAGCATCGGCGAGCAGGCGGTCTTGTCGGTCACCTGCAACAATTTCACCCTCCCCACCCCGCCGCCGATTCCCCCGGTGCCAAACAGCCAGGTCCAGATCGCCGGGTCTTCGCGGAGCATGACGATCAGCGGCGGGCAGGTGAACCAGCAGACGACCTACAGCTACGTCGTCACTCCGCAGAACATTGGCAACATCGTCATCCCGGCCATCACCGTCGATGCCGGCGGCCGCAAGCTCAGCACCCAGCCGCTGACGCTGCAGGTCGTTCCCGCCGGACAAAGCCAGCTGGGCGGCGGCAACCCGGGCGCGGCCAACCAGCCCAAGCCCGCCTTCCTCCGCCTCACCACCAGCCGCACCAACGTATTCCTCGGCGAGATCATGCAGGCGGAGATCCGGCTCTACTATCTCGATGGCCGCCTCCACCAACTGCCGCAGCTCGGCGGCGAAGGCTTCACGATGGGGAAAGTCATCCAGAACGGCCAAGGGGTCGAAACAGTCGATGGCATCAACTACACGGTCTTTTCGTTTGTCTGCACGGCCATTCCCAACAAGGCCGGCGATCTCGCGCTCGGGCCGGCCACGATGGAGTTCGGCCTTTACGGCCGGCCCGCCGGCGTCTTCGGCACGGTCGCGTTCCAGCGGGTGACGCTGCGCAGCGACTCGACTCCGGTCACCGTTCGTCCCCAACCCACCGCCGGACGTCCTGCGGAATACAACGGCGCCGTCGGCACCTTCGCGATCAACGCCACGGCCAGTCCGACCAACGTGCTCGCGGGCGATCCCATCACGCTCCGCATCGAGATCTCCGGCCGGGGCAACGTGGACATGGCGCGGCTTGGCGAGCAGAAGGGCTTGCGGGACTTCCAGACCTATCCGCCAAACTCCGTCGTCGAAACCGACCCTCTGGGCCAACAAGGCCGGGTTCGGACCGAGTGGGTCGTGGCTCCGCAGAACGCCGCCATCACCGAAATCCCACCCCTCGTTTTCAATTACTTCGACCCGGTATCGGGCACCTACCAGTCCGCGATGTCCCGGCCGATCCCGATCACCGTCCGCCCAACCGGCTCGACCCAGATCGGGAGCGATCCCAAGAAGCTCGACACCGGCCCCAAGCCCATCGAGATCGCCCACATCCGTCCGACCCTGGGCGTCATTTCCACGCCGTCCGTTCCCTGGGTCACTCAACCGTGGTTCTGGATGCTTCAATCCGTGGCCCCATTGATCTGGCTCACGGCGTTCACCATCCGGAAACGCCGCGAGGCCTCCCTCCGCAACGTCGACGCGCGCCGGAAGAAGGACGTGTCCCGCAAGGTGCGCGACGGCCTGACCGAGATGGCCGCCCTCGCGCAAGCGGACAACGTGGAAGGCTTCTTCGCCCTCGGCTTCCGCCTATTGCAGGAACAGCTCGGGGAACGGCTCAAGATCACCGCGTCGGGCATCACTGAATCCGTGGTGGAGGAAAGGCTGCGAAGCCGGGGCCTGCCCGAGGAATTTCTCGCGCGCTGCCACGAACTTTTCGGCTCCTGTAACAACGTCCGCTACGCACCGCACCAGACGACCGAACAGCTCCAAAGCTGGATCCCGAAGTTTGAGGCGGTCTTCTTCGAACTGCAGAAGCTCAAGTAAGCCTGCGCCGGATCACGAGCGGGATCAAAGCAGCGACGCGCTCCGGGGAACCTTCACGACGCAGGTTCCGGCAATGATGTCGTGCCATCCCTGCTTCTCGACCGACCACCCGATCCAGAAGAAGCCAAGGAAGAATACGAACACCGAAAAGAGGCTGGAAAGCCCGCGCACGGCGGAAACCGCCAGAGTCATCTTCGTCCCGTCGGTCCGGATCACCTTAAGCCCGCAGATGATTCCCCCGATCGTCGTTCCCTTCCATGCGATCATGCCGATGAAGTAGGTCAGCCAAACCACAGGCATCAACGGCGGGAAATGTGTCGTCGCCACCATGAAGCCGCCAACCACGCAGAGAAGCACCACGTCGAGGAACGCCGATGCCATCCGGATCCAGAACCCAGCCCTCGACAACATCAGGAACGAGGCCCCGGCCAACCCCGGCGCGCCGGACAACGAAGGCGAACCCGACGCGATGACGAACCCCTCGGGAGCACCCGCCATCTGCAGCGCTGGGAGATATTCCGCCCCGGCCGTCGCTGTAGGAACCGGACGCTGCACCGCTGCCGCAGCGGCAGCGGCAGCCATGCTGGCCGCCAACTTGGCCTGCCGGGCGGCCCTTCGGTCCTGCATCGCCACGGAAACCGCCATCACCGCGCCGCCGATGCTCAGGAGCCACACGATGCCGACCACGAGAAAACCGAGGATCGGCACACAGTAGGCACCGTAGATCAACACCGTGCCGACAACGGCGGAGAGCAGGAGATTTTGCAGCGCGTCGACGCCCGTAAGCCGCCCGAGTTGCTGACCGACGAGGCAATAGACACCGGCTGTGCCGATGATCCCCGCGATCCAATAGGCAAAAAACAGGGCCAAAGGCCCAATGATCGTGAAGCTGAGCAGCGCCGCCACCGGTCCGATCAACAGAATGGTGAGAATGCCGGCCAAGAGGGACATCAACGGACGCTCAGAGAGGACGAGAACCGTTGCCGCGACAGGCTTTCGCGCAATGAGCGTGACCAGCAGACGGAAAAGAAAGAACCCTCCCGCCACCATCCAGACCCAACCCAAGCCTGGCGCGATCGGGCGAAGAAGACCGGGGCCTTCTTTGACGTAGGCGATCAACCACCCGATGGCATCGGCCCATTGCTCGAAGCCGACAACCTCCGGACGGATGTCATACTTGACGGTCGGATCCGCCTCCAGCCGGCCACCGACCACATGGACTTCTCCGTCAACCTCCACGCCGGGCCCAAGCAGCGCGTTGGACAACACGGCTGTGAGGTCGCCTTCCAACTTGGAGCCGGCCCCGAGATCCACGCCACCGAGCACGTTGACGAGGTTGCCCCTGATGACGGCGTTGGTTCCCAGCGCGACTTTTCCGAACACCACGACCAGATCCCCCTCCACCGTGCCGTCGATGCGCGCATTGCCTCCGACGACCACGACATCCTCCACCTTTTCCCCCGCCTTGAGGACGAAGTCCTGATGGATTCGAACCGCGGGTTCGTTGTTCGAATGCCGGACCCGGACCCGCGGCGCCTTCGGAGCGACGGGCGACTCGGGCGCCATTGGAACATCGGAGGCAGCGGGAGCGGCCGGCGCCGCAGGAGCCGTCGGTGCCACATCGGGCGGGACCGGATCGGCCGCGCGAATCGATTGGCCGGCCAGCAAAGCGGCGATGGACAGCAGACGGAGCAAATTTGAAAACGTGGACTTCATGATCAGTCTTTTCGAAGGTCGAGGACGACGAACCGGTAGAAGGCGCTACCAAGCCCGGCACAGGTAAACAGCATGCCGGCCAGCACCCCCAACGCGGCCATCCAGTAGGAAGCGGGGACCGCACGGACGAACGCGGTCATCAGGTTGAGGAACCACCCGATCTCAGATCCAACGGAGGAAACCCGTTCCGCCAAAACGGGAGAAAGCGAAGTCAGAGTCACCTCGTGGCCCGTGATCAGCCAGCCCAGCGCGCCGGAGAACCCCAGAAAGAGAACAAGCGACAGCACCTGCAAATGGCGGGGCCACTCGAACCAGGCGCGCTGATACCACGGGCGTGCCGCCCGGGCACGGATGGCCGCGAAGACGTTCGCCCGGAGCGAGGCCGGAGCCTTGCGTTCGGGCAGGGTCCGCAGCTTGCGGCCGATCAGCTCTTCGAGGCCGGGGTCTGGTGGTTGGTTGTTCATGGCTTCAGCTTCCGACACGGAGACCGACAGGTTCGCCCTCCGCGTCGAGTTTGAGTTTGGTCTTCAAGGCATCGCGGCCCCGATGGATGTCAGTCTTGACCTTGCCGACGCTGACCCTGAGACGCGCGGCGATCTCCTCGTAGCTCAGGTCTTCAAAATGGTAGAGCAACAGCGGCACCCGCTGCGCCTCCGGCAAACGGGCCAAGGCCTTTTCGAGAATGGAACGCTCGTCTTCGCCCAGACAGTCGACCGGAACTTCGGCGGCCAAGTCCGACTCGAAGCTGCTCTCGTCCTCCTTCTCGTTCCGGAGCTCGGAGAACATCCGCCAGCGGTTGCGGTAACGCTGGAGGTGGTTGAGGCAGAGATTTGTCGTCACCGTCTTCAGCCAGCCTCCCGCCGTCGGGCTTGTCCGGATGGTTTCAAAGTGCTCGAAGGCCTTGAGGAAGGCGTTCTGCGAGATGTCCGCGGCGTCGGTCTCGTTCCCGAGAAGGCGCACGGCTGTCGTGAATACCATGTTCTGGTAGTTCATCATGAACGTCTCAAACTCTTCCAGTTGGCTCATCTATCGGCCCGGCTCGCCGGGTGACCATAGCAACAGGACACGGGCCTCGGAGGGAAGTTTCAGGAAAATTGCCTGCCGAACAAACCTCCTCCTCTACTCCAAATGCCCCGTTCGCGTTCACTCGATCGGCGGAGGACCATCCTGCAAAAACGTTCCACCGAACTGCGCCGCCTCGCGCCTGGTCTCGATGAAATCGAATCGCCCCGGCCTTCAACCAAGTCAGCCCGTCCACGATCTCCAAGATTCCTTCAACCGTCAGAATCCTTGCAGCCCACTGGGGATCGACGGAAAGGAGGCCGCCGTTGGCCCCGACAAGCGGAACGGCGATCTGGTTCCCGGCCTGGTCCTTCACGAGAATTTCGGGAGGCACGCCTCCGCTGAGGCAACGAACGGCGCACGCGCGATGGACCTTGCCCACGGCGGGCCGCATGACTCCGAGATAGCACTTGGTGTCGACCAACTCGCCGGTCAGGAACACTTTGCCGACGACCATCGCCTGCGGCCGTTGAGCGGCGGCCAACTCCGCACCGAGCACTTGAAACGAACGCTGGTCGTTCAGCTCGATCATCGCCGATCGGCGGGCGTGAGTGGGGTCGTAGTTGTTCAGGAATGCATACGTCGCCGAAGTTGATCCAAACTTCCGAAAGCTCAGCGGCTCCGAATCTGTCCCGAGCGTTCCATGGCCATCGTGACTGCTTCGGCGACGGCGTCCGGATGTTTCCACGGGATGAAGTGCGTGTAGTCAGGGAAGACGAGCTCCTGAAACAGGCCGCTCTTTCCCAATGCCACGAGCTTCCGGCGGAGAAAGGCGACGTTCTCGACCGGCACCTGTCGATCGCGTTCGCCATGAAGCATGACGACGGGCGTTCGAAGCCGGGGCAGCTCCTTCTCCAGCGCAATCAGATCGCCCTGGAGCGTCATGAGCTCGCGGTTGCATTGACGAAGCCAGCCCGGAAGAGCCCACGATACGGCGGCGGTATGCAGCGGGTATTGCCCCCAGAGCGGGCGCTCTTGCGACGGATCGACGCTGCCGCCGATCAGAACAATGCCCGCGACAAGGTCAGGCTGTCGGACTGCCGTCATCAAGACCACGGGACCACCATAGGAATGACCCACGAGAATGGTCGGCCGCCGCGGCAATGCGGTGATGAGATGGGTCAACGCCTTCACCTGTTCGCCCAGATGGGGATCGCGGGCTGCAGGTTTTGAAGCGCCAAATCCCGGCCGATCGCAGGCAACCAAGTTTGCTTTTGGAAACGGAGCGGCGAACTGCGTATGCCAGATCGCCGCGTTCGCCGGGCATGACAAGACACCCTGCACCATGAAGAGCGACCAAGCCGATCGCTGCCATCCATCCAGATCCGCGCACTATTTTCCTGAATCGGCGTCCTCCTTTTTTCATCGGATGCCAGTGAGCGTTTGGGCGGACTTTGAAACAGACCGAGCCCTTGGATGCTTCACGGTTTTACCGGAGCGCGGATTCCCTCCAAGGCTTTCACAAAGGCGCTGAACCCCGCCGCCTGTTCGCGCAAGCGATCCGTGATCCCGGCATCGACGAATCGCCCGTCGGCATCGAGCGCTTGGCCGATCCCAGGCAGGAAGACGCGTTTGGGAAAGATGTGCGCGTTGCGGTAGCCGAAAATCGCCTGCAACTGTTCGACGCTTCGCAGCGCTCCCCACATGCCGGCGGCGAAACCGGTGAAACAGACCGGCTTGGCCTCAAAACTCTGCGGGAATTTCAGATGGTCGATGAAGAGCTTCAGGACGCCGGGCATCGACCCGTTGTATTCCGGGGTCACGACGACGAGACCCGACGCGTCGAGGATGCCCTGGGAAAACGGCAGGAATGCCGCCGGCGGCGCCGCGTAGGCGGACGGATCGAAGATGGCCGGAGGAAGATCGAGCAGATCGATCAGCTTCGTGGGAATGCCGAGCTCCGCGTAGAGCGACGCGACGACGGCGGTGACTTTGCGGGTGTTGCTGCCCGGGCGGTTGGTGCCGGAGATGAGGGTGATCATTCGTAGGGAGGATTGATGATTGCCGTCACTTCTCAAGGGCGGTTCTTGGAGCTGAGTGTAACGGCTGGGTGCTCCCGGGTCTGTCGGGCCGCCGGCGAAATCCTTACAACGGATCGAAAACATGGTCTCCAACCTAGCCGACGGCGCCGGTTTGAGTGATCTCGTCCGCTCGGCTCCGAATTTCTGTTGGCTTTTGTTGTAATGAATCCGCCGTTCGAACGACATACCGAGCATGACGATGCAAACCCATGGCTGGAGCGCATCCCTCCGGGGCTTGAGGGAAACGATTTCTCCCAACTGCCGGGAAATGTGCTGTCGCTCTTCTGAAAAGCAGGAGACGACGCTGCCGTTCTTCAGGAATGTCGGCTACTGGCTCCATCTCGCACTGTGTCGTTCATGCAGGCGTTATCGCCTTCAGCTCCAGTGGCTAAGGAGAATGGTCCGGACTGTTGGTCCGTCGGGCGGAGGGCGCCACAGGCTTACTGAACCGGCCAAGGAGAGAATTAAAAACATTATCCGCAATAAACCCGCGTCTTGAGCCTCTGACTTCAGACATGAGCTCTCCATCCGGGCCGTTTCCTCAGAAAACAGATGCGCTTCCGCCCGCGAAAGCGGATCGCGCCGGCCCCGCCTCAGCACAGGCCCTTGATCCAGAGCGCTGGGTCGATGACCACGGGGACTATCTTTTCCACTACGCGCTGTCCCGGCTGCGCGACCAGACGAGGGCGGAGGATTTTGTGCAAGAGACCCTTCTGGCGGCGCTGCGAAGCCACGAAAAATTCGAAGGCCGATCTTCGGAGCGGAGCTGGCTCACCGGAATCCTGAAGAACAAGATCCTCGATCATTTTCGGAAAGCCGGCCGTGAAACCTCCTTCACCGACCTCAACTTCTACGAGGACGAGGAGAACAAGACGTTCGAGTATCCCGGCTTCGCCGACCATTGGACTCCGGCGATGGCGCCGAGCGACTGGAGCAGCGCCGGCGACGTCGACCAGGACGAGTTCTGGAAGGCGTTCAACGGCTGCACGAGCAAACTCCCCCAGAAGATCGCCCAAGTATTCTTGATGCGCGAGGTCGACGACATTCCAGGCGAAGAGATCTGCTCCACCCTGAACATCTCGCAGAACAATCTGTGGGTGATGCTCCACCGGGCACGCCTTGCGTTGAGGCGATGTCTCGAAGTGAGCTGGTTTGGCAAAGAGGACCCGGAGGAGGCGTGATACCATGATCTCCAAGCCGTCCCTGAAGAAGCGCTTGATGTTCCGGCTCGCGCACCGCTTGCCGCCCTGCAAGGCGATCGTTCGCCTGGACTCCGAATCGCACGAACGCCGTTTGTCGCTGCGTGAACGGCTGCTGATGTGGATGCACTTCCGGATCTGCTCCTGGTGCCAACGCTACACCGACCAGATCAAACTGATCCGTTCCACCGCTTCGCAGGCGAAGCATCAGGCGCCCTCCCAATCCTCGAAGCACATGCCGGAAGAATCGCGCGCGCGCCTGAAACGCCGACTGCGCGAGGCGGTCGACGAACCGAGCTGACCGCCCGCATCACGGCATCCAACCACCTGCGGCTTGCAGCGGCACCGGCGAACCGGATCCGGACATTTCCGTGGACGACCGAGGCTCCCCGGAGCAGCCGTGTCGCTTCGTCAACAAGGACGGGCGAGCCAGTCGACCCGTGCACTGGTGCTTCAGCCGGGACCACGCAGTTGAAGGCAGGGCGGGAGTGTCTTGGGCAGGCAAGATGCGCTGCCCTGCCTTGAAGCAGTCGCTCCGCAGCCGCATTTCCCCCGGAATCGTTCCGGTTCAATTCGCCGCCTGATCTCTCCCTGTAAGGTTTCTCTACGATCTCCCACTCATCCCTGCTGGCACGGAATCACAAGTGCCGCTCCTCAAAAATGAAAGCCATCCTCTCACGTCGTTCGTTCATCAGCCGGACTCCTTTGCTTGTTCTGGCCTCCTTCGTCGCCGTCGATTTCGCGACCCGCGCGGCCGCCACGGACCCGAAGCAATACAACCTCGGTGCCGACAAGATCGCACTCCAAGGCCACGATCCTGTTGCCTACATTGCACAGAACAAGGCGGCCAAAGGCTCCAGGGAAATCTCCACGACGCACGCCGGAGTCGTCTATTGGTTCGCCACCGCCGTGAACAAAGCTCTCTTCGAAGCGGGCCCGGCCAAGTATCTCCCGACCTACGGCGGATGGTGCGCCACGGCGATGGCCCGGGGTGAGAAGGTCGAAATCGACCCGCAGAATTTCAAGGTGACCAACGGCCGGCTCTTCCTCTTCTACAAAGGCCTCTGGGGAAATGCCCGCAAGGACTGGGACAAGGATGAGTCCGCCCAGACTTTGAAGGCCGACACCCAGTGGAAAAAGATCTCCGGCGAATGACCGGAACGCGCGACCCAAGACGACCAGTAGCCACCCTCCTCCAATACCTCCCATGAACTCCTGCAAACGCCATCGCAACGTCACCTGGACTTGCCAGATCATCGCCGCCGCCATCCTGTTCCAGACTCTGTTCTTCAAATTCACGGCAGCTGAAGAATCGGTCTACATCTTCACCAAGCTCGGGGCTGAACCGTGGGGCCGGATCGGCTCCGGCATCGCCGAATTGATCGCCGCCGGATTGCTCCTCAGCGGACGGTTCTCGATCTACGGCGCCGGGATGGCCATGGGCGTGATGGCCGGAGCCATCGGCAGCCACCTGACCAGGCTTGGGATTGTCGTGAAGGACGACGGAGGGCTTTTGTTCGCGCTTGCGTGGACGGTGTTCCTTTCCAGCGCTCTCGTGGTCTGGCTCCGGCGTTCCGAGATTCCCCTGTTTGGAGCGCGCTTCGCCGCCGTTGACTGCGGGACAAAGGTCCGGCACTCCTGATGCGGTTCATGTCCTTGTTGTCCGCCATCTCAGCAGTCGCCCAAAGCGCCAAACCCGCGAACTACCGGGTCCGCCTCGCCAATTCGGAAGCCGACATCCGTGCCGCGCAGTTCCTCCGGTTCGTCGTATTCAATCTCGAGTTGCGCGAAGGCCTTGAGACCGCCTACGAGACTTGCCTCGACGCCGACCGGTTCGACAGCGTCTGCGACCATCTGCTGGTCGAGAACCCGGCCACGGGCGAAGTCGTCGGCACCTATCGTCTGCAAACCGGACCTTCGGCGGCAAAAAACCATGGCTACTACAGCGAACAGGAATTCGGGTTCGCGCCCTACGAACCGCTCCGGCCGCACGTCATCGAGTTAGGCCGGGCGTGCATCAAGGAAGAGCACCGGAACTTCACCGTGCTGAACCTGCTCTGGAAAGGCATCGCCCAATACGCCGCCAGCCACGATGCCTACTACCTGATCGGTTGCAGTTCGTTCACCTCGCAGGATCCGGCGCTCGGCGCCACCGCCTACCAGCAACTCCACGACAGTCTTGTGGAGGAACGCCTTCGCACCGTTCCGACGCCGGCGTTTCATTGCCCTCTGGAAACTGTGTCGAACGAGACGCCGAAGATCCCACGGCTGCTCGGAGCCTACCTGACGGTCGGCGCGAAGATCTGCGGGCCGCCGGCATTGGATCGGGAGTTCAAGACGATCGATTTTCTCACGCTGATGGACCTGCGCCAGTTGTCGCCCCGGGCGATGCAGCGCTTCTTCGGGATCTCCGCGCCCGGAAACTAGCGCATGGCCCGCGCTGTCCCATCGTTCTTCCGCAGTCTCTGGCACCTGCTGGCTTTCGCAGTCATTCTGGGCGGCGCGTTTTGCCGTTTTCTGCTCTCCGCCAAGCACCGGACCCAGGTCGGACGTTCGGAATGGCTTCAGGACACCTGCCGTCGAATCGCGGCGGGCATCGGGCTTCAAATCCGGGCGAGTGGGCCGCCGATCTCCACCGGGCTGCTCGTCGCGAATCACCTGAGCTATCTCGACATCATTGTCCTTGGTTCGCTGCATCCCTGCTCCTTTGTTTCGAAGGTCGAAGTCCGTTCGTGGCCTGTGATCGGGTGGGGCGCCCAAGCCGCGGGAACGCTGTTTGTCCGCCGTGAAAACCGGGCCGACATCGCCGCCGCGGCCAAAGGGATCCGTCACCTGCTGGAACAGGGCATTTCCGTCATGGTTTTTCCTGAAGGCACGAGTTCAGGCGGCAGCGACGTGCTTCCGTTCTATCCGGGCGTCTTCGAATCCGTGGCCGGTTCAACCCACGCGGTGACGCCGGCCTGGCTCGGCTACGAACTTCACGAGGGCGATCCCGCCGAAGAGATCTGCTACTGGCGCGACATGACGTTTGTGCCCCACTTCTTCAAACTTCTCGGAAAGAAACAGATCATCGCGCACGTGCGGATCGGCCAGGCAATGACCGCTTCCGGCGACCGCAAGTCCCTGGCCCGGGAAACACACGCCCGCGTGGTCGCCTTGGCCGGGGAAGCCGGCCGGCCGGTGGTGGTGAATGCGCTGGCAAAAAATTCTGTTCGGGACGCTGTAAGGAACTAACGGGACGGACGACCACCTCGCGGAACGGATCGCTGAATCCGTCCGCCGTATGAATCAATCCCAGGTCCTGACCACTGCCGTTCGCTCAGTTGCCGCCGTAACCGCCATTGACGGCTCTTCCCAGTCCGACTCCGAGCGGATTCTCGCGGCTGCGGCGGAAATCCTGCGCCAAGGTGAACTTCTGCTGGCCTCGCTTCCGCCAGGAGCCTTCGTCCAGAAGGTTCCCGTCGCCTTCAACGCCTCCATCGGCGGCCACTACCGGCACTGTCTGGATCATTTCACCAGCCTTCTGGCCGGCCTCGACGGCGCCCTCGTCGACTACGATCACCGCCAGCGGGATTCCCGATTGGAAACGCAGGTCGATTTCGCCCTCGCGCTCACCCGCCGTATCCGGGCCGGCATCGAATGCTTGGAGCCTTCCGCCTTGTGGACCCCTATGATCGCACGCTGCGAAGTCAGCTACGAACCTGGCGACTCTCCTTTGTCCAAGTCTTCGCTCGGCCGCGAACTCGTCTACGTGATCGGCCATGCGATCCACCACTACGCGCTCATCTCGGTCATGGCCCGCATCCTCGAAGTCCCGCTACCACCCGCGTTTGGTGTCGCTCCGTCGACCGTCGCCCACCTTCAGTCCACCGGCAGCCGCTGATCCGACCAAGGGCCATGGACACCACCTTCACCCAATGGGTTCCCCCCGGCTTCGCCGAGTGGCTTCCATGGACCCAAGCGACGACCTTGGCCGTTTCGACGCTGGTTCAGGAGGACGTGCCGACCATCGGTGCGGCTTTGTTGGCGGTGACCGGCGTGATCAGCTGGCAGACCGGTTGGCTGGGGTGCTTCCTTGGAATCTGGCTTGGCGACGCACTGCTCTACCTCACAGCGCGTGGCATCGGGCGGCCCTTGCTCGACAGCAAACTCGCCCGCCGTTTCGTCAGTTCCGACTCGGTGAAACGCAGCGAAGCTTGGTTTGAATCACGTGGCTCGTGGCTGCTGGTGACAAGTCGCTTCGTGCCCGGAACACGCCTGCCGACCTATCTGGCGGCGGGATTTCTCCGACTGCCGTTCGGGCGGTTCCTGGCCATCACCGGAGTCACGGTCATGTTCTGGACGGCGGCCATCTTCTCGTTGATCCATTGCTTCGGTGCCTCGATCGGCGCAGCCGTAAAAGGCCGGGGCAACACGGTCTGGGTCGGGCTGATCATCGTGGTCGGACTCGTCGTATTGATCCGGATCCTCCTGCGCGCCGTGAGCGGCTTCTCCTGGAATCGAATCCGGGCCTCCGCGACCCGATGGACGCGATGGGAATTCTGGCCCGCCTGGTTGTTCTACGCACCGGTGGTTCTTCGCTACATCCAGCTGTCGATTCGCCATCGCGGGTTCACGGTTCCCTGCGCCGCCAACCCTTCAATCCACCACGGTGGAATGGTCGGGGAATCCAAGATCGCAACGCTTCAGGACCTGCACCGAACGAGCCCCGACTTCACCGCCGAGGGGTGGTTGATCCCCGCGGGTGGACTCGTCGACCAGCAGTCGGCGCTGGCCCAACTGCGGGCCCGCCATTCCGTCGAGCTTCCTTTCATCCTCAAGCCCGACATTGGCCAACGGGGAGTCGGCGTGAAACTCATCCGCTCCGACGCCGAAGCCACCGCCTGCTTGGAAACATCTCCGACCGCGCTGGTCCTCCAGCGCTACGTGCCGGGACCGTTCGAAGCGGGCGTGTTTTACTACCGCTTCCCCGATCAGGCCCGTGGCGCGATCTTCGCCATCACGGAGAAGGTGTTTCCCATGCTCACCGGCGACGGCGTTCACACCGTCGAGGAACTCATCTGGCAGGACGAACGGGCCCGCTGCATGGCCGCCAAGTATCTCGAGCGTTTCGAAAAACGCCGCGACGAAGTCCTCGCCGCGGATGAACAGCTTCGCCTCGTCGAGGCCGGCAACCACGCCCAAGGCTGCATCTTTCTCGACGGACACCGGCTCGCCACGCCGGAACTGACGGCGCGCATCGATGAAATCTCCCGGCGGATCGATGGATTTTTCATCGGCCGCTACGACGTGCGCTATTCGTCCGAAGAGGAGCTGAAGGCCGGTCGAGGATTCCAGATCCTTGAACTCAACGGAGCCGCCGCCGAAGCCACGAACATCTACGACGCCCGGAACACCCTCGTCTCCGCCTATCGCACCCTTTTCCGTCAATGGAGCCTGGTCTTCGCCATCGGCGCGGCCAATCGCGCCCGAGGCCATCGGCCGTCGAGCCCCGGCTCGCTCTGGCGCACGTGGCGCGAAACCAGCCGGCAGATCGCGGCCTATCCGTCCGCCGATTGAACCGCCATGTGCACCGTCACCTTTTGGCCCAAGAAGCGCGGCTACCTCCTCGGCATGAACCGCGACGAGCAGCGGACCCGTCCGTTGGGCTTGCCCCCGGTGGAGTCTGAAGCCGAGGGCTTGAAGGTTGTTCATCCCAGCGAACCCGCCGGTGGGACCTGGATTTCCGTCAACCAACTCGGAGCCACCATCGCGCTGATCAACTGGTATTCGATTCCGGGCCGCGCCAAGGGAACGGCGGTGTCGCGGGGACGAGTCGTGCTCGCGACATGCGCCGCCAAGTCGTCTGAAGACGTGGCGACCCGTCTAGCCGGTCTCCCGCTCGCCGAAATGAATCCCTTCCGACTCATCGGAGTGTTCGAAGACGAACAGGCGGCGTTCGAATGGAGATGGGACCGCGAGACTCTTTCCGCCCGGCGCCATCCTTGGGAACCGCGACAGTGGATCTCCTCGGGCCATGATGAACCCGGCGCACAGCCCGTTCGCAGCGGCGTCTTTGCCACCGCCCGTCTTGAATCCGACGCCGGCTCGACGGCCTGGCTGCGGCGGCTGCATTCGTCGCATCTGCCGGAACGCGGCCCCTTCTCCACCTGCATGCACCGGGCGGACGCCGTCACCGTGAGCTACACCGAGGTCGAGACCGGCGACGCCGAACCCACGATGTTTCACGCAGGGCACTCTCCCTGTTCTGAGCGCTGACCCAACGTGTCCGTTAGCGCCATTCAAGAACGGCGAACAAGGGCAAGTGGTCGGACGCCTCGGAGTAGGGCACGGTGATTTCTTTCACCTTCAGCGGCGCGTTCTTCTCGAGCCAGATGTAGTCGATGCGTTTGGTGGGTTTCTTGACCGGAATCGTCAACCCTTCGCCCTGCCCCGCTTCTTCCCAGGCGTCTCGGAAACGTTCCTTCATCTTCGTGTGGACGCGTTTGTCGGGCGTGTCATTGAAGTCTCCTGCGACGATGACGGTCTTGCCGTGGTAACCGCCGAGCAACCCGCTGAGCTCGTCCACGTTCATCAAGCGTTCCGTGTCATCCGGCCGATAGTCGATGTGCGTCGCCATCACGACGACCTCACGGCCACCAGCGTCGATCCTCGCCTGGAGAATGCCCCGCTGTTCACCGGGGCGAAGCATCTTGAAGCGGGTGTTCTTCGAGGAGATCACCGGATACCGGCTCAAGATCGCGTTGCCGTATTCGCCACCCTGGTAGTGGTAGTTGTTGCTGAAGACACCGGTCATGCGGGTCAAGGCGGCCAGTTCTGCAGTCAGATCCCGCCCTTGGGTCCGGCTCACTCCCTTGTCGACTTCGTTCAAGCAGACGATGTCCGCCTGGAGATTGGAGATCAGTTTGCTGATCCGGATCGGGTCGACCTTTCCGTCGAGGCCTTCCCCGTGATGGATGTTGTAGGTGAGGATTCGCAGCGTCTTGGGCGCCGCAGCCGTGGCGCAACCGGGGACGAGGAGCATGCCCACGAGGCAACACAACCACACGACCGGGAGGAAATGGGGATTCATGTCGATGCGGCCCCGAGATGAAACGAACCAGGCCGGCGGCGCAGCCATTTTCTCCAAGCTGTTCGTCCCATTGGCCGTAAGTGTAACCGTCCCCGCCTTGCCCCGGGAAGATGAGCCGCTCACTCTCGCGGCGATGTCCTCTCCGTCATCCACTCCCCTGCCCGGCTCCGGCCGTCTCATGTCCATCGACGCGCTGCGCGGCTTCGACATGTTTTGGATCATCGCGGGCGACGCGCTGGTCTACGCGCTCAGCCGGATGGCCGGTGAAAAGGGCGAAGGCTTTTCCTTCTTCAAGTTCCTCGCCTCCCAGTTGGAGCACGCCGATTGGGCGGGCTTCCGATTCTACGATCTGATCTTTCCGCTCTTCGTCTTCATCGTCGGCGTCTCAGTCGTTTTCTCACTGACCAAGGAGCTCGAACAAGGCGGACGTCCTGCGGCGTTGAAGCGAGTCGTCCGCCGCGTCCTGCTGTTGTTCGCCATCGCCTTCCTCTACTCCGGCGGCTTCAGGAATGTCTGGCCGGACATGCGGCTGCTCGGCGTGCTGAATCGAATCACGCTCTGTTACGGCGCGGCTGCGATCCTGTTCCTGTTCTTCAAACCCAAGCAGCTCGTCGCCCTCTGCGCGGGCATTCTCGTCAGCTACTGGGCGTTGCTGACCTTCATTCCCATCCGCGACATCCAGCTCGCCGACAAGCCGCTCATGGAACTGGCGGAGAAGGCCGGCAACTCCGCCGCCGTCAAAGCGCTGAACTCGGCTACCAATCCGTCGTCCGTGAAGAACAGCCCGGCCATCGCGTTCGCGCGACAGCAGTTCGACGCCACCACGAACTTCGTCACCGGCAAGTTCGAGCCCGGCTACAACTTGGCCAACCACGTCGACCTCCAGTTCCTCCCCGGCAAAAAATACGACCGCTACTACGACCCCGAAGGCCTCTTGAGCACCATCCCCGCGATCGGCACCTGCCTGCTCGGAATCTTCGCCGGCCTGCTCATCCGCAGCCGGCACTTCTGCGACAAGTGGAAGCTCATCTACCTCGTCAGCTTCGGGGTGGGAGCGGTGCTGCTGGGTTGGCTATGGAACCTGCAATTCCCCGTCGTGAAGAAGCTCTGGTCCTCGTCGTTCGTCCTCGTCGCGGGTGGTTACAGCGCGCTGCTGCTGGCCGTCTTCTACTGGGTCATCGACGTGAAACAGTGGCGTTGGTGGTGCATGCCCTTCGTGTGGTTCGGCTGCAATGCCATCACCATCTACCTGGCGAACACCCTCGTCGGCGGATTCCGTTCCGTGGCCGCACGATTCGTCGGCGGCGATGTCCGGGCGTTCTTCGAGACCAATGTCACCAAAGGATTCGGAGACCTCGTCGTCGCGCTCGTCGGCATGCTGCTCGCGTTCCTGTTCCTCCGCTTCCTCTACCGGAAGAAGCTGTTCCTCCGGCTCTGACAGCCGGAACGGCGCCCGCAGCGAAGTGATGGGCAAGTTCAGGCTACGACGACGGCGGGCAAGCTGGCTCCGATGTTCGTGACGACCGACTCCAGCGTTTTCGCGTTCTTCAACGAAGTCCGCTACAGCGGCGATCCCTTCGCGGTGCTGGTCCGCGAGACCCGAGGTGGGGACACACGCGAGATCAAGCGAGGCGACGGGGCCACGCTGCCCTGCGTCGGCGCCCAGCCGGGAAGGTGACGGATGGATCAGGGCTTCCATAAGTGGCCGGAACGCATTCCAATCGATCCCAGTCGCCATGAAGTTCCTCGCCATGTTCCGATCAATTCGCGCCTGTTATTCGGCTTTCGTTCTGATCGCTTCATTGACCGCCTCAGAAGCCGCAGATTGGCCGGAGTTCCTCGGACCCACCCGCAACACCCATTCGCCGGAGACCGGCCTGCTCGACAAGTTTCCCGCCGGCGGCCCACCGATGCTCTGGGAGAAGTTGGTCGGCACCGGCTATGCCGCGCCCTCGGTCCGGGCCGGAAAGCTGGTCGTCTTCCATCGGCAAGGCCTCGAGGAAATCGTCGAGTGCGTCACGGCCGACACGGGAAAACCAGTGTGGCGCCACGCCTACCGTTCGCTCTACGAAGATCCGTTCGGCTACAACAACGGCCCACGTTGCACGCCGCTGATCACCAGCAACCGCGTCTACACGTTCGGCGCCGAGGGCACTTTGACCTGTCTCGATTTCACCGACGGAAAAGTCGTCTGGCAGCGGAAAACCGCCCTAGACTGGCGAGTGCCGGAGGCGTTCTTTGGCGTCGGCAGCACGCCGGTGCTGGAGGACAACCGCCTCTTCGTGATGGTCGGCGGGCAGCCGAACGCGGGCCTGGTCGCGCTCGAAGCCTCCACTGGAAAAACGCTCTGGGAAAGCGTCGGCGAAAAAACCTGGAGCGGCGTGACGACGATCGGTTGGAGGTCAGAGGCGCCCTACTCGTGGACCGGCGAAGAAAAGCAGGCGAGCTATTCGACTCCCGTGCTCGCCACCATTCACGGCCAACGCCACCTGCTCTGCTTCATGCGGCAGGGGCTCGTTTCGTTGAACCCAACGAACGGCGAAGTGCGGTTCAAGCGCTGGTTCCAGAGCGTCATCAACGAATCCGTCAACGCCATCAATCCCATCGTCGACGGCGATACCATCCTGCTTTCCGCCGCCTACTATCGGATTGGTTCCGTGCTCCTGAAGGTGAAGCCAGACGGGCGGTCATTCGATGAAGTCTGGCGCATCCCGCAATCGTCCGGCGAACGTTTGCCCGAGGGCGGGTTCCGCGAACCGACGCTGGAAGTCCATTGGTCCACGCCCGTGCTTCATCAGGGATTCCTCTACGCCTTCAGCGGGCGCAACGAACCCGATGCCACGTTCCGTTGCGTTGAACTGAAGACCGGCGCGGTGAAGTGGTCCCGTGACGAACGCTGGCGGGGCCATCCGCCCCGCGGCGCGAAAGCGCAACCCGACGTCTTCGGCCGCGGCTCGGCCATCCTCGCGGACGGAAAACTGATCACGCTCGGCGAAGGTGGATTGCTCGGTCTTGTGAAACCAAATCCCGAGAGGCTGGACGAAATCTCGCGCTTCCAGGTTCCCAGGCTGAGCTACCCGTGCTGGGCCGCGCCCGTGCTGTCCGACAAACGGCTCTTCCTCCGCAGCGAAGACCGCCTCGTCGCCTACGGCCTCGGCAGGTAATCCCGCTTATGGACAAAGGGCGGCAGGCGGATAACGCCCCACATCCATGAAAACTATCTCGCTCGCCTTGCTTGCCGGCGGATTGGTCCTCCCCTTCGCGCTCGGCGCCGCTTCACCGCTGGAAAAAGTGACAGAGGACATAAAGACCTTCCGCGCTTGCGTCGAAAAAAGGTGATCCGATCACGATGACTGTGCGACGTGGCTCGGAAATCAAGACGATGAGTATCCGGACCCAATAGCCCAAATCGGAAGGTCGAGTTGCACGAAACCGAAGGCGTCCAGGACAAAAAACTCTCGCCGGCAGCGATTCGATCGACCGTCAGGTCGTCTTCGCCACCGGTTCATCCTCCGGCATCGGGAGGCCCTTGGTCTCGGGAAGAAACGGCAGGATCACGAGGCCGAGCAGGTAGACACTGCTCAACCAGCACGCGGCTTCGCGAAACGCTCCCAGCTTGGCTTCAGCTTTGGCTACGGCATCGGCCGTCGCGGGCAGCAACGCGACCGCGCGGTCGCCAAGCCATTTTTGGAGGACCCCGAGGGTGAACGGTCCGGTGGCGGCGATGAAACGGCCAACGTTGTAGCAGAAGCTCACTCCGGTGCTGCGAAGGCGGGTCGGAAAAAGTTCGGGCAGGTAGATCGCAAATCCGGCGAAAAGCCCGAGCTGGAAGAATCCCATGACGGCGCTCATCCAGAGATCGGATTTGCTCTTGAAGCTGGTGAAGAAAAAGACAGTGGCCAGAAAAGCCATCACGAACCCGATGGCAAACGTCTTCTTCCGGCCAATGCGATGGGCGACCTTGCTGAAGGCGATCATGCCGGCGAAGGCGCCGATGTTCTGGACGATGAGGTTATACGCCGTCCATTGCCCCTTGGCTTGGCCAAGTGCCGCGTCGGCCAAACCCTCGGCCCGAAGAGCCCTGTCGAGCGCCGGCCCGATGAGTTCGGGGCTGAAGAAGCCGACGCCCCAAAGTCCAACGACACCCGCGACGCAAAGAATCATTCCACCCACGGCCGGTTTTCTCCATCGGGGAACTCCGAACAGGTCGGCGTAGGAACCCATCTTTCTGCCCCCAGCCCCGAGGCTCGAAACCCTCGCCTGGACCCATTTCTCAGGCTCTTTTAGACGCACCATGATGAAGATGCAGAGAAACGCCGGGGCAGCACCGATCAAGAAGAGATATTTCCACGAAACGAGCGGTGATAGCCCTGCCACGGCCAAGGCTCCCAACCCGGCCGCTACATTGCCCACGGCAGACAGAGCCTGGAGCATCCCAAGCGCCTTGGGACGCGCGGACTCGGGCAACGCGTCAGCCACAAGAGCCACTGCCAATCCGAAAACTCCACCCACGCCAAGACCTGTGACGAACCGGTAGATCGCGAACTCAGTAAACGTGGAAGACAGGGCACTAAGTCCCGTGCAAACCGAGTATAGCATGACCGTGACCGCCAGGGTCTTGGCTCGTCCAATCCGGTCTCCGACGGAACCAAAGATCAAACCGCCCATGGCCCAACCCGCGACAAAGATAGCGGTGGCGTAACCGCCGAATTCCTTAACCTTGCCCGGATCGACCGAAGCGCCTCCGAGCACGGTTTGGATAGCGTTGTTCCGTGCAAGGATGAAGAGCTGCTGGTCAAGGCAGTCGAACATCCAAGCGAGCGAGGCAATGAGGAAAACCGACCGGTGGTAGGGCGTAAGCTGTTTCCACCAAGGTCGAGCATCGATAGACGCAGAATGAGTCGCCATAATTTTTTCAGAAGAGACCGTTACTCCGTGTTCCTACACTCCCTGTTGCCAAATGGCCAAGGCAGGACTTCCGAAAAAGAAAAAGCCCGCCTCTCGGCGGGCTTGTGAAAATTGAAAACCCTTCAGGCTTTTGCGAGGTCGACCTTCTCTTCGATTGGCGCCACAGCTGGGCCGGGATCGGCTCCATCTACCCATTCAAGAATCACCATTTTGGCAACATCACCTTGACGCTGACCCAACCGGATGATGCGGGTGTAGCCACCCCGACGTTCCTTGCTGGCGGTAGAAATCTCATTGAAGAGAATCTTTACGGCCGCTTCTTGATGAAGATTAGACACTGCTAAGCGCCGAAGATGCACGCTCTTGGCGACCAAGTCCCGTTTCTCAGTCGAATCCGATACGGTCCCGGCAGCGTTTCTGGCCACCAAAGCCCTGCGGCCGAGGGTCAGCATCTTTTCCGCTACAATCCGAGCAGCCTTGGCCTTAGCCAAGGTAGTCGTGACACGTTTATGCAGAATCAAACTGCAAACTAAATTGGCAAGCATCGCATTACGATGGCTGCCGGTGCGGCCCAACTTGGCCGTTCGCTTCAAATGGCGCATAACAGTCTCCTGAGAATTAGTTCTTCGGCTCTTCCTTGGGCGCTTCGAGAAGTCCTGGCTCGAAGGTCATTCCAAGCATCAACCCCAAAGCTGCCAGCTTATCCTTGATCTCATTGAGCGATTTCTTGCCAAAGTTACGATACTTCAACATTTCCTGCTCTGATTTCATTCCCAACTGGCCAACCGTGGTGATATTTGCGTTGTTGAGACAGTTAGCGGCACGAACAGACAGCTCAATCTCGTTAACCGACATATTGAGCAGCTTTTTGAGCTTGGCCTTCTCGTCATCAACCTTCGTTTCTTCCTTCTCAAATTCGATGGCGTTCTTATCGTAGCCGACGAAAACATCCAAGTGGTGCTGAAGAATTGCCGAAGCTTGGGTAAGGGCATCATCTGGGGTCATACGCCCATCTGTCCACACCTCAATCACAAGCTTGTCGTAATCGGTCCTTTGCCCAACGCGAGCGGACTCAACGTTGTAACGCACCCGGGAAACAGGAGAGAAGAGCGAATCAATGGCGATCACACCAATCGCCTGGTCAGATTTCTTGTTCTGATCACCAGGACAAAACCCGCGCCCGATTTTAACCTCGAGCTCAATGTCGAGTTTCTTCTTTTTATCAATTGTGCAAATGTGCTGTTTCGGATTCACAACCTCGACGTTCTGATTGGTCTCAATGTCGGCCGCCGTTACAGCCCCTTCCTTGTTGACCGAGATCCGCAGCATTTGCGGCTCGCGTGAACCCTGCATTTTAAACTGAACTTTCTTCAGATTCAGAATGATATCAGTCACGTCCTCACTAACCCCGTCAACGGTCGCGAATTCATGCATTGCTCCGTCTATCTTGATCGAAGAGACGGCGGCGCCTTCGAGCGACGAGAGCAAAACCCGCCGAATCGAGTTCCCAACCGTATGACCGTAGCCTGTTTCAAAAGGCTCCGCGATAAATTTGGCGTAATTGTTGGTCGCGCTGGCATCATCTTTGATCAGGCGCTTAGGTATTTCGAAACGAGCAAGACGAACTGGCATGGTTTTCCTTTTGCAATTTTAATCTGGCCGTTCAGCACATCCCGTGGATGAAAACGGCCCATGTAATTGCTTTGCCCCTTTTGAGGGCGGTGGACAGATCAACGGGAATAGAATTCGACGACGGCCTGAACGTTTGCGATGGGTTGAATCTCTTCCAGAGTCGGAACGCGCATCACAACACCCTTAAAGTTTTCTTTGTCGACCGACAGCCAATCCGGGACCGAACGACTAACGGTCGACTCCCCGGCTTTGGCAGCGATCTGCCGAGAAATCTTCGAGTCCTTAATTTCAATCACATCGCTAACCCGCAGGGCGTAGGATGCGATGGCAGCCTTCCGACCGTTCACCTTGACATGCCCGTGACCAACAACCTGCCGAGCGTGCGCCCGGGTGTTTGCGAATCCAAGCATATAAACGACATTGTCTAACCGAGTCTCAAGAATCTGAAGCATCTGCTCACCGGTCACACCGCGGCGGCGGGTGGCCTCCTGATACACTCGACGGAATTGCCTCTCCAGAAGCCCGTAGTAATACCGAAGCTTTTGCTTTTCAATCAATCCGACAGCGTATTCCGAGTTTTTTCGGCGGGATTTCGGCCCGTGAACACCAGGGAAATAGGGACGCCGCTCGAGGTATTTCGAGGGTCCAAAGATTGGAACGCCTAAGCGTCTGCTGATTCGAGTGCGAGGACCAGTGTAACGAGCCATGAGAATAGTCTGTTAAATGCTCTTTAGACGCGGCGCTTTTTGCGAGGCCGGCAGCCGTTGTGTGGAACAGGGGTGACATCCTTGATAGTTGAAATTTCCAACCCGATCGCTTGAAGCGCCCTGATAGCCGATTCGCGACCGGATCCTGGCCCTTTAACATGGATCTCAATCTCACGCATGCCGTGCGCCATCGCTTGCCGGGCGGCGTCTTGCGCAACCTGCTGTGCAGCAAAAGCCGTGCTCTTCCGCGAGCCTTTGAATCCAACTCGTCCGGCAGCACTCCAGCCCAGGACATTACCCTGCATGTCGGTAATACTAACAACAGTGTTGTTGAACGTTGCTAGAATGTTTGCGATCCCTGCGGATATGTTCTTTGACCCCTTGGCCTTTACGATTTTCTTCGCGTTCGGATCATCCGCCAGCAACTCAGCTGCTGTGGGGGCTGAAACAGCAGGCGGCTCAATAGCAGGTGGAACCTTTGGTTCGGTCGGGACAGCTCCCTCACCTTGGGTTTTGGGGGCTTTTTCACCGACCAATGATTTCGCTCCTGCTTTGGGAGCAGCAGCCTTTTTGGGCTTAGATTCCTCGGCCATAAGTCAATTTAAAAGTTAGGGAGTTGCGGCTTTGGCGCGCTGAACGCCAACGGTCTTGCGGGGCCCCTTGCGCGTGCGGGCATTGGTGGACGTCCGCTGGCCACGCACAGGCAGACCACGCAAATGCCGGACACCGCGGTAGCACTTGATAGCCTGTAACCGCTTGAGGTTCATACCAATTTCGCGCCTGAGGTCGCCCTCGATGATATATTTGCCATCTTGGATCGCTTTAACGATCCGTGACAACTGCTCTTCTGTGAGGTCTTTCGCGCGAACAGATCCCTCGATTTGCGCGACTTCGAGGACACGAAGAGCGTTCTTGGGGCCAATTCCGTATATATATCGAAGAGCGATATCGATCCGTTTGTCACTAGGAATTTCAACACCGATAATGCGTGCCATATAGTTGTTTGGGCCAATTCTTTACTGGGCTCGACTCAACCTTGCCGCTGCTTGTGGCGGGCGTTCGAACAAATAACCCGCAGTATCCCTTTTCTTCGGACGATACTGCAATTCTCACAAAGCTTTTTAACTGACGCACGAACCTTCATAAAATTCTATGTCCTACCGACAACCACGCCTTTCGACATATCGAAAGGACTTACCAATATAGTCAACCGTTCGCCAACCGAAATGGCATCAGAGATACTGGCGAGCTTTTTCGGTAACACGCCAATCAACCGGTGGCCATTAACCAACCGACACGCCAATGTCCGGTTGGACAATCTCCGCCCCACTTCAGCAACAATCCACATAGGATCATTCAGACCTTCGTCAACACTTCCGGCTCTTCATCAGTGACGAGGACCGTGTGTTCAAAATGGGCAGAAAGTGAACCATCCCGAGTTTTCACTGTCCAGCCATCTTTAAGAAATTTCACTTCGGCCCTGCCAGCATTAACCATGGGCTCGATAGCCAGAGTCATCCCCGCCTTCAGTTTGACAGATGATCCTGCTTCCACAAAATTTGGAATCTGCGGGTCTTCATGGAGCGATCTCCCAACCCCATGGCCAACAAATTCACGAACAACGCTGAACCCACTCGCTTCAACGTATTCCTGGATCGCTCGCGAAACATCAACTACGCGATTTCCAGATCGACACTCTGCAATTCCTTCAAACAGCGCCCGCTCCGTCACCTCAAGGAGGACGCTTACCTCGGTTTGGCATCCACCAACAACAAAAGTTCTTGCGGTGTCCCCGATGAATCCGTTCAAGGCCACTCCGCAGTCTACAGAAAGAATGTCTCCAAAATTTAATGTCCGGCTACTCGCCAATCCATGAACCACTTCGTCGTTCAGAGATAAACAGACATGGCAGGGATATCCCCTGTAACCAAAAAAGGCACTTTTCCCGCCGGCTACCCTGATCAACTCTGCAGCTATCCGGTCCAACTCAAGTGTTGTGACTCCCGGTCTGATCATTTCCCCGATTTCTCTCAGAACCTGCCCGGCTGCCTTGCAGGCAGGCCTCATTAGTTCGAGATCTTTCGCTGTTTTAAGGACCGTCATCGGGAAACCCTTAAAATCTTGCCTTGATCCGACCTTTTTTAAGAAAGCCGTCGTAATGACGCATCAGAAGATAGGATTCCATCTGCCGCATTGTGTCCAATACAACACCAACCGTGATCAACATACTGGTTCCGCCGAAAAATTGGGTCACAATCGGATCAATCCCGAAAGCCCTTCCAAGCAAGATTGGAATAATTGCAATGACCGTGAGAAAAACCGCGCCAGCCAAAGTTATCTTCGACATCGTCGAATGCAAGAATTCACTTGTAGCAGAACCAGGGCGTATTCCAGGAATGTAACCACCGGATTTTTTCATGTCGTCGGCGATCTGAAGCTCGTTGAACTGGGTAGCGACCCAAAAATAGGAAAAGAACAAAATCATCAGCCCGAATGAAATAAGATAAATCGGATGAGGCTCAACAAGGTATCTGGAAAACTGGCTGAGCCACTTCGACAAGTCTCCTGATACCTTCTGTGCCATGAATTGCAGAATCTGCGCTGGAAACATAAGGATCGCTTGGGCGAAAATCACGGGCATAACGCCTGCATAATTGACCCTTAATGGCATGAACGAACTCCCGCCCGATACAACCTTCCGACCAACCGCTCGCTGAGCGTATTGAACCGGAATTTTCCTCTGCCCCTGAACAACTGCAACCACCCCAGCTACAACTGCAACCAGCAGGACAATGAGCGCCAGACCGTGGAACATATTCAACTTGCTTTCAATGCCAGCAGGCGGAACAAAAATCTGCCACAAACCCTGGATTGCCTTCGGAAGTCGCGCCAAAATTCCAACCGTAATTACAAGAGAGACTCCGTTACCGATACCACGATCGGTAATCTGCTCACCCAGCCACATCAATAGCACAGTCCCAGCCGCCAAGAAGAAAGCTGTCTGGAAACGATAAATCCACGGATTTTCAACCAAGACGAGTCCACTGCCAACGCTCCAATTGGGGAAAATTTTCTCCGGACTCTCCCATCCAAGAGACATCGCAAAACCCTGTCCGAGAGCAAGCAATACAGCAAGATAGCGGCCGTATTGGATAATTTTAACACGCCCACCCTCTTCCCGGGCCATCTTGCTCAGTTGGGGAACCACGGCTGCAAGCAGCTGAATAATGATGGTAGCGCTGATATAGGGCATTATTCCCAACGCGCCCAGCGCACAGTGTTCAAATCCGCCACCCGTGAACAGAGAGTATAGTCCTATCAGAGAATTGCCGCCCGACTTGGCTGAGTCCTCGAAATAGGCCTTCAACGCTGCGTTGTCCAGTCCCGGAACCGGAACTAGCGCCGCGAGTCTGCATACACCCAAGACGGTCAGGGTAAACCATATTCGCGACCTGAGTTCAGGTATCTTGAAGCAGTTGACGAACGTGTTTGCGATGCTAGCGAACATGCGAAGCATCTATTAGGCCGTGGGCTTCTTATCCACCAGTTTGCAGGAACCGCCCAAGCTCTCTATCTTCACCCTAGCGGTAGCACTGAACCCATTGGCAACAACGGTTAGATTTCGCTTAAGTTCACCTTCACCCAAGATCTTTATTAGTTTTATCGGTCCAGCAGCAAGGCCAGCTGCCTCGAGCGCCAAAACGTCAACTGTCGCCCCATCCTCGAAAATGTTCAGATCCTCGACATTAACGGGCATGTAACGGGTGGTGAATCGAGCGTTGTTGAACCCCCGTTTTGGCATCCGCCGGATCAACGGCATTTGTCCACCCTCGAAGCCAATTCGAATCGATGAACCGGATCTGGCAGACTGTCCCTTACCACCGCGGCCGGAGGTTTTTCCATGTCCGCTAGATTCACCCTGTCCAAGGCGCTTGGTGCGGTGTTTCGCTCCCGGGCGCGGTTTTAGGTTATGAAGACGCATTGGTAGACTTAATTGGTTGCGACGGTTTCACCCGAAGATTGGCGACGTTCAATTCCGCGACTGCGATAGATATCTTCAGCCAATCGAAGCTTCTTTAATGCCCCCAAAGTGGCCTTAACGACATTTGAGGGGTTATTGGAACCAAGTGATTTCGTCAGAATATCCTTTATCCCAACCGCTTCCAAAACTGCCCGAACGGTTTTCCCAGCAATTACCCCAGTTCCAGGCGACGCGGGCCTCAACAAAACTTTGGCTCCACCGAATTCGAAATTAATCTCGTGGGGTATGGTCGCTAATTTGATCGAAATTGAGACCATCTGGGATTTCGCGGAATCCCCACCTTTTCGGATCGCGTCCGAAACCTCGCCACCTTTGCCCAACCCAACTCCGACCCTGCCTTTTTTGTCACCCGCGACTACCAGAGCACTGAAGCTGAATCGTCGACCGCCCTTAACTACTTTCGCCGATCGGTTGATGAATACAACTTTTTCGACCAGTTCGTTTCCAGAGCGCTGATCACCCTGACCAGATCCGTCGTTAGGACGACTAGGACGCCCGCGCCGCGCCCCAAAGCTCCCCCCGGGACCCCTTACATTTCCGTCTGTGCGTTGTGGTTCAGACACTTATTTTATCTCCAAAATGGTTAAAACTGGAGCCCTGCTTCCCTCGCGGAATCCGCCAAGGCCTTTACCTTACCGTGAAACCGAAGTGATCCTCGATCAAAAACAACCTTGGTTATGCCGACTGCTTTGGCACTTTCAGCGGCGGCAGTCCCCACTGTTTTTGCAGTGACAGAATTTGCACGGATCTTGGACCCAGCAGGAAATATATCGGAGGTGGTGCACGCCGAAGCCAACGTCAGCGCCTTCGTGTCATCGATAAACTGAACGTATATGTGCATGTTGCTAAAATGCACACTCATGCGCGGCCTCTCCGGAGTCCCCTTAACTCGGTGCCTAATCCTCCAATGTCTTAATTGCGCCAGCTTTTGCTTTTTTTCGGTTCTCATTTTTATGCGGTCACGGTTGTCGCCGTAACCTAACTCCGTTATTGGACTGTTTTGCCTTCCTTACGGATAATCTTCTCGTCGGAATACTTAACTCCCTTACCCTTATAAGGTTCAGGTGGATAGAAACTCCGAATCTCCGAGGCCACAACACCGACTACCTGTCGATCAGGACCTTCAATGGTCAGTTTGGTGTTTTCTTCGATCGTGACCTTGATCTGATCCGGTATCGTGTAGGTGATCGGATGAGAGTAGCCTAAGTTTAATGAGATGATCTTCCCTACAATCGACGCTTTGAAACCGACTCCGTTGATTTCAAGCTTCTTTACGAAACCCTCACTCACGCCCTTGACCATATTGTTTATCAAGGCGCGGCTCAAACCATGGAGGGCTTTTGCTTCAGCGGTGTCACCATCTCGCGAGATAATCACCAGGTTCCCCTCGATCTTAGCTGAAGCCCGTTTCGGCAGAACAAAGGACAATTTTCCCCTAGGCCCCTCAACCGAAACTTCAGCACCCTTGATCGCTACCTTGACCTTTGCAGGAATCTCGATCGGCAGTTTTCCAATACGTGACATAGTCAGTAAAATTTTGAGCGCCTACCAAATGAAGCAAAGCAATTCTCCGCCAATATTTGCACGTCGAGCCTGAATTCCCGTCATCAAGCCCTGTGAGGTAGACACAATTGCAACCCCGAGACCACCACGGACCTTTGGAACTTCCGCCCCGCCCGTGTAACGGCGCAATCCAGGCCGACTGATACGCTTCAATCCCTCGATCACAGGAGTGCGCCCGT
>CANJSG010000012.1 GCA_947476875.1 Verrucomicrobiota bacterium | reverse complement strand
GAGAACTTCGACGACCCCGTCGAAGGGGCAAACCCCGGTCGCTTCGAGAAGCGGCGCGACTTTGTCGACCGCCTGATGGTGGCAGGAATTGACCCGTAGATGGCCGTCCGGCCAAAAGGCACGTAGTCGGCTCCCGGGCTTCAGCAGGATTTCATGGACGAGCCCGTCCTTTTGTTTCGAGCAGCGGTGTTCCAACGCCTTCGGACGTTGGCTTGGGATGTCGACGAGCAGGGTTCCCCCGAGGGCGACATTGAGCAGTTGATGGCCGCGGCAAATGGCGAGCAGCGGTTTCTTCAGCCGAAAAACTTCGTCGATCACCTGGAGTTCAATGGCGTCGCGGATGGGGTCCGTTTCCTTGACCGTGGCCGCAAGAGCTCGGGGCAGGCTCTTGCGGTAGAGCTGCGGTTGGACGTCTTCGCCGCCGGTCAGCAGGACTCCGTCGGCGCGGCGGACGCATTCCGAGACGATCTCCGGGTCGGTTTCGCGGGACAGGATGAACGGAATGCCGCCGGCCCTCGCGATCGAGCGTGCGTAGCAGTCCGAGAGGCTGAGGGACAGGTCATCGAACTCGTAGCCCTGCGGTTGGATGCACGGGGTGATGAGGATGAACGGCCGTCGGCTCATCGGTGAAAAGCCGGGACTTCAGTTTCCGGGAACAGCTCCTTGATGCGCTTGCGGATCTTGGCGGCGGTCTCCGGGCGGGCGGCCATGCGGCGGATGCGGCGGTCCACCGCGTCGAGCAGGGAAAGCCAGTCCTCCACCGGCGCGGTCTTGAGGGGTTCCCAATGCTCGAAGCGTTCCTTCTGCGCGTAGAACTGCCACCGGTCGCCCTTGGCGACGGCGTAGCAGTTCATGTGGGTGCCGTCCTCCAGCTTCCGCCGCCAACCGATTTGTCCTTTGTTCATGGTGGGAAATTTTCCGGTGGATCAGGCCACGAACTCCTTCGGCTCCGGCAGGTCCACGCTCGCGACGGCCATCGCGGCGATGCCTTCCTCGCGTCCGATGAATCCGAGGCGCTCGTTGGTGGTGGCCTTGATGCCGATCCGTTTTGGGTTCACGCCCAGCGCTTCGGCGATGCAGAACTTCATCGCTTCGATGTGCGGTTTGATCTTGGGGGCCTCGCACACGAGCGTCATGTCGACATTGACGATGCGGCCGCCGTGGAACTTCACCTGGCGGGCGGCTTCTTCGAGGAACACTTTGCTCGGAGCACCCTTCCAGCGCGGGTCCGTGTTTGGGAAAAAATGGCCGATGTCCCCTTCGCCAAGCGCGCCGAGGACCGCGTCTGTCAACGCATGCAACAGCGCATCGGCGTCCGAATGGCCGTCGAGGCCGAGCGTGTGCGGAATCTCCACGCCGCCGAGCACCAGCCTGCGGCCGGGAACCAGCGGATGAACGTCATAACCGATGCCTACGTGAACCATGGGGAGGGAGTATGGGGTCCATCAGCCAAACGCCAAGCGCCGGATGGAATGGATTCGTTGCCGGCTGCACGATCAACCCGGGAAGGCCGGCTTCGCGCGTCGGAGAATTGCTCCTACGATTCGGCCGTCCGCGATGCCTCGTTGGCGAGTCGGGCCTCGAGCGCGGCCACCCGTTTGACGAGGTCGGGCAGGTGCTGGATGGCGATGAGTTGGCGTTTCAGACGGCGGTCCGGCTGGGCCGGGGTCCCGAACCATTTCTCGCCCTCGGGCACGTCGTGCATGACGCCGGACTGTGCGGAAATGACCGCCTTGCTGCCGATCTTGAGATGCCCGGCGACTCCGACCTGGCCGGCCAGCGTCACGTAGTTGCCCATCTTGGTGCTGCCCGCGACGCCGACCTGGGAGATGAGCAGGCAATGGTCGCCGATGGTCACGTTGTGGGCGATCTGCACGAGGTTGTCGATCTTGGTGCCCCGGCCGATGGTCGTCGGTCCGAGCGCGCCTCGGTCGATCGTCACGTTTGCGCCGATCTCGACGTCGTCATGGATCACGACGTGGCCGACCTGCGGAACCTTGCGGTGCAGTCCCTGGTCGAGGACGTAGCCGAAGCCGTCGGAACCCACCACCGTTCCCGCATGGATGCGGACGCGGTTTCCGATCTGGGTTTTGGAATAAAGAGTGATGTTCGGCTGCAAAACGCAGTCCTCACCGACGGTGCTGCCGGATCCAACGAAGACCGATGCGACCAAAGCCGTGCGCGGGCCGATCTTCACCCCGTCCGCGATGGTGCAATGCGGCCCGATGTGGGCCGACGGATCAACCACCGCGGTGGGTGCGATGACCGCCGACGCATGGATTCCAGCCGCGAACTTGGCTTCCGGGAAAAAGATCGGCAGGACCTTGGCGAAAGCGATCCGGGCGTTGGGCACGCGGATGACGGTCTTCTTGTCCGACTGAAACGGCCCGTCCACCAGGATGGCGACGGCGGCCGACTGCTCCGCTTTCTGGAAAAAAGTTTCGTTCTCCGCGAAGGTCAGGTCGCCCGCCTTGGCGTTGGTCGCCGGCGAGAATCCCGAGAGCCGCGTGGCCGGATCGCCGACGACTTCGCCGCCGAGTTGCTGGGCAATTTCTTGGGCTGAGAATGGCATGGTTCCGGAAGCGTCTACTTGCCGCGACGGTCGATGATCACGTTGCCCGCGCCGAGGACGATGATCTTCGGATGCCACTCGTCGGCCTCGGACTCATCCACCAGCGTGTAGCTCATGATCGTGATCAGGTCTCCGGGCTTGCCGAGGTGGGCCACGGCGCCGTTGAGCTCGATCGAATTGGAGCCCCAGGAAGCCTTGATGATGTAGGTCTCCCACCGTTCGCCGTTCGCCATGTTCGAGCAGAGGATCCGCTCGTAGGGGCGCATGCCGGAGGCTTCCAACAGGTCGGCGGCGATCGTCAGGCTGCCTTCGTAGTCGACGCTGGCGGCGGTGACGGTCGCGCGGTGGATCTTGGATTTGAGGAGGTGGACCAGCATCGGTTGGCTGGCAAACTAGGGGCGGCCCCATCGGTGCGCCAACTCATTTTGCCGCAGGGCCAAGTCATCCGTTGACCCGGCCAAGGCCCGCCGACTATAAGCCCGGGGTTTCCTGGCATTCGCATCAACAGCTTCATTCCACGTTTATGAGCAGAAAGATTCGTTACGGCATGATCGGCGGCGGACGCGGCGCGTTCATCGGCGCAGTCCACCGCATTGCGGCCAACATCGACGGGCAGATCGAACTCGTCGCCGGCGCGTTTTCCTCCGATGCCGAGAAGTCCAAGGCCTCCGGTGCCGATTTCTTCCTCGCCCCGGAACGCGTTTACGCCAGCTACACCGAACTCGTCGCCAAGGAAGCGGCGCTTCCCGCCGACCAGCGGATCGACTTCGTCGCCATCGTCACGCCGAACCACGTCCATTTCCCCGCCGCCAAGGCCGCGCTCGAAGGCGGCTTCCACGTGCTGAGCGACAAGCCGGCCACCTTCGATCTTGCCGAAGCCAAGGAACTGGCCGCCATCGTCAAGAAGACCGGCCTGCTCTACGGACTCACCCACAACTACACCGGCTATCCGCTCGTCAAGGAAGCCCGTCACCTCGTCCACAGCGGCAAGCTCGGCAAGATCCGTAAGGTGGTCGTCGAATATCCGCAGGGCTGGCTCGCCACCCGCATCGAGGCCTCCGGTCAGAAGCAGGCCGCGTGGCGCACCGATCCGAAACGTTCCGGCGCCGCCGGCTGCATCGGTGACATCGGCACCCACGCCGAGAACTTGGCGGAATACATCACCGGCCTTCAGATCAGCGAACTTGCCGCCGACATCACCGCCTTCGTGAAAGGCCGCAAGCTCGACGACGACGGCAACGTCCTCCTCCGCTTCAAGGGCGGCGCCAAGGGCGTCCTGCACGCCTCGCAGATCAGCGTCGGCGAAGAGAACAACCTCAACATCCGCGTTTACGGTGAACTCGGCGGGCTCGAATGGCACCAGCGCGAACCCAACACGATGCTCCTGAAGTGGCCCGACCAGCCGATGCAGGTCTATCGCACGGCCAACGGCTACCTGAGCGACGCCGCCAAGGCCGCCGGCCGCACGCCGCCCGCGCATCCCGAGGGCTACCTCGAAGGCTTCGCGAACATCTACAAGAACTTCGCCACCGCGATCCGGGCCCGTCAGGCCGGCACGAAGTTGAAGAAGGACGATCTCGCCAACGACTATCCCAAGATCGAGGACGGCGTGCGCGGCATGGCCTTCATCGAAGCCGTGGTGAAATCGTCCAAGGCCAACGCCGCCTGGACCAAGCTCGACGCCTGATCAAAACGCAGGTGGCGGCAGTCGCGCTGCGACTGCCGGCCGGGCCGCAGCGCGGCCCGGCCTACCCGAACAAGAGGATTGACCCGTTGACCTGGTCGTTTTCCGGCAGTTGGAAGCGTGGTCGGTGAAGTTCCATTAAACGCAGAACAGCAATCTTGGCCGCGTTCGCCGTTTGTTTCACCGGTGGAATCCTGTGCTGGCTCGCGGCCTACTCGGCTTCCGGTGAGTGGACGTTCCGGAAACTGGTTTGTCGCGGTGCCCGGATTCCGGTGCCCGTTTCGGACATCCGGTGGCAACGGGATGATCCTTTCCGACTGGGGATTCTCTTCGACTTGGGCGAACGGGTTTACCGAGGACGATTCGTCGTCGCGGTGGAGGATTTTGGCAAGCTGCTCAAGGCGGGTGGATTCTCCGGATTCAAGGACGACTTCATACCCGGCGGTGGGCCCGATCCAAAGGATAGCAGCTACGAGATCTATTTCCGGGACGTAGGCCAGGGACACGAGTTCCTGTGGCGGCAACGGGGAGACACGAACGCGTTCTATCTCCAGTTCAACATTTGAACCGGCTGGATCGGCACTCGAAGTCTCGCTTCTTTACTCCGCGACGCCGCTAGTTCCGAACTCGGTCGCATGTCGCCTACTCTGCCGGCCGAGTCCGTCGATCCATCTTCTTCGCCGCTTTCACCACCTGCGCCATCTTCTTGCGGCTCGGTCCTCCGGTGGCGTCGGGATTCATCGCCTTCTCGGCTTTCTTGAGCTCCTTGGATGAGAACTCGCCGGACGACGAACTGCGTTCGGCGTCACGATTGGATTTTCCTGAAGAGCCGGAGCGGTCGGTGGGATAGCTGAACGATCGGCTGGTTGAAGCCAAAGTGCCAACCGGCTGGACGTTGGAGGGGGTGAACGGGGTGGCGAGATCCTGCACACGCCAGGTGCCGCCGTCTTCCATGCGGAGCTGTTTTTGGAGCGGGAGTTGGACGACGTTGGTGTCCGACTGCAGTTCGACATGGTCCGACGAGATGGTCAGCAGCGTGAACGAGCCGATCGTCTCGCCGGGGTGGAGCATCTGCTTGAAGCCGGCATCGGTGCCGTCGAACAATGCCACCGAGTGTTCCCCGTAGCCCGCGATGCCGACGAGGGCGAACGCGGTGGTGGAACGGGATCGGGAAGATTTGCGTTGGGGCGCCGCCGGAGGCGCCTTTTTCTTGGGAGCGGCTTCCCTGGAAACCTCGGTGCCGGGCTTCGCGGATGGTGCGGCGGAAGGCTCATCACCGGAAACCCGAGCTATCGTGGCCATCGCAAGAACGGTCGCCGCGAATAGCCAAAGCGTGCGCCTGGGCAAGCTGCGACCGGGTCTGGGTGATGTGCGCATCGATGAACGCGGATGTCCCGCGGGTTTAGGTGATGGACGGGTTTAGGAAAGGGACCGTCTCAGGGAACCGCGGTCCTGTCGATCCGGTTTATTCGCCCCCGGGAGGCCCCGTCTCGATCGCAGATCGCCGTTTCAAGCCACGGCGCAGGAGATCGAACTGGTAGAGGGCCACGACGACGAGCGGGTGTTTGATCCGGCCGCTGGCGACGAGGCCCGGAATCTCCGCGATGGGGACGAGCCTGGTCATGAGGTCTTCGCCGCCGTCGAACTCGGTCGTGTGCTTCAGCTCACAGCCGTCGATGATCACGCTGAAGCAGGTGTTGCTCATGATCGCGGGGTTGGCCGCGATGTCGCCGAGCGGGCGGGCGTTCACGCCTTCGTAGCCGGTTTCCTCGCGCAGTTCGCGCACGGCGGTGGCCACGGGCGATGTGTCTTCCGGGTCCATGATGCCCCCCGGGATTTCCAGCTCGACGGTGTTCGTGCCGTGCCGGAACTGCTCGACCATGACCAACTCATCCTTTGGCGTGACGGCGACGATGTTCACCCAGTTCGGCGAATCGATGACGAAGAAGTCGAAGGGTTTGCCGGTGCGGGGATTGATCTTCTTGTCCGAGCGGATGGTGAAGATCCGGAAGTTGCCCACCGGCGTGGACGAGATGAGCGGCCAGGGTTCGAGCATGTCGGGAAGGCGTTAACCACAGATGGACACAGATAAACACGGATCCGTTCCAAGGCACGCGTCGGCACCAATCGTGTGGCCGTCGGAGCTTTCGCGTCGGGGGTTTACGCTGTTCGGCTTCATCTGTGTGAATCTGTGGGGGGCTAGTTTTTGAGATTCTCTGGCGCGGCCCAGCCTTGGGCCATCAGTTTTAGGAGATGGGTCATCGCTTCGTCGTAGGATTGGCCGCGCTGTTCGGCGAGCTGCTTGGCGCGTTTGTCCAGTTGCCCGGCCATCTCCAGCGATTTGTCCTGCGGACAGCCCAATGCGACGAGAACGGGGGCGAGTTGGGTCGGGTCGAGCGGCATGGCGGGGAATCGTGGAAACAAAAAAGGCTCCGGTCATCCCGGAGCCTTGTGGTTTGAGTTGGTTACTTCACCTCGCTGGCGGGAACGATCTTCACGCTCTCGACACCCATGCGCTTGTCCGGCCGGTCCTGGGGATGGGTCGCAGTGGTGGCGATCTTCTCGAGGACGTCGTCGCCTTTGATCAGCTTGCCGAAGCCGGTGTATTTGCCGTCGAGGAAGGACGGGCTGCCGTGGCAGATGAAGAACTGGCTGCCGGCGGAATCCGGATCCTGCGAACGCGCCATCGAGAGCACGCCGCGGACGTGGGGTTTCTTGTTGAACTCGGCCTTGACCCGGGTGCCCGGGCCGCCGGTGCCCCATTGGGATTCCTTGGCGGGATCCTTGGTGAGCGGATCGCCGCCCTGGATCATGAAGCCCTTGATGACGCGGTGGAACGCGGTGCCGTCGTAGAAGCCCTGCTTGGCGAGCTTCTTGAAGTTCTCGACATGCAGCGGCGCGACGTCGGGCCAGAATTCCAGGACCATGACGCCCTCGGTGGTGGTGATGACGGCGACTTCGTTGGTGTTCACAGTTTTCGTATCTTCTTTCTTCGTTGCGGGTTCAGCGGCCATGAGCGGAAGGCCCAGGGCCAAAAGGCAGGTGATGAGTATCGATTTCATGTTGTGTCTGACGTTCCGTGCGCGGCGTCGGTTCAACGCTCGCGGAAAGTTATCCGGGCCTTCGCCAGGTCATAGGGCGACATCTCGAGCGTGACCTTGTCGCCGGGCCCGATGCGGATGAAGTGCTTGCGCATCTTCCCCGAAATGTGGGCGAGCACTTCGTGTCCGTTCGGCAGGGCGACGCGGAACATGGTTCCCGGCAGCACCTGGGTCACGGTTCCAGTGAGCTGAATGTGGTCTTCCTTCGGCACAACGACTTCGTGTGATTTGGATCTCCGCAGGTCATCGCCCGCAGGCGGGCGCTAAGCTGCCAACCGGCACTTCGAAATCAAGGGAAAGTTGGCCGTGGACCGGGCTTTCACAGCAGTCCGCGTTCTTCCAGTTCGTCTTCGTTCAGGCCGAGGAAGTGCCCCAGTTCGTGCAGATACGTGACATGGACTTCGTCCTGGAAGATCTCCGGATCGCCCTCCGCGAACTCCCAGATCACGTCGAGGAAGAGCACGACCTGCGAGGGCAGGGGAGACGCGCCCTGTTCGTGGATCGGTTCCCCAAGGAAGAGTCCGAGCGTGTCCGTCTCGATCCCATCATCGACCATCTCCTGGGTGGGCCGGGTCTCGTAGCAGACGGGCAACTGGGCCGCGTGGGCTCGCAGGTCTTCGGGCAGATCGCCGATGGTGCGGGTGACCTCGGTTTCGGCGAGCCGCAGGAGCGTCGTCCAATCCGGCGGAAGCGGATGGCTCATGGCTGCGGCGTCCGGCACTTGGTGAAGCGATCCAGCACGGCGGGGTTCTTCTCGAAGAAGGCGGCGAGCTCCGACAGGAAATGGACCGTCTCCGGGCTGAGATGGTGTTCGATGCCTTCGATGTCCCGGCGCTGGGTTTCCGGATCGAGGCCGAAGATGGAGAAGAAGCGGGTCAACGTCTCATGCCGTTGCTGGATCTGCGTGGCGACCTCCTTGCCCTTTTCGGTTAGGATCAAGTCCCGGTATTTCTCGTAGTTGAGGTAGCCTAGGCCGTCGAGCCTTTGGACCATGCTGGTCACGGACGCCTGCTTCACGTTGAGGGACGACGCGATGTCCACCACCCGGGCGTAACCCTTCTCCTCGATCAGCTCATGGATGCGTTCGAGATAGTCCTCCGCGCTGGTGCTTGGATGTGAGGGTCCGGGCATGTGCACCGAGTAAGCCCCAGCCCCGGAGCCGAGGCAAGCCGACGGGTGGAGGTAAACGCGACGTTGAGAGTGAGGGAGCGAGAGCAGCCTGACCCCACTCCGGACCGTCCGCACAAAGGGCCGGCGGCGGCAAGGTCGGTTAAGGTTCCTCCTTGCCGCCGCCTTCGGCGAGTTCCAGACCGATGGAGAGCCGTTTCCTTCGGGAAGGATGTTGGCAATCCCGGCCACGTCGCCTAGCCGATGCCTGAATAGTCCGCGAGCGGACGATGATCAAACCGTTTGTTTCCGTCGTCTCCCAGGAATTGACGCCACGCGTCGGGGGAGGTTGAGTCGGGTTGCTAATCCCATGCGCAACACACTTCGATCCCTCCTGGTCGCCGCCGTCGTCGCGGCCACCGCGTTCGCCTCATCCTCGATGGCCGCGGACTACAAACCCACCGTCGGCATCCAGTCGTGGACGCTCCGCAACATGACCTTTGAGCAGGTCGTCGAGTTCGCGAAAAAGCACCATATCACCAAGCTCCAGCTCATCGGGAATCACATGGACCCGAAGGCTCCCAAGGAAGTTACCGCGAAGAAGAAGGCCGTCCTCGATGCCGCCGGGCTGTCCGTCTACACGTTCGGCGTCACCGGCACGACGCTGGACAAGGAGGACAACCGGAAGCTGTTCGAGTTCGCGAAATTCATGGGCATCAAGGTCATCGTCACCGAGCCCGGCGACTACAAGATCCTCGATAACCTCGAAGAGCTCGTGAAGGAGTATGACATCAAGATCGCCCTGCATAACCACGGCGTCTTCTCCCCCTACGGCAATCCCGCCGTCGTAAAGAGCCTCCTCAAATACCGCGATCCCCGCATGGGCGTCTGCCTCGACGTCGGCTGGATCGCCAGCACCCGTCTCGATGTCGCCAAGGTCTTCCGCGACTACGAGGGTCGCGTCCATGACATCCATTTGAAGGACAAGAAGGTGAACAACACCGAGAAGGGCGACGTGGCCACCGACACCGAGATCGGCAAGGGCGACGTGAACTTCAAGGGCCTCTTCACCGAGATGAAGAAGGCCAACTGGGCCGGCGTCATGGCCATCGAAACCGACAGCGGCGCCTTCGCCGGCGCGCCCGATCCGTTCGTGGCCGGAGCCGTCAAATTCGTCGATGAGGCCTTCGCCCCGGCTCAACCGGTGAAGTAACCGGATCGATCCATCTGAAAACAGAACAGGCGCCGGTTACCCGGCGCCTGTTTCGTTTTTAAGCGTAACGCTTACTTCGGCATCTCGGGCTTGTCGTATTCGCCGAGCTTGCGGAGCCAGATGTTGCGGAAGCGGGTCGGGTTGCTGTGGTCCTGGAGTTCGATGAACATCTCGGGATCATGCGGCTTGTAGACGCCGTTCTGCTGGTGGGGCGTCGGGCCGGTGAGTTCCTTGCGGTGATGGAGCACCACGCCGTTGTGGATCACGGTCACGGCCGCCTTCTTCACGAGCTTCTTGTCCGCATCCCAGCGCGGGGATTCCCAGATGATGTCGTAGCTCTGCCAGGTTCCGGGCGGTTTGCAGGCGTTGACGAGAGGAGGAGTCTGGCCGTAGAGGCCGCCGGTCTGGCCGTCGGGATAGGTCTGGTTGTTGTAGCAGTCGAGCACCTGCACTTCGTAGATGCCGTTGAAGAGGACGCCGCTGTTGCCGCGGCCTTGGCCGGTGCCCTTCACCTCGATGGGCGTGGCGAATTCAAGGTGCAGCTGGAAGTCGGCGAAACGGTCTTTGGTCTGGATGCTGCCGCCCTTGGGAGAGACTTCCATGAAGCCGTCCGCGACCTTCCATTTGGCTTCGCCGCCGCCGGATTTCCACTTGGAAAGGTCCTTGCCGTCGAAGAGGACGATGGCGTCGGAGGGCGGCTTGGCGCCGTGGCTGAAGGATTCGCCGGGCGTCACGACGCGCGGTTGCGGCCGGTCGCCGTCATGCACGTGCCATTGCGTGCCGGGGATCATCGGCGTGGTGGTGTATCCGAGTTTGCCGTCGGCGGCGATGACCGCGGCTGCGGCAACGGTGAGGCCCAAGGTGAGGGCGAGAGGTTTGGAGATGTTCATACGGAGTGCGTTTCGTGTCTCAGACGCGCCGGACCTTGGCAAGATTCATCGCGGGTAGAGAAGGTGGGCCGAGGCGCGCTGCGACTCGGCGTCCAGCCGCAGCGCGGAGGGTCCTGCCCCTCACACTCCCGGTTTCATCCACTCGAAGACCTGGTAGTGGTCCCCGTTCATGCCGAGCCTGGTGTAGACCTGCTGGGCGGCGGCGTTGCGGCGGTCGACGTAGAGCCGGAGGCCGCGCACGGCGGGATCGGCTTCGGCCATGCCCTTCACGTGGGCGTAGAGGCCCTTGAACACCCCGCATCCCCGCGCCTCGGGCACGACGAAGACGCTCTGGATCCACCAGTATTCGCCGTTCCTCCAGTCGCTCCATTCCAGCGTGACCAGCAGCGAGCCGACGACTTTGCCGCCGCGTTCGGCGATCACGTAGCGGCCGAGGGATCGGTTGGCGAGCACGGCTTCGACGCCCTTCACGGTGGTCGGGCGATGCAGTTGCAGACCCTCGGTCTCGAGGGCCATGGATAACTGGTAGTCGGTGATGACTGGAACGTCGGCCAGAGTCGCGTCGCGGAAATGGAGCGGTTGCATGGCGGGATCAACGGCCCTTCGGCTGAAACTCCTTCAAGTCCAGCCGGCCTTCGGTCTTCACGCGCGTCGAGCCGAACATCCCGACGCCGTGCAACGTGCTGTCGAGCGCGTAGTCGAACACCTGCGACTGCATGAGGCCCGAGATCCGGGTGGCCATGCGCAGATTGCTGAAATGCACTTCCACCTCCTGCGTCGTCGAGCTGAAGCCGGCGATCTCCAGTTCCTCGTTGGTCACACCGTCGCCGATCTTCAGGCCGTTGAGCGTCACGCGATGCACGGCGCCCTTGAGCCGGATGGGCGAGGCGGTTTCGTTTTGCACGCGGATGGTGAACACCGCGGTCGTCTCGAAGGCGGTGGCGCCCGTGAACTGCAGATTCGCGAGCCGCACGCTCAGGCCGCCGGAATCACCGGTCGAAGCGCAGCTGGCCAAGCAAAGCAGCATCACCGAGCCCAGCAGGGAGCTGAACCAACGCAGGCGAAGTTTCATGGCCGGACGCTGAAGGGCGCGGCCAGTCGGTCAAGCCGCGAACCATCTTCCCGTAGCCTGAGACCTGAGAAGGTGGGGCCAGCCGCGCTGCGGCTGGCCGCCGAGTCGCAGCGCGACTCGGCCCACCTACACGGATACAACTCGGAGCCACGGAATCCCTTTTGACAGGCGCCCTTGGTGACCTCCAACAATCGCCGGCATGATCCCCATGCGTTCGATCTCTCTTGCCCTGTGCCTGCTGGCCGGCCTGCCTGCGTTTCTTTCTGGGGCCGAGACGGAATACCCGCTGGCCGAAGACTCGAAACCCCAGGCCGGCGTGCCCAAGGGTGGGGTCGTTCGCAGCAACTACACTTCCGGCGAGAAGTCCGTCTTCCCCGGCGGTTACCGCGACTACACCGTCTACATCCCGTCGCAGCTCGACCGTTCCAAGCCCGCGCCGTTCATGGTTCTGCAGGACAACGGCGGCTACAACGCCACCACCGTCTTCGACAATCTCATCGCCAAGAAACAGATCCCGGCGCTCGTCGGCATCTTCATCGGGCACAGCCGGGTCAAGGCGGCTTCCACGAACGCGCTCGATCGTTTCAACCGCAGCTACGAATACGATGGCCTCGGCGACAACTACGCCCGGTTCCTCATCGACGAGTTCTTTCCCGCCATCGAAGCCAAGCACGGCTTCAAGCTCTCGACCAACGCGGTCGACGGTTCCATCGGCGGCGCGAGCAGCGGGGCCATCGCGGCTTTCACGGCGGCGTGGGAAAGGCCCGACCGCTTCAGCCGCGTGTTCAGCAGCATCGGCACCTACGTGGGCCTGCGCGCGGGCGACGACTACCGCGTGCTCATCCGCAAGGCCGAGCCCAAGGCCTTCCGCATCTTCCTGCAGGACGGTTCCAGCGATCAGAACATCTACGGCGGCGACTGGTGGATGGCCAATCAGGAGATGGAACGCGCGCTCGTCTTTGCCGGCTACGATGTGAACCACGTCTGGGGCGATGGCGGCCACAACGGCAAGCAGGCCACCGCCGTGTTTCCCGACGCCCTGCGCTGGCTCTGGCGCGATTACCCGGCGCCGATCAAGGCCAACCCCGAAGGCAAGTCGAAGGTTCTCACCACGACTGTCGTCGACGGCGGCTGGGAACTCGTCAGCTCGGGGCACAAGTTCACCGAAGGCCCGGCCGTGAACACCAAGGGCGAACTCTTCTTCACCGACCTTTCCTCCAGCCAGATCTTCAAGGTCGCGGTCGATGGCAATGTGACGCTCTTCGCCGAGAACACCGGCAGCGCCAACGGGCTGGAGTTCGGGCCCGATGGCCGCCTTTACGCCTGTGCCAGCGGCAAGAAGCAGATCGTGGCCTATGACGATTCCGGCAAGGCCAGCGTGGTCGCCGAGGGACTCGAGTCCAACGACATCGCCATCACCCATGACGGTCGCATCTACGTGACCGACCCGAACAACAAACAGGTCTGGCTTATCAAGAAGGACGGTTCCAAGCAGGTCGTCGACAAGGGGCTCACCTTTCCCAACGGCGTCTGCCTGTCACCCGACCAGAGCCTGCTCTACGTGGCCGATAGCCGCGGGCAATTCGTCTTCAGCTACCAGATCGCGGACGACGGGACGCTTGCCCACAAGCAGCGTTACTACCATCTGCACATGGTCGACGGCTCCAACCAATCCGGCGCCGATGGCATGTGCGTCGACGCGGACGGACGCCTCTATGTGACGACGGAGATGGGCATCCAATTCTGCGACCAGGCCGGGCGGGTGAACGGCATTTTGGAGAAGCCGCAGAAGGCTTGGCTATCCAACGTCGCCTTTGGCGGGCCCGACGGAAAGACGCTCTACGCCACCTGCGGCGACAAGGTGTTCAAACGCTCCGCCAAGGTGAAAGGCGTCCAAACCTTCGCCGCGCCGATCAAACCCAAGGCGCCTGCGCTTTAAGGGACGCGGGACGGAGTAGTAGGAGCCGAGGCGTTCGAAGTGCGCAGCCTAAAAGGGTTATTTGCCGGCAATAGCGGCGAAACCCGCCTTCGGCTTGCCGTTTTCGTCGAGCTTGTCGCAGGCCCAGAGCAGGCCGCGGGTCACGAGGTCGAGGTAGACGGGGTCGGACATGGTGGCGTTGCTGTGGCCGAGGGTGGTGCCGAAGACGCGGCCTTTGCCCACCTTATTGAGCCAGACCACGGCGTGGGTCTTCTTGGTCTCGACGCCGTAGGATTCCGCCAGGGGAACGAAGTCGGGCCAGAGCTTCTCGTTCTTGTAGAGTTCGTCGTTCTTGTTCAGCCACGTCATAGGAAAGCTCTTCATGACAGGATGCTCGGGCTTGAGGTTCTTGATCTCCAGGTCGCGGCCTTTCTCGTGGCTCATGGATTTCTGGCCGACGACTTCACGCCAGGCGTCGGTGGGGGCCATGCGGTAGCTGTGGGTGGAGCAATGGAGCAGGACGGCGGGCACGCCGGCCTTGTGGGCGGCGGCGATGCCTTCGACGAAGGCCACGTTGGTGACGTAGCCGAAGCATTCGTTGTGGACGACGACGTCGTAGCCGGCAGCCCAGTTGGGCTTGGTGTAGAGCGCGACCTCGTTGGTGCGGGCGTCGCCGGGTTCATGGTGGATCGTCCAGACGACGTTGGCGCGGGCGGAAATGCCTTGGCTGATGATCGTCTTCTGCGCGCCGTAGTCGTGGCAGCAGCCGCCGGCGATCATGAGGGCGCGGAGGGGTTTGACCTCGGCCGCATGCAACGAAAACGACGCGAGCAGGAGTGCGAGGAGAAGGCGGGACATGGGCTCAGGCTTCAAGGCCTACCCGATTGCGTCAAGGCATGGTTGGACTGAGTGCAACCGCGCTCCGGCGAATGGACCACCAGGGCAAGCCGGTCGAAGCCGAAGGAGGTAGGGCGAAGGCTCCTGCCGAGCCGCCTTGTGGTCTTCAGCCAACGGGAAGGCATCTCGCGGGAAGTTCGAAGCGATCTAAGGCCGACTGGCATGGCCGCGGTGGCCGGGAGGACTTTAGGAAGCGCTGCGGCGGCTCGGCAGGAGCCATCGCCCTACCGGCCAAACCTCCCCGGTTGCTCAGTCGCCGGTTTGAAGACACTCCCAAACAAGAAGAAAACCGGTGGCTTGCGCCACCGGCTGAATTCCTGAGGCGCCTTCACGCGCTCCGACCGCGGGGTCGTTACTTCTTCGCTTCGATCGGGCGGATCTTGATGTTGCGGAAGGAGACTTGGCCGTGGTCGCCCTGAAGCGCGATGGCGCCGTGGCCGGTTTTCGCGAACTTGGGCATCTGGGCGAACTTGCTCTTGGCCACGCGGGCCTTGAAGTCGTCGCTGCCGAGGACGTAGTCGAAATACTTCACTCCATTGACGACGTGTTCGCACTTCTCGGGGCTGATGAGGACCTTGATGTGGTTCCACTCTCCGGCGGGTTTGGTCGCGTCGAGCGTCTTGCCGGTCTTGGGATCGATGGGCGGCTGGTAGAGGGCGTAGAGCCAACCGCACTTCTGCGGGTCCTTGGCCTTGGCGTTGTCCTCGAGCTGGACTTCCGGACCGGTGGCCCAGGCCGAGCCGCCGTCGACGGTCACGTGATACATGATGCCGCTGTTGCCGCCTTCCGAGATGTTGTATTCGAGCTGGAGTTCGAACCACGTGAAGTCCTCGGGCGTGACGATGTCGCCGGCATCGTGCGGGTCCACGCAGACGAGGGTGCCGTCCTTGACCTGCCAGCCTTTGCGGACGCCTTCCTTCTTGAAGTTGTGCCAGCCGCCAAGCGACTTGCCGTCGAACAGGAGCTTCCAACCGGCGGCCTTCTCCGAGGCGGTCAATGTGTTGGAAGCAGGGGCGTCGGCGGCGTTGAGGAAGAGACCTGCGGACAGGGCGACGGCGGCGGCGAGTGCGGCGAGCGGATGCTTCATATGTGGAAACGCTGGCCGACCCGGGCGTCGACGACAACGCGAAATATAACCGGACTCGACGGCAATTCCCGGCCGCCTAGCCTCACGGTTCAATGAACCGCCGCGAAGCGTCCGCCATTCTCCTGACCGCGCCGCTGCTGCTTCCGTCGCTGTTGAAGGGGGCCGAATCGGCGGAGAAAACCGTCGACCGTCTGGAGGCATTGCGCGCCAAGGCGAAGCTGCCGGCGCTCGCCGTGGTGGTGTCGAAGGGCGGCACGGTCTGTGATCAAGCGGCGGTCGGTGTGCGCAAGGAAGGGGACCCTGCTCCCGTGACGATCGGCGACCGGTTCCACATCGGGTCCTGCACCAAGTCGATGACCGCGACGCTCGCGGCGCTGCTGATCGAGGAAGGCAAAATCCGCTGGGACACGACGATCGTGCAGGCCCTGCCGGACCTGAAGGGCAGGATCCACCCGGACTTCGAGTCGGCGACGTTGGAGATGCTTCTCCAGAACCGGGGAGGGTTGCCAACGGAAGCGCCACCAGCGGCCTGGAAACGCGCGTGGGAGAAGATCGGCACGCCGACCGCGCAACGCCGCGAGTTCATCGCGGCTGTCTTGGCGAAGGAGCCCGTTGCCAAGCCGGGCACGAAGTTCACCTATTCGAACCAGGGCTTCGCCGTCGCCGGAGCAATGCTGGAAAAGGCGACAGACACGCCGTGGGAACGATTGATCGCAGAGAGGCTCTTCCAACCGCTCGGGATGAAGACGGCCGGTTTCGGGGTCCCGGGCACGATCGGGCGAGTCGACCAGCCTTGGGGTCACGTCGTGAAGGACGGCAAGAACCAGCCCATGCAATCCGACAATCCTCCGGCCATCGGGCCCGCCGGCATCGTCCATTGTTCGCTGGAGGATCTGGCGCTTTACACCCGGATGCATCTGCGGCGCGGTGTCGGTGAGAAGGCGCTGCTCAAGCCGGAGTCGTTCCACCACCTCCACACGCCGCCGGAGAAGCAGGACTACGCCTGCGGTTGGAGCAGCTTGACGCGCGGTTGGGCGGGCGGGAAGGCGCTGACGCACAATGGATCGAACACCATGTGGTTCGTCGTCATGTGGCTCGCGCCCGAGCGGGATTTCTCCGTGGTCGTCGGGACCAATGTCGCCGGAGCCGAAGCCACGAAGGCCTGCGACGACGTCGCTTCCTCCATGATCGGGAAGTGGCTGCGGCGGTGAAATGGCTCCTCTTGAAGGACGGGCGGGAACGCGCACCTGTTGTCGCCATGCAGAGTTTTTGCAAATGCGTGACTGACGCCGTGATCTTCCAGCGGTTCATCCTCGGGCTCATTCTTTTGGCCGGAGTGCTCGTCGGTCTGGAGACAAGCGCCGCCGTCATGGAACGGATCGGGGGATTTCTCCATCTGGTCGACCGGATCGTGCTCTGGCTGTTCGTGGGTGAACTGGTCCTCCGCGTCGGCGTGCATGGTTCGCGGCCGTGGAAGTTCTTCCATGACCCGTGGAACATCTTCGACTTCGTGGTGGTGGCCGTGTGTCTCCTGCCGTTTCAGGCGGAGTTCGCGGCGGTGTTGCGGCTCGCGCGGGTGCTCCGGGTGCTCCGCCTCATCACGGCCGTGCCGCGCCTCCAGATCCTGGTTGGTGCCCTCCTGAAGAGCATTCCCTCCATGAGCTACGTGGCGCTGCTGCTCAGCGTCCTGTTCTACGTCTACGCGGTGCTCGGCGTGTCGCTCTTCGGCAAGACGGACCCGGAACATTTCGGTTCGCTCGGAGCGGCGGGCCTGACGTTGTTCCAGGTCGTCACGCTGGAAGGCTGGGCGGACATCATGCGCGCGCAGATCGAGGCCAGGGGCGCGGCGCCCGTCACAGTGGCCTACTTCGTTTCGTTCATCCTCCTTGGCACCATGATCGTCCTGAACCTGCTGATCGGCGTGATTGTCAGCGGCATGGAAGAGGCCCGGCAGGAAATGGAGGACGAGAACCGTCGACGCCACGTCGAGGCGACCGGCGCGGCGTCGGTCGGCGACGACGTGGTGGCTCTCCGTCGGCTGGTGGATTCGCTCCAGGACTCGCTCGCAGCGCTGCAGCGGCGGCTCAAGTAGATCCGGGCTAGGTGTCGCTCGTGGTCTGGAAGGGAAACAACGCCGCTTTCGCGGGCGCCGGATTTCCGGGCAAACCTGGGGAGATGGTCCGCGGGTGCCCGAACGGGTCTTTGACCATCCGAGTGCTTCCGTTCCTGCCTGCGATCCGGCATTGGTTGGAGTCGATTCCAAAAACGGGCTGTAACCGTTGGCACCGCGCGGTCTCTCCATTGGGCAGCAGCTCCCCCCATCCCACCAAAAAAGGCCCACTCATGAAAACTCGGACGGCGGTATTGGTTTGTCTCACATTCCTCGGCATCGGCGGCGCATCGGCTCAGGACTGGCCCCAGTGGCTCGGTCCCAACCGCGACGCCAAGGCGGCCGGCTTCAAGGCTCCCAAGACCTGGCCCAAGGAACTGACGCAGAAGTGGAAGGTGACCGTGGGCGAAGGCGTCGCGACCCCGGCGTTGGTCGGCGACAGGCTCTACGTCTTCTCCCGTGAACAAGGCAACGAAGTCCTCCGTGCGCTGAACGCCGCCGACGGCAAGGAGCTCTGGCAGGACAAATATGAGGCGCTCGGAGCGAGCGGCCCGGCGCAGGGATTCTCCGGCCCGCGCAGTTCGCCGGCCGTGGCCAATGGCAGGGTCGTGACGCTGGGCGTGCGCGGGATGATTTCCGGCGTGGATGCGGCGACCGGCAAAACGCTGTGGCGCAAGGACGAGTTCAACTCCTTCCCCAATTTCCATCCGTCGAGCTCCCCGATGATCGTCGACGGGCTGGCCATCGCCCAGCTCGGTGGACGCGGGAACGGCGCGCTCGTCGCCTATGATCTGACCACCGGAGCCCAGAAGTGGAAATGGAGCGGCCCCAGTCCCTCCTACTCATCGCCCGTGTTGATGAACGTCGGTGGCACCAAGCTCGTCGTCGCCCAGACCGAATCGAAACTCGTGGCCGTCAATGCCGCCGACGGAACGCTCGTGTGGGAATCCGCCGCTGCTCCGCAAGCCGGCGGGCCCGGTGGCGGTGGACGCGTTGGCGGCGGCAGGGACTACAAGGCGGCCACGCCCATCGTCGAGGGACAGGTCATCATCTCGGCCGGACGCGGGGTCTCGGCGGTGAAGATCGAGAAGGAAGGCGGCAAGTTCGTCGGCCGGGAACTGTGGAGCAATCCCGACAAGACCATCTCGTTCAACACGCCCGCGCTGAAGAACGGCCTGATCTACGGGCTCACCGGCAACAACGAGCTGTTCTGTCTCAGCTCGAAAGACGGCAAAACCGCGTGGTCGGCTCCCATGCCGGCCGGTGCGCCGGCCGGCGGAATGCGCGCCTCACTGCCCGGTGGATCTTCCGTCGCGACCGTGTTCGGACAGGCGACTCCGCCCGAAGGACAACGCCGTCCCGGTGGCCCTGGGGGACCGGGCGGACCCGGAGGATTTGGTGGACGCGGAGGCGGCGGTGGTGGGGGCGGCTACGGGACCATCGTGGACGCTGGGTCGGTTCTTTTCGCCCTCACACCGAGCGCGCAGTTGGTCGTCTTCGAGCCGGGCGACAAGGAATTCAAACAGGTCGTGAGCTACAAGGTCGCTTCCAGCCAGACGCACGCGTATCCCGTGGTCTCAGGCAACCGGATCTTCATCAAAGACAAAGACTCGCTGACGCTCTGGACGGCCGAGTGATCCCGCCTTCAGCGATCGGACCAGATCGAATCGGTCGACGCGTGCATCACGACTTGGCGCGGCTTTCCATGCGCTTCACGCCCGTTATGGCTGCTGTTGACTCCCGTGTAGAACAGGTGCCAGCGGCCGTTGTGCTGGACCAGTTGGCTTCCTCCGTAGAGCCCAAAGCAGTCGGGCGCCGGCGGGTTCCCGCGCGTGAGCCAACCGCTGCGGAACGGCCGTCGCCACTCGACGCCGTCGTGCGAGTGGCACCATTCCAAGTCCATCGTCTGCGCCCGGCACCGATAGTGCCCCAGCATGCCGACCCGCCCACGGGGTGTATGGGTGACCGCAAGATAGTAGAACTGCTGGTCGGCCGGATCGCCGGCGTCACGAGTGATGATGCGCTGCCGTGTTTCGAAATTCAGGCCATCGCCCGACGTGTAGCGATCGATGACGCGGAGCAGTCCCGGAGCATTGTCCTCGGCGACGTAGGCCGGGTCCGACTTGTCCACTTTCACGAGCCCGACCGAATACATTTCGAACGTGCCGTCAGGAAGTTGGTAGAGGTTGGTCGCGTCGTTTGAGATCAATCGGCTGAGGGCCGGCGGTTCGTCTGCCGGACGATTGGTCGCAAGTTTTCCGAGAACCACTCCGTCGGGCGCAGGCCGTCCCGCCGCGGCCCGGTCATAGGGGTGGTAGAGAACGGGCCGAAGCGGGTCGATCACGCGGTAGCGTCGGCCGTCATCGCTTTCCGCCGCGAGGTAGCGGGTCACGCCGGGGCCGTGGACCCAGAAGTAGAGACGGTGCCGGCCGTTTCGCAGGCGGATGTGGACCGGCTGGATCGGCCGCCACTTGTCCGGCAGATTCCCGATGGCAAACGGCGCATCCGCCGGATCGCCCACTGAAAGCACGGCCGGGACCTTCCTCATCCGTTCGCCCGGGGAGCCCTCCGCGTAGGCGATCGTGTAGCCCGCACGGCTTCCGGAAACGGAATACCACAGGCGCCAGTCGTCCTTTCCGAGGGGTTCCGCCCTGGCGGTGAAGTTCTGCACGTTGTCGCCTTCCCAGGGCTCGGTGGCTTCGAGGACGATGCCGTGCTTTCGCCAACGACCAGGGGCGCACGGATACGGTGTCGTGTCGACCCGCCCGGCGACGTCGCGCGAATGGCATCCCGTCGCCAGGGCCGACACCGCTGCGCCAGATGCCAACAGAAAGGTTCTGCGATCCACGGGGTTCATCGACGAAGTCATCCGGCTGCAACGATTGATGACAATCGAATTCCTCGGCCGCGATCGTCCGGCCATGTCCTCCCGATGTCTCGTCTGCTTCGTCTTGGCCGCAGTCTGCGTTGTAGGAATCGCCGCCGTGCCGGCAGACTACAGGGGCACGCCGTTCGCCGATGCCATCCACAAGGCCGGTGTGCCCGCCATCCCCGGCATCGTGCAGTGCGCGCTCTACGATCTCGGCGGCGAAGGCGTCGCCTATCACGACACCGATTCGACCAATAACGGCAGCGGCAAACTCAACTTGGAACCCGGCCACCAGCGCGCCCATGCGAGCGCCTATGTCTGGCACTTCCGCCGGGACGAAGGCGTGGACATTTCCTTCGTGAAGGACTGGGCCGACCTGAACCACACGAACCTGGTCAGCCCGCATATCAACCAGTTCTACATCGGTTGGACCGAGGACAACGAGTGGTGCAATTACACGGTCGACGTGGCCCGCTCCGGCACTTATCGCATCAAGGCGCTCTACGCGTTTCAGACGAACACCGTGACCTTCGACCTCAATGGCAAACCGGCTTCCAAGTGCCGGCTTCCGGTGAAGACCGCAGGCTATCACTACTGGAACTTCGCCGAGATCGGAACGATCCAGTTTCCCGAGGCCGGCCCGCAGGTCCTGACCTTCCACTACGGCAAGGGAAACAACTTCGCCTGCTTCCAGTTTGAGGAGATGGCTTCGAAACCACCGGCCAAGCCCTGAAGCGTGGCCATGCTCCCGTCTTCATCAGGAATCTCATCGTCGGTTGAGTCCGCCGGAAACGGGCGGTTGGCTTCGGTTGGCCAACGCCTGAGTGGATTGCTCGGGTGCGAGGAGGTAAACCGTGATCCGCGGCTGAAGGCGGTTTGCGCCGCCCTGTTGTTCTACTTCCATATGACCTTCGCGTTCTGGTGGAGGCACGCGGGGTCGCTGTCCACGAGGGGTAACGAGGCGTTCGACTTCGTGCCGTCGCCTTTGTTCCAGAACCTGCGGTGGCTCGTGTTCATGGACGGCTTCCAGACGGAATCCTACCTGTATCTGCTCGGGATGCTGGCGCTGCTCGGGATGTTTTCCCTGTTCTTGCTCCGCACAAGTCTGCTCGCGCTTTGCGTGTTGGCGTTCCTGTTCCTCAACAAGGTCTTCTTCTACCTGTGCGACCTCCGGCTGTTCGCCAACTACCACCACTTCCATCTCCTCTTCACGCTGGTGGTCCTGATTTCGGCGGAAAAGATGCGGTCGTTTCGCGCCGTGCTGGCCCTGAGCTACGTCATGTCCGCCATCGTGAAGATGACCCCTTCGTGGTTGTCCGGGGAATACTTCAACTCGGTCCCGGGCAAGCTCCCTTTGTTACCGCAGGCCGGCTGGGTGGTGACGACGGCGAGCGTGGCGTTGATCGTTCTTGAGCTGTTCGGGCCGCTCTGTTGGTTCACGCGGATCAAGTGGCTCCGGCGGTTGTCGTTCGGCGCGTTCATCCTGTTCCACGTCTATTCGGGGTTCATCGTGGGCTACTGGTATATGTCGCTGATGCTGCCGCTGGCGGTGGTGGCGTTCATGGGATTCAATGAACCGTTGCAGGCGGGCTACCGGTTTTCGCGGCGTCATCTGCCGACTTTGGCCGTCTTCGCCGTGGCGCTGTTCGGAAGTTTTTATCACCTCTTGATCCCGGGCGACGCGCGGCTGACGGCGGAGGGAAAATACTTTGGGTTGTTCATGTTCGATGCCAATCGCGAGGTGCGGTTTGAAGCGGATATCCAGAAGGGCACCAACTTCTGGACCATCCAGGTCACGCGGTCGTGGCGGAATCCCGGTGAACCAGCCGGGGTCGATCCCGGCATGCGGATCCACTGCGACTATTACCAGAACGGCTGGCTCTCGAGCTCGTTCGCCGTCACCCAGCCGATCCGCGACGGCAACGAAGTCCTCTTCAATCCCCAGTATTTCCTGGGCGCGAGCATCCGGACGATTGGGGATCCCTACCTTTACCACCACTACGCCCGCGAACTGGTGCGCCGCCATCATCCCGATCGCGTGGCCATCCGCCTGGACCAACGGCTGGATGGACATCCGGAAGTCGTGCGGCTGGTGGACATCGACGACTTCGCCGAGCTGGACCCCGCCTACGATCCTTTCCGGCACAACGAGTGGATCAATCTGCCCGGACCCGAAAGTCCGCCACAGTATCGCTGGCCTTGAGGCCCGTGGTCAGTGGGCCTTGCCGTCCTTGCGGAAGAGCAGGGGCGCGACCTCCACGAGATACTTCCGCCAGATGGCGAAGTTGTGCAGGCCTTCGGTGGGATGGAACGTGTTGCGGACGCCGCGAGTGGTCAGCAACTCCGAGAGCTTCTGATTCCGCTCGAAGGCTCCGTCCTGTCGGCCGCAACCGATCCAGAGCAGCTTGAGCTTCTTGTTTGTGCCTTGCGGATCGTCGAGCAACGGCTGGAAGCGGGTCTCGAAGTTGGGCGGGATCGCCGAGCTGAAGGCCGCCACGGCGCTGAAGCGGTCGAGATGGCTGAGCCCGATGTGCAGGGCGTGGCCGCCGCCCATCGAGAGCCCGACGATGGCGCGGTTTTCGCGGCCGCCGGCCACGCGGTAGTTCTTCTCCACCAGCGGCATCACCTCATCGACGAGGTAGCGTTCGACCAAAGCCGTGTTGTTTGACTGGGGCCCGGTGTAGGGCAACGCATGGCCCCAAGGCATGACCACGATCATCGGCACGGCGCGTTTTTCGGCGATGAGGTTGTCGAAGATGAAGTTGGCCTTGCCCACATCGGTCCAGCCCGAGGCGGTGTCGTTGTTGCCGTGGAGGAGGAACAGCACCGGATACCGCGTGCGCCGCGCCGGATCGTAGCCGGGCGGCGTGTAAACATGATACGCCCGCGTGTCCCCGGTGACGGACGACTTGTGCCAATTCACCTCCACGCTGCCGTGCGGCCCGTCACGCGCCTCCCACAACTCAGGCGGATTCCCCGGCACGTCGACCAGGCTGGCAGAAGTGCGGGCCCGGAGCTTGATGCGCGGATTGACCGGATCAGGCGTCGTCACGCCGTCGATGGTGAAGGCGTAGATGGCCAGTCCGGGCTCCAACGGCCCGACAGTGAGGCTCCAGACGCCCTGCCCGTCGCGCGTCATTGGCTGTGTGGTGTTCGGCGTCATCCAATCGCCGCCCAAGCCAACCTCCGCCGCCTTGGGCGCCCGCACGCGGAACGTCACCCGTCGATCCGCCTGCATCTCGGGCGAGACGAGTGTGTCCGGCCGTGGCACCTGCGCGGGGGCGGCCAATGCGGTCGAAACCGCGATGAGAAGGCTGAGGAGTAGATTCATAGGTTCGATTTGGACTGAACGGCATCGACGCACGTCGGGCGGGGGAAATGGGGTGACGCTCGCAGGCGGCATGGCAGTGGCAACCCGGAAGTGCGGTGAAAACGCCCCAGGACGGATCAAGCGACTCCAGATGAATGTCTACCGGTGAGTTCGGTCAAAGATCCCGTTCGTCGCATTCCCGTCACGAAATTCAGGACGATCTGGCAGGGCCGGAGCCTTGATATTGGTGCTTCCGATGTGTCAGATTTGGGTGTTCCACCATGAAGTCCACACGCCACATTCTCCTCGCCGGGGCCGCTTCGATTCTGCTGGGGACGTGGACGGCGTCCGCTGTCCCCGGCACGGTCGTTTCCCGCTTCGTAGACCAGCACTGCATCGAGTGCCATGACGGGGAGATCAAGAAGGGCGGGCTTGATCTGACGGCCCTCAAACTGGAAGCCGGCTCACCCAAGGATCTGACCAAGTGGGTCGGCGTGTTTGACCGCGTGGACGTTGGTGAGATGCCGCCCAAGAAGAAGCCCCGGCCCGACGCCAAGGATCTCGAAGCCTTCAAGGCAACGCTTTCGAATTCGATCAACATGGTGGAGGACAAGCTGGTCGCGAAAGAGGGCCGGTCCGTGCAGCGCCGTTTGAACCGCTACGAATATGAGAACGCGCTGCGTGATCTCCTGCAGGCGCCTTGGTTGCAGGTGCGGGATTCCCTGCCGGAGGACGGAGTGGCCCATCGGTTCAACAAAGTCGGCGATGCCTTGGACGTGTCCTATGTGCAAATGGCGAGGTATCTGGGCGCGGCCGACCATGCGTTGCGCCAGGTGATGGCCGGGAAGGTGGAGCAACCGGAAACGACGGTCGTCCGGCATTATGCGCGCGACCAGCGCAGCTACACCGGGCCGATGAAGTTCTCCGTCTTCAACACGGCGCCCGAACGGGCGACGTTTCCGGTGCTTGGATTCGAAGGCCAGGCCGATGTGCGCGCCGGAAAGGGTCCAATCTCCGCTGGAAAGACCAATGCCGCGCTGAGGGAGATCGAAGGCGTCGGGGTCGTGGCGGGAAGCTATGAGCCGCTTGAGCCCAAGTTCAGCAACTTCAAGGCGCCCGTCGCCGGCCGCTACAAGCTGCGCCTGAATGGCTTTTCCGTCTGGGTGGGACCGGGGCTGACCAACAAGTGGTTCATCCCCAATCTCGATGACGTTTCCAAAGGCCGCCGCTCCGAGCCGATCACCGTCTATTCCGAGACGCCGCCGCGCCTCCTGCGCAAGCTCGGGGCCTTCGATGTCAGTCCCGAGCCCTCGGTCCACGAACTCGACGTGTGGCTCCTCGCGGGTGAGATCGTCCGGGTGGATCCTGCGCGGTTGTTCCGGTCGCGACCGGGCGCATCGCGTTGGCAGAATCCGCTTGCGGAACGCGACGGCCAACCCGGCGTCGTGTTCCGGTGGCTGGAGGTCGAAGGTCCGATCTTCGAACAGTGGCCGACCGCTGGCCACAGGCTGCTCTTCGGCGATCTGCCGTTGAAGAAATCCGGGACGACGGGAACCAAGGTCGATGTCGTTTCAAGCAACCCGAAGAAGGATTCCGAGCGTCTTCTCCGCAACTTCCTCAATGCCGCCTATCGGCGGCCGGATGCCGACAGGGAGTCGAAGCGCTTCCTGCCGGTGATCGAAAGCGCCCTGAAGTCCGGCAGCAGCTTCGCCGACGCCATGATCGCCGGCTACACGGCGGTGCTCTGCTCGCCGGAGTTCATCTGCGTCGAGGAGCGTCCCGGCAAACTCAACGACCATGCGTTGGCTTCGCGGCTTTCACTCTTCCTTTGGAACTCCACGCCCGATGCCGAACTCCGGTTGTTGGCGGCGAAAGGCCAGCTGCGACAGCCGGACGTTCTTCGCGTCCAGACCGACCGCCTGCTGGCCGATCCCAAGGCTCGCCAGTTCGTCGACGCCTTCCTCGACTACTGGCTCGACCTGCGCCGGATCCAGGCCACCACGCCCGACGCCACGCTCTACTCCGATTATTACCTCGACGATCTTCTGACCGAATCGGCCCTGGAGGAAACGCAGGCTTTCTTCGGCGAACTGCTCCGTGGAGACCTGCCGGCGCGCAACATCGTCGCGTCCGATTTCGCCATGTTGAACGAGCGGCTCGCGGTCCACTACGGGCTGCCGCATTTCGAGGGAGTCGCGTTGAGGCGGGTAAACCTTCCAAAGGACAGCCCGCGCGGTGGAATCATGACCCAGGCCAGCGTTCTCAAGGTCTCCGCCAACGGCACCACGACCTCGCCCGTGCTGCGCGGTGCCTGGATCATGGAGCGCATCCTCGGCAAGCAACCGCCGCCGCCGCCGCCGAGCGTCCCGGCGGTCGAGCCCGATATCCGCGGGGCCGTCACAATTCGCCAACAACTGGACCAGCACCGTTCGCAGGAATCCTGTGCGGCGTGCCACACGAAGATCGATCCTGCCGGCTTCGCCCTCGAGAGCTTTGATGTCATGGGCGGCTTCCGCGAGCGCTACCGGGCGCATGGATCCGGCCCGCCGGAGAAGGGCCTCGCCAAGAGCGGACAGAAATTCGAGTTCAGTCTCGCGTTGCCGGTGAATCCGTCCGGCGAACTGCCTGACGGGCGGAAGTTCGCCGACGTGCGCGAACTGAAATCCCTCCTGCTCGACGACGAGAAACAGATCGCCCGCAACCTTGCCCGGCAGCTCGCCGTTTATGCCACGGGCGCCCCCGTCCGATTCAGTGACAGGAACGAGATCGAGCAGGTCCTGGCGCGCGCCGGCTCCAGCCACTATGGCGTCCGCAGCCTGATCCACGGGCTTGTGCAGAGCCGGCTGTTCCTGAATAAATGATGGCAGCAGCCCGGTCGCAAAAACGAAGAAAACCCTCCACCCCATGAACACTCCCTTCGTCGCCACGCAACGGTCCCTCTCCCGCCGCAGCTTCCTGCGTGGCGCCGGCATCGCTCTGTCGCTTCCGTTGCTCGACTCGATGACGCCCGCGTTCGCTTCGGTGGCCAAGGCTGTCACGGCGGGCAAACCCGACAACAAGCCGCGCCGGGTCTTCGGCATCTGCAACAACCTCGGCCTGTTGCCCGACCAGTTCTTTCCCAAGCAGGCCGGCCGCGACTACGCGCTTTCACCCTACCTCCAGAATCTGAAGGAACACCGGAACGACTTCACCGTCTTCAGCGGCGTCTCCCATCCCGATGTCGACGGCGGCCATCCGGCGGACAACTGCTTCCTCACGGCGGCCCCGCATCCCGGCAGCGGCGGTTTCAAGAACACCATCTCGCTCGATCAATACATCGCCGAACGCATCGGCCATCTGACCCGTTTCCCGTCGCTCAATCTCGGCGTCAACGTCCAGCAGGGACAGCGCAGCCTCGCGTGGACCGGTTCCGGCGTGCTGATCCCGTGCGAAGAGAAACCTTCCGACGTGTTCCGCCATCTCTTCATGCAGGGCACCAAGGCCGAGACAGAAGGCCAGATCCGGAAACTTGAACTGGGCCGGAGCATCCTTGACGCTGTCGCCGGACAGGCCAAGGACCTCAAGCGCAACGTCGGGGCGCATGACCGCGACCGGCTCGACCAGTATTTCACCAGCGTGCGCGAGCTGGAGAAACGCATGAAGATGTCCCGCGAATGGGAGAACAAACCCAAACCCAAGGTCTCGGCGCCGATGCCGCTCGATCCCGCCAGCCCCCGCGAATACATGGAGAAGGTCCGCCTGATGTATGACATCGCGCGGCTTTCCTTCGAGACCGATTCGACCCGCTCCATCGCGCTCCTGCTCGACAGCGTCAACTCGCCCGTCATCGAACTTGGCGACACCAAGCTGAACGACGCGTATCACAACCTGTCCCACCACGGGCGTTCCGAGGCCAAGCTCTCCCAGTTGAAGGCCATCGACGAATGGCACATGAAGCTCCTCGCGAACCTGTTCACCGAGCTGAAGAATGTCCGCGAAGACGGCGAGCCGCTGCTGGACCGGACGATGATCCTCTACGGTTCCAATCTCGGAAACGCCAACACCCACGTGACCACGAACCTGCCGACTCTCTTCGCCGGAGGTGGTTTCAAACACGGCCAGCACCTCGCCTTCGACACCGAACGCAACTACCCGCTCCCGAATCTCTTCGTCTCCATGCTCCAACGCATGGGTCTCGAGACCGACAAGTTCGCGTCGTCCACGGGAACGATGCGCGGGCTGGAAATGGCCTGAGAGTGAGTCTGGGATGGCCGCTTTCCAGGAACCCGGCCTCTTGCTTCGCCGACGTCGCAGGTCTCCTGCGCGACTTGGCCTGTTGGGCCTGATGGGCGCAGTGTTGGCCTTGGGAATTCTGCGCGCTTCCGCCGCCGAGACCTTCACCTCGGCCTACATCTCCGAAGTTCTCGCCGTGAACGTCCGCGGCCTGAAGGACGAGGACGGAGATCGCCCCGGTTGGATCGAGATCCATAACGGCGGGCCAACGACGCTCTCACTGGCGGGATGGTTCCTCACGGACTCGCCGTTGAACCCGACGAAGTGGCGTTTCCCCGACGTGGCCATCCCGCCCGCCAAGGACTTGTTGGTGTTCGTTTCCGGAAAAGATCGGACCAACAACCTGGCCCCGCTTCACGCCGGCTTCCGTTTGGAAACGCGGTGGGACTACCTCGCGCTCCTTGACCGCAGGACGAATCTCGTTTCGGAGCTTCGTCCGTCGCAACCGCCCCCGGCCGCCGGCGTCTCGATCGGGCGGGTCCGGGGCGAACCGGCCCTGGTCGGTCCGATGCTCCGTCCCACGCCAGGTCGGCCCAACCACTCAAGCGGGCCGGGCTTCGCGGCGGAAGTGCGCTCCTCGAAACCGGGCGGCAGCTTTGTCGAACCGCTCACGGTGGATCTCTCGGGCGGGGCGACGAACAGGGTGATCCGCTACACGCTTGACGGCACGTTGCCGAACTCGGGCTCCGCTGTTTACTCGGGCCCGTTGTCGATCACCAACAGTGTGATCGTCCGCGCGCGGGCTTATCAGGACGGGCTCCTTCCGGGTCCGCCGCGCACCGAGGCCTATCGCCAGATTTCGTCCAACGTCATCGGGTTCACGTCGCCGTTGCCGATCCTCGTGATGGAAACCTTCGGAAAAGAGGTGTCCGTGTCGGCGCAACGTTCTTTCGTCCACTTGGCGCTCCATGAACCCGTCAACGGCCGGACCTCGCTGACGAATGCGCCGACCCTGGCCACGCGGGCTGGCTTCCGGGTGCGGGGTTCGACATCAGCCGGGATGGCCCAGTCGGGATTCGCCATCACGTTTCTCGATGAGTTCAACGGCGACCGTGATCTTTCGCCGTTGGGCCTGCCGGCCGATGCCGATTGGATCCTTTACGCTCCGAACGATTTCGAGCCGGTGATGATCCACAATCCGTTCATCCACCAGCTCAGCCGCGACATGGGGCGCTACTCGCCGCGCACGCGTTTCGTGGAGGTGTTTTTTGTTCGCGGCGCGGGCCCCGTGCGCGACGCGAACTATCACGGCGTCTATGTCCTCGAAGAAAAGATCAAGATCGGCAAACACCGCGTCGCGATCGACAAGGCCGGCCCGGACGATCTGAAGTCGCCCGGGGTCACCGGCGGTTATCTCCTCAAGTTCGACCGGCTCGGGCCGGGCGAGGAGGGCTTGAACGTGGCCGGGGCGGGCATGGTGTTCGTCGAACCCAAGGAACAGCTGGTCACCCTCCCGCAGCGCACACCGCAGATGAAGTATCTCCGGTCCTACTTCAACGACTTCGACCGGGTTCTCCATGGACCCGATTGGAAGGATCCGGAGAAGGGCTACGCGTCGTTTGTGGACGTCGACGCGGCGATCGATTTCCACGTGCTCGAAGTCCTCAGCGGCAACGTCGATGCGATTGTCCTAAGCACGCACCTCTATAAGCCGCGCAACGGAAAGATCACTTTCGGCCCGCACTGGGACTTCGACCGGGCGCTCGGCTCCACCGATGGCCGGGACGACAATCCGAGGTTTTGGAACACCGGCCCGTTCTTCAGCGGCGCGTGGTGGCCGCGGTTGTTCACTGATCCGGACTTCTGGCAGCGCTGGGTGGACCGGTGGCAGGAACTGCGCGGCACGCATTTCTCGACCACCAATCTTTACGGCCTTGTCGATCGCCTCACCGACGAACTGCGCGAAGCCCAGCCGCGCCAATACAAACGATGGGACCTCCGGCCTCGCGGCGGCTCTTTCCAGGGCGAGATCGACCTGATGAAGAAGTGGCTGTCGAACCGGGTGGACTTCATCGACGGCCAGCTGACCCCTCAGCCGACGTTGAACCGCGTGGCTGGTCGGGTGGAGCCGGGTTTCGCCCTGTCGCTGGCCGCGCCTGTCGCTTCGACCAACACCACCGTCTACTACACGCTCGATGGTTCCGATCCGCGCCTGTCGCAGGGAGCCGTTTCCTCGAACGCGTTCGCCTACGCCGGCCCGATCACGCTTAGCACAAACTGCGTCGTCGTCCTTCGCGCGTGGAATGCCCAGCGGCGGCAGACGGATGGGCCTCCCATATCGACGCCTTGGTCGAGCCGGGTGACGGCGAGATTCGAGGTCGCGCGGCCCTGAGGATCTGACCCGTGGTTGCCCGCTGCTCCTTGTTGGGAAACGAGCTCGAACAAATTCCGGGTTCACCCCGATTCCAACTCGTCTTGTCCGCGCAACGAAGGATAGGATCACCTGTAATCACCTGTGCCGATGAAGCGCTTCGCTTTCCTTGAATTAATCCGTGCCCGTTGCCGCCCATGCCTGTTGAGCGCGGCTTTCGTGTTCGCCAGCCTGGTGTCCGCGTCTGGCGCGGGTGCGGACGGCCGCGCCTTCGAGAAGACCGTTCGGCCTTTGCTGAAGGAGTATTGCCTCGGATGCCATTCGACCGGGAAACAGAAGGGCGATCTCGATCTCGAACGGTTCACTTCCTCGGCGGAAGTTCTGAAGCATCCGAAGGTCTGGCAAGGCGTCCTGGAGCAGATGGCCCTCGGCGAAATGCCGCCCAAGGAAAAACCCCAGCCCAGCAAATCCCAGCGCGAGCAACTCACCGGTTGGGTCAACTCCGCCCTCGAAGTCGCGGCCAATGCCCGGGCCGGCGATCCGGGACCGGTTGTCCTGAGGCGGCTCTCCAACGCGGAATACACCTACACCCTCCGTGATCTCACGGGCGTCACGTCGCTGGCGCCGGCCAAGGAGTTCCCGGCTGATTCCGCTTCCGGCGAAGGCTTCATGAACGTCGGCAACTCGCTCGTCATGTCCCCGTCGCTCCTGACCAAGTATCTCGACGCCGCCAAAGACATCGCCGAACACGCCGTGTTGCTGCCGGACGGAATCGGCTTCTCTCCCAGCACATCCCAGCGCGATTGGGCGGAGGAACGTCTCGCCGCGATCCGCGCCTTCTACGGACGCTTCACCGAAAACGGTGGCGGTTCCGCGGTGAACCTCCAGGGGATCAAATTTGATACGAAGGACGGCGGTGTTCTGCCGTTGGAAAAGTATCTGGAGGCGACGCTGGAACTGCGGGCTAAATATTCATGGGGATGGGCGAATCCCTCTCTGGTGACGAACTACGCCGCCAAACAAGGCATTTCTGGCAAGTATCTATTGGCGGTCATGAATGCTCTGGACGCCACGAACCCTTCGCTCGTGCTCGATCCCATCCGTGCCCAATGGCGCGGGTCAAAGCCGGGCGACGCGGCCGCTCTGTCAAAGTCGATTGCCCAATGGCAGCAGTCGCTCTGGCGCTTCACGCAGGTCGGCCACATCGGCAAACGCGACGGTCCGAAAGCCTGGCAGGTTCCCGTGACTCCATTGGCCGAAGCGCGGGAAGTGCGGCTGAAGATTCCCGCAGCGGCCGGGGCCAAGGACGTCACGCTCTACCTCGTGGCGTCAGATGCCGGGGACGGCAATGGGCACGACTTCGCGCTGTGGGAGAATCCCCGGCTCGTCGCTCCGGGCCGTCCGGACCTTGCGTTGCGCGACGTGCGTTCAGCCGTCGCCGCGCTGGAGACCCATCGTGAAAAGGTCTTCGCGACTGCCGCGCAGTGCCTCGCCGCCGCCTCTGAGGTCACCGGCGCCGTCGATGACGCCGGCATCTCCCAACTTGCCGGGAAGCATGGCGTCGAACCCACCGTTCTGGCTGCATGGCTTGGGTGTCTGGGCATCGGCGTCGGGGAAACCCGTATCGAATCACCGATCACCGGCCGGATGGATACCTCGCCGAACTATGACTTCATCAAAGGCTGGACCGGTGCGGATGCCTTGAGCGTGCTCGCCAATTCCTCCGATCAACCCGTGCGGATTCCCGGAAACATGAAGCCCCACGGTGTCGCGGTGCATCCCGCGCCGAGCCGTCGGGTGCTCGTGAGTTGGCGGAGTCCCGTGGCGGCGACGCTGCGGATCGAGGGAACCGTCCAGCACGCCCATCCGGAGTGCGGTAACGGCGTCACTTGGGCGCTGGAACTGCGCCGCGGTCCGACCCGCCAACGCCTCGGGGCCGGCACCGCCCAGGGCGCGAAGGAGGTCAAGTTCGGGGCGCCCGAGAACATCTCCGTGCAACCCGGTGACGTGGTCTCGGTCGTCATTGGCCCGCGTGACGGCAACCACTCCTGCGATCTCACCGCCATTGACCTGCGCCTGAGCGACGGCAACCGGGTCTGGGATCTGGCGAAGGACGTCTCGCCGAACATCATTGCCGGCAATCCGCATGCCGACTCCCTTGGCAACGCCGGCGTCTGGCACTTCCACAGCGAACCCGACAAAGCGGGCGCCGCCGAGTCCGTTCTTCCCGTCGGTTCCGTGCTCTCGAAATGGCAGGCCGCTCCCAACGATGACGAGAAGAAGCGTCTCGCCCGCGAAGTGCAGAGCCTCCTCGCCAGCAATCCGACCGGCCTCGCGAAGGATTCGCCCGATGCCTTGCTCCGTCGCCAACTTACATCGCTGAATGGCCCGCTGCTCAGCGGCATTCTGCGCAGTCGGCGGGGCGACGAGGCGACTGCCACAGCCGGGAGAACGGCTTCAAGAAGTGGCCTTGATCCGGTGCTCTTCGGCAAACATCCGGAAGGAGCAAAGGTGGCCGCGACCAGCCTGTGCGTGCGTGCGCCGTCGGTCATTGAAGTGCGGCTGCCGGCGGAATTGTTCGAAGGCTGCGAGTTCGTCGCCACGACGACGCTGCACAAGGAGACCGGTTCCGAGGGCAGCGTGCAGATGCAGGTGCTCACGAGCCGGCCGGCCTCGGTCGTTTTGACCACGGGCTCATCGAAAGAGCAGGGAGGAAAAAACACGTGGTCCGATGGCGAACGTCCGATCGTGTCCGATTCGCCGATCCTCGTGACCGGCGGCAGCGCGGCCCGCCAGCGGATCGAGACGGCGATGGACCAGTTCCGGCAGCTGTTCCCGGCCGCACTCTGCTACACGAAGATCGTCCCGGTGGACGAGGTCGTGACGCTCACGCTCTACCACCGGGAGGACGACGCTCTCCGTCGCCTCATGCTGGACGATGCCCAGACAGCCGAGTTGGAGCGGCTCTGGTCCGAGTTGCACTTCGTCAGCCAGGACGCGCTCAAACTCGTCGATGCCTTCGAACAGCTCTGGCAGTTCGCCACCCAGGATGCCGATCCGAGCGCGTTCACGCCGATGCGCGAACCGATCAAACAACGTGCCGAAGTCTTCAAGAAGCTGCTCGTGGACACGCAGCCGAAGCATCTGGACGCCGTGCTGAAGTTCGCCGAAGGCGCGTATCGTCGTCCTCTTTCCACCGGTGAACAGGACGAACTCCGCGACCTCTACCGCAAGCTTCGCACCGAGGAGTTGCCACACGAGGCCGCGGTCCGTCTGACGTTGGCCCGGGTGCTGGTGGCGCCGGCTTTCCTTTATCGCGCCGAGAAACCCGGGCCCGGGGAAAAGGCCGCGCCGGTCAACGACTGGGACCTCGCGACCCGCCTGAGCTACTTCCTGTGGTCCTCCGCGCCGGATGCCGAACTCCGCGCCGTCGCTGCCAATGGCACACTGCACGAACCGAAGGTGCTCGCCGCCCAGACGCGGCGGATGTTGCAGGATGCTCGCGTGCGCCGGTTGGCGACCGAGTTCGCCTGTGCGTGGCTGCACATCTACGACTTCAACGAGCTCAACGAAAAGAGCGAGCGCCACTTCCCGACCTTCAACGGGCTGCGCGACGCGATGTATGAGGAGCCGATCCGCTTCTTCACCGACCTCTTCCAACGCGACGGCCGCGTCCTCGACATCCTCGACGCCGACTATTCCTTCCTGAACGCCGACCTGGCCCGCCACTACGGGATCCCCGGCTTCAGCGGTCCCGGTTGGCAAAGGGTGGACGGCGTCAAACTCTTCGGCCGTGGCGGGGTGCTCGGACAGGCGGCGACGCTCGCCAAACAATCTGGCGCCTCGCGCACCAGTCCGATCCTGCGGGGCAACTGGCTCAACGAGGTCCTGCTCGGCGAGAAGCTGCCGCGCCCGCCGAAAGATGTGCCGCGCCTCCCGGAAGACGAGGCCACCGAGGCGCTGAGCGTTCGCCAACTGACGGAGAAGCACACCACCGATCCGAAGTGCGCCGGCTGCCATCGCCGCATCGACCCGTTCGGCTATTCCTTGGAAGCGTTCGATGCCATCGGCCGCCTGCGTGACCACGACCTTGGCGGGCGGCCCATCGATAGCCGCACGAAGGTGATGGACGGTTCCAATATCAACGGACTCGAAGGCCTGCGGACCTATCTCCTGACCCAACGCCGCGATGCCTTCCTGAGACAATTCTGCCGCAAGCTGCTCGGCTATTCGCTCGGGCGGGGCGTCCAGTTGTCCGACAACCCGTTGATCACGGAGATGCAGGCCAAGCTGAAGAGGAGCGACTACCGAGTAACCGCCGCCATCGAATCGATTGTCCAAAGCAGGCAGTTCCGCGAGATTCGTGGGAAGGAAATGGTTTCCGAAGATTAACCCGACCGACGACGTCAAACCTCAACTGACTATGAGCCGACACCAATTCTCCCGTCGCACCTTTCTCCGTGGCGCCGGCGTCACGATGGCGCTGCCGTGGATGGAATCGCTCACCGTCTGGGGCGATACGCCGCCCGCCGGTGTCAAGCCCGCCAGCGAAGCGCCCGTGCGCCTGGCCGTGCTCTTTTCCGGCAACGGCTTTCACTCGAAGGAATGGTGGGCCAAGGGCGAGGGCAAACAGATGGAGCTCGGTAAGGTGCTCGCGCCGCTCAACGACTTCCGCGAGAAGATGCTGTTTGTCCGTGGGCTATACAACGAGGAGGCGTTGAAGGGGAACATCCACAGCTCGCAGACGGGCAACCTTCTGTCCGGTGCGCCATTGGCGTCCGGCGGAGAGATTCGGTCCGGGACGAGCATCGACCAGTTGATGGCGCAGACCTACGGCCGTTCGACCAAGGTGCCGAGCCTCGTGCTGGGCTGTGAGAAATCGAACCCGTCCGTCCACAAGAATTACTCGATGCTCTACAGTTCCCACATCTCGTGGACGTCGCCGACCACTCCGACGCCGCTGGAGATCTATCCCGCGCTGGCGTTTGACCGGCTGTTCAAGGACGAGGTGAGCCGCGGTGACAAGAGCGTGCTCGACGCCGTGTTGTCCGACGCGACGGACCTGCGTCGCCAGATCAGCAGGAACGACCAGCACAAGCTGGACGAGTATCTCGACTCCGTGCGCGACGTGGAGCAGCGCATCGAGAACGCCGGCAAGAAGGGCGAGTTGCAGGGTTGGCGTCCGACGCTCTCCGCACCGAACATTCCGCGTCCCGCCGACGGCATCCCGCAGGACATTGCCGAACACATGAAGTTGATGTGCGACATCCTCGTGCTCGGTTTCCAGACCGACACTACACGCATCACCACGCTCAAGCTGAACAACGACCACAGTTCGCTGCGCTTCCCGAACCTCGGCGTGGATTACATGATCCATCACTTGCTCTCGCACAGCGACACGGCGGACTGGCTGAAGGTGAACCAATTTTTCCTCCAGCAGGTCGCCTACATCGCGCGCAAGCTGGACGCCATCCAGGAAGGCAACCGCACGCTGCTCGACAACACGATGCTGATGTATTGCTCCTCGATGCTGAACGGCAACCACGACGCGACGCAGCTTCCGGTGGTGGTGGTGGGTGGCGGCGGCGGCCGGATCAAGGGCGGACGCGTGCTCGACTACAAGGGGAAGTCCGACCGCCAGATGTGCCGTCTCTACCTGTCGATGATGGACAAGATGAACGTCCGCCTGCCGAAGTTCGGCGATGCGACGAAGGCGCTGGAAGAGGTTTAGGCGCTCGCCTCGTCTACTTCAGCGGCATCCCGGGCTCGGGCTTGCCGTTGGTGGTGAGGATCTGGAAGTGATGCACGCCGGCAGCGAGCGGGTGGTCGCTGGTCCAGACGATCTTGTGGTCGGGTGTGACCTCGATCATCGAGACTCCCTTGTTCGCGGCGTGGCTGCCGACGACGGTGTTGCCGTTGGCGAGGCGCTGTGAGCCGCACGGGTCCTTGAACTGGCCGCCCACGTGTTCGTTGGTCACCTTCCAGACTACTTCCCCGAGTTGATTGAACTCCGCGACCTTGTTGCCGTGCGTGAGGGAAACCAGCGTGTTGCCGTTGTCGAGGCGGATGGCGGTGAACGGCCAGTTCTCCGCCTTGCGGCCTCCGAGCTCGTCGAGATCGGTCTTCAGGACGCGCACTATTTTGCCTTCCGGCGAGTATTCCTTAACGGCGAAGGCGAGGAGGTGCGGGACCAGGTAGTTGCCGTTCCGGAGCTGCCGGGCCATGCGCGTCTGCAAATGGGTATTGTCGGTTTCTGGCTGCAACGGAACTTCGAGCACGACTTTGCCCTGGGGGTTCACTTCAAGCAGCCTGGGTTTTCCGCCGAGTTCCGTGATGAGCGTGTTGCCGTTGTAGAGGCGTTGAACGGTGCCGATCTCGCCGTTCTCCTTGCTGCGCTCGTAGGTAAAGACGGTGCGGTTGAGCTTTTCGCCGGCGGGCACGATTTCTTCAACACGGTCTGAAAAGGCGAGCAGCACGTTGCCGTTCGGCAGCACGAAACCGTCCCGTGAACCGGCTTTGAATTCCCATTGGGCCTTCCCGTCCTCGCCGATGATGGCGGTCTTGCCGCCGAGGACGAGATACGAGTGGCGGACGGTGCTCTCGACAGCCGGCTCGGCGGCGACGCCGACGCCGACGGAAAGTCCGATTGCAAGGGCGAGCGTTGGAAGTATGAGTTGGCGAAACATGGGATTGCCGAAGAACACACCAAACCTTGGTCCTGCTGGAAAGCCAAAGTCATCGGTCGTTTGACCGGTATTTCGGTTCGACGTTGGTTCGAGGCCGTTCGATAGTCCCCTATCTAGCCCAATGAAGATCCGCTCCACACCCGCATTGCTGTCGACCGTCCTCGCATGGACGGCGGGTTCGTTTGGCGTCCTTGCGGCCACCTCGGGCCCCGAATTTTTCGAGACGAAGATCCGTCCGGTGATGGCGGAGCATTGCTACGAATGCCACAGCGCCTCGGCCAAGAAGCTGAAGGGAGGCCTGCGGATGGAT